>VBEJ01000101.1 GCA_005882985.1 Chloroflexota bacterium
AAATTCGAAATGACCCTGACCGATCTCTCCCAAGGAATGCTCGAGCTCAGCCGCTCGCTAAACCCCGAGTGCGAGCACATTCAGGGCGACATGCGCACGCTGCGCCTCGGCCGCGAGTTCGATGCCGTCTTCGTCCACGATGCGGTTGTCTACATGACGACGGAGGATGACCTCAAAGCAGCGATTGATACGGCCTTCGTCCACTGCCGGCGGGGCGGCGCCGCGCTATTCGCGCCCGACCACGTCCGCGAGAAATTCAAGCCGTACACCGACCACGGCGGCCACGACGGCAAGGACGGCCGCGGCCTCCGTTACCTCGAGTGGACCTGGGACCCCGACCCTTCGGACGACACCTACACGGTCGATTTCGCCTACCTCCTGCGCGAGGCGGACGGATCCGTGCGCGTTGAGAAGGACCGGCATATCGAGGGGGTGTTCTCGCGCGATACGTGGCTGCGGCTGCTGACCGAAGCCGGGTTCAAGGCGGAGCGCATCGCGTTCGATCACTCGGAGCTCGATCCAGGGTCGTACGAGATATTCGTCGCCAGGAAGCCATGACCGTCGAACACACGCCCACCACCCTCATCGTCGAGACGACCGCCGACGAACCTTGCCCGGTCGACTTCCTCGGCGACACGTCGGACATCGTGTACTTCATCTCAATGGCCCACACGGAACGCTACGGTGCCGACCATCCGCTGGCGAGGGCCGCCGCTATCCTGAAGCGGACGCTGCGGGTAAACATGGCGCCGCTTCTAAAGTTCGCCGACGCGCGCACCGATAACGCCGCGGAGGAAGAGATGCTCGAGGGGCTCTGGCAGGACGCTACGCCCCTCGCTGAGGCCGCGCGGACCGTCGCTGAAGCGATTGAAGGGACCGCAGAGCTTCGCGAGCTCACTAGTTCCTTTCCTGAACTGCCGGAACGCCTGAAAGAGCTCGCCGGTATCGCCGCCTGGGCCGCAGACCGAGGGGCCAGGGTGCGGCTGACCTACCTCATCTAGCCGGATACAGAAAACTCCGCGTACATACCCTTCAAAGCGTGCGGAGTCTGCTCTGGGTCGTTCACGTCCGGGAAGAAGCAGAAGAGACCGTATCGTCCTGGGTCGAGCGGTTTTGCGAAAACGATGTTGCCCGACTCGCCCGGCTTGTAACCCCCGAAGGCCACGATTTCTTGCACGGCCTCGGGCGCGTTCGCCGCCTGGTTGCCTGCCTGCGCGATCGCCATTACCAGATTCTCGAGCGGGACCCCGTCCGCAATGCGAGCCAGGACGAGCTCATGCTCCTGTTGCCCCACATTGTGTACGGCTAAGGCGATGTCACCATCCTTAACATCACCATCCAATTTGAAAGCAAACTCCGTCGCTTCCACACCTATCGTCGTAGTGCCACCAGGAATCTCAACGGGCTGGTTCTTGAAACCATCGATCTTCCATTGATCGCCTTCTTTCGCCATTGAGACCTGCTCCACGACGACGACCTTCCCGGAAGTGTGTTCGAAGTCGATCGTCGCCGTTGTTCCGGAGACGTGCGTGTTCGAAAGACGCCGGATCTCGATGGACGGCTCGCCGATTGACTTCGCCACCGAGGCGGTCGCCTGCTCGCGTGGCACGCCATACTGTTCTTGGACAACTTTATCGGTAAGCTTTCCGAGGAATCCGTCGACATCCTTTGCGTTATACGATGCCACCAGGCTGCGCACGGTCTGCTCGATCTCGGGGTCGCCATTGCTTCCACAAGCCGCAAGGGGAAGGATTGACGCGAGCAAAGCGATAGAGAGCGGAAGGCGACTGGACAACATCACCCACCTCCACAGGCTGTCTAACCAAGGGCTCATCTAGCTAATATATGTCGCTGGTTTCGGCGAACCATGGGTCTAACGCGGGTCGATTCCTGCCTTGATACGCGATTGCAACGCGGCCGGACTTATTCTCGGTATAGTCCGTAGTCCGCGATGTACAGGCGTACCGCATCGGGCACGAGGTAGCGGACCGAGAGCCCACTGCGCACCTTGTCGCGGATGGCGGAGCCGCTGATCTGCAAGGGCTCCATGGGGACCCAAATAACACGCTCCAGCGTCCCTACCGGCAAGGATTCCGACTTGTGAGGCGGGTCACGGTTGCTTTCCCGCCTGGATGCGACCGCCAGTTGCGCAAGCGATACAATACGCTCCGGCGTCCGCCAGTTCGGCAAATCTGCCAGGGCGTCTTCGCCCATGATCAACACGAGCTCGCTACCCGGATACTGGCTGTGTAGAAACTCGAGAGTATCGACGGTGTACGACGGCCCTTCTCGCTCGAGCTCGAGCGTTGACATTTCGAAAGCAGGGTTACCTTCAATCGCGAGATCGAGCATGGCGGCCCGCTGCCTCGCATGGCTGATAACCCGGTCGCTTTTCCGCCATGGCTGTCCGGCGGGGACAAACAGGACTCGGTCCAGTGAGAGTTCTTCCGCCTCTCGAGCGCTTTCGGCCAGGCGCAGGTGACCATAATGCACGGGGTCGAACGTCCCCCCGAGCACACCTAGCCTCAAGCCTCGATCTCCAGCTCGACATCCCCGAACCTGGCGCGGTCCCCCGGCTTCGCGCCTGCGCGGCGCAGCGCGCTGGCCACACCCCAGCGCTTGAATCGCCTCCACAGCTCAGCGCGTCCTTCGTCCGTCTCGACGGGCATCATTTCGGCGAAGGCCACAACCCGCTCTCCATCCACGCGAAAGGCGCCATCTTCCCGCCGGACACGGAGGTCCGTGACCGGCGCATGCACAATCGCCGGCGGCTCTCCGCGCCCGGCCGGTCGCGTCTCTTTGTGCGCTGCGACTATTTCTGCCAAGCTCCGCACGAGAGCGCCCAGACCCTCACCACCCGCAGCTGAGATGAGGAAGATGTCAACGCCGGCCCGCCTGAACTGCTCTCTAATGTCGCCAGCGCGCCGTGCAACGTCTGGCTGATCGAGCTTATTGACAGCCACGATCCGCGGACGCTCGCCTACTCCACGGCCGTATTCCTGCACTTCCGCCTCGATGGTATGGAAATCAGCCACAGGATCCTGCCTGCCGCCATCAATCATGTAGAGAAGCACTTTCGTCCGTTCAACATGGCGCAGGAACTCCAGCCCCAGTCCAGCCCCGTGATGCGCACCTTCAATGAGGCCGGGAATGTCCGCAACAACAAACGTTTGCCAATCTCTCTCCACCACGCCGAGGACCGGCTCAAGCGTTGTGAACGGATAGTCGGCCACTTTCGGCCGAGCAGCCGAAATGGCGCGCAGCAGCGTGGACTTTCCCGCATTCGGCAGGCCCACGATTCCCACGTCGGCTAGCAGCTTGAGTTCGAGTACCAGCTTTGCCTCCTCCCCCCTCTGTCCGCGCTGCCCGATGCGGGGCGCCCGCTGCACGGATGTAGCAAACCGCGCGTTTCCCCAACCACCGGCTCCACCTTTTGCGACGACAGCCAAACCACCCTCTTCAACGAGCTCGGCGATGAGTTCTTGGGCTGCGCGCTCGTCCTCTCGCCAGACCTCCGTCCCAAGCGGCACTCTCAACAGCAGAGAATCGCCCCGGCGGCCGTGTTTCTTTCCGCCTTCGCCGCGTGCGCCGGCCTCTGCCTGAAAGACTCGTTTCCGCCCTACTTCCTTTAACGTGCGGACCGACCGGTCGGCCATCAGTATGACACTTCCGCCATCACCACCATCGCCACCGTCTGGGCCGCCTCTCGGCACGAATTTTTCTCGGCGAAAACTCACGCTCCCTGCGCCCCCTGCGCCGGCTTTAACGCCGATTGCTATTCGGTCAATCATTTCATCATTTGATTATAAAGATGAATAGGAGAGTAGTAGCCGTCGTCTTCGTGATGTTGAACAGGTGGATTACGTGTTTGCCGGCGATGGGATAATGACGGGCAAGCTCTGTGCAGGCGCGCGTGGATGGGCGTTGACCGGTGTTCGTCTAGCGGTGCGAGGCCGCGCTCCGTATCTCGGAGAGCAGCGCGCCAAACCGCGGGTCCAGGGAGAGCGTCCTTGTGACTTTCTGTATTCCGTGGATAACTGTGGAATGATCGCGATGTCCCAACAGGAGGCCGATCTGCTTGAGAGCCAGCCCGGAGTCCTCTCGGAGCAGGAACATTGCGGTATGGCGTGCCTCAGCAATCGGGCGGGCACGGCTCTTGCCGGCTAGCGCTTGGATCGGTACGCCGTACTGGTCCGATACGGCTTGGAGAACCGCGTCCGGCTCGGCGGGTTGAGGGGTGGCTGGTTTGAGTGCGGTTAGGGCTCGCACGGCAATCTCCATTGTTATCGCAGCGGCGCGGATTAGCTTCGCGTAAGCGACCACGCGGTTGAGCTGGCCCTCGAGTTCCCGGATGTTGTCCGGCGCCCGTTCCGCGAGCAGCCGCGCGACATCCTCTGGGAGGTCTATGTGGTGCTGCTCTTCTGCCTTTGCCTTGAGGATCGCAAGCCTCGTCTCCGTGTCCGGGGGCTGGATGTCTGCGACGAGCCCCCACTGAAAGCGCGAGCAGAGGCGCCCCTCGAGGCCGTTCATAGAGGCGGGCGGCCGGTCGCCGGCTACGACAAGCTGGCAGCCGTCCGAGTGGAGATCGTTGAAAGTGTAGAAAAACTCCTCTTGCGTGCGAGCCTTGCTCGCCAGGAACTGTATGTCGTCGATGAGCAGCAGCTCGGGCGAGCGGTAGCGCTTCCGGAACTCGTCCGAACGTCCCTGGGCGATTGCCGTCACGAAATCGTTTGTGAACTGCTCAGACGTAACGTAGACCGCGCGCTTGTTCGCTTCGGTCGCGTACTGGGCAATCGCCTGAAGAAGGTGAGTCTTGCCGAGGCCCGGTGTGCTGTAGATGTAAAGCGGATTGTAGTCCGTGCCCGGGCTTTCCGACGCCCGGAAGGCGGCCGCCGCAGCCATGCGGTTGCTCTCAGCGATAACGAAACTCTTAAACGTGAAGTGCGGGTTGAGCCTCTGTTGGCGCGTCGGACTGGCGATCACTGCCTGCGCCGCAACCGCTGTCTTTGTCAGCGTCAAGGCCCCGTTCGTGTGGCCGTTGTCATGCCCGTTGCGTCCGACGATCTCGAAAGAGACCTCCATCGGCCGGCCGAGGATGTCCCCCAGCGCCTGGCAGACGAGGCTCCGCATCCGCGTGGAGAGCCATTCCTTGATGAACTCGGACGGCACGCCCACGACGAGCGCGCCGGGCTCAAGCCGGATGCCCTCGGTACCCTTCAACCAGGTGTCGTAATTGGGACGCGTTACCTTTAACTGCAGCTGCCCCAAGGCAGTATTCCATATACGCTGGGCGGTTGCATCTGTCATGTGAACACCTCCGGTGTAGGTAGCCTTTGGAGCGAACGGCGGAAAGTTACCAGCCCGCAGCCAAGCTCGGCAATACGTTTATGTATAGTGCGCGGACAAAGATGGTCTCTTTGAGCCGGTGACGTTGAGGCGGAGCCGGCCGAGGCCAGTGTCTGGAGTTCGCTGTGCGACTGCGTTTGCCATGACTCCCTCCGTCTGCGGTGCCGAGCGTTCTTGGGGCGGTGTCAGTGTCGTTCTGCTGTTAGCAACTCCGCAAGTGCGCCTGGGCTAATCAGCGGCTAGCCAGGGCGCCTGTGTGGACACAGGGGCTCGGGTCTAACCGTGATTTGACCGCTCGGCTAGACTTGGTTCCTCCGAGGTCATTTCGGGCGCATCGGACACCATCCCAGCTTTGGCGGCCAAGATGGCGGCTTGGGTCCGGTCGGGAACCCCGAGCTTGTCGAAGACGTGGGCAACCACATTCTTGATCGTGCCGACGCTATAGCGCATCTGCTGTGCGATCTCTTTATTGCTAAGCCCGCCGGCCAGCAGCTCGAGCACCCGCCTCTCGCGCGGCGTCAATTTGCGGACGGTGAGTTGGCTTGAGGGATCCCCTGTGCTGATGTCGCTCAGCAGCGCCCGTAGCATGTCGCGGTTGATGAGTGATTCGCCGTTCCTGATCAGGCGGATCGCGTCGATCATGGAACTCTGGGGGATGCCCTTTAGGACGTAGCCGGAGGCGCCGGCGAGCAGTGCACGCTGGATGTAATCCGTGGAGTCGTAAATCGTGACGATGAGGATGGCAATCTCCGGGTGCTCTTTATGAATGATCTCAGTGGCGGCGAGACCGTCCATGTCCGGCATGCGCATGTCCATCAGGACTACGTCCGGCCTTAGCTCGCGCACGCGCTCGACCGCCTCCATGCCGGTATCAGCCTCACCGACGACCTCGATGTCCTCGCAGGAGAGCATGGCACGCAGGCCCTGTCGGATCATCGGATGGTCGTCGGCGATGAGCACGGTAGTCTGGGGGCGGGCAGGTTCAGTCATCTGAGCCTCACAGGGGCACGGCTGGCACGGGTATGTAGACGGTGACTTTCGTCCCGTGTCCCGGCTCGCTGATGATGTCGCAACTGCCGCCGAGGCGATGGCTGCGCTCTTTCATGATGGTCAGGCCCAGGCTCTCGCCTGAGGCGATCTTGGCCAGCGCTTCCTTCATATCGAACCCCTTGCCCCAGTCATGTACCTCTAGACGGAGGCGATTCCGCTGGAGCCGAAGAGCTACCCTTACCTTCCGTGTCACCGCGTGCTTGCGCGCATTGGTGATTGACTCCTGGAATGAATCCAGCTTCTCGTTTAGGCGTTGATCGGGTGACTGAAGTTGGTGCAGGCTCTCTACCTGCATGTCAGCCGCGGCGATCATCTGCAGAAGCCCATCATGGATATCGTAGGCCAGCCGCTGCCGCTCCTGTTCCTCAGCGTAGAGCAGTCGCCGGGCCAGGTATTCCCTCTCTGCCAGCAGGCTATTCCGCTCCTCTTCGGCGACTCTGCGCTGCTCAACCACCTGCGCGAGCCTGTGGTTCCTCTTGGTCATCTCCGCCGTCCCATGACGTACCGTGACGTCTAGCGCCTCTTGCGATTGTTGCAGCTCACGTCGCGCACGCTGCCTCTCGAGCTCTTGCATTCGCCTGTGCCTCGTGATGTCCCGCCCGACGGCGTAGATCATCTGTTGGGGAAGGGCAGGCGTGGCATTCCACTGGAGGAGCCGGTAAGAGCCGTTCTTACGCCGATAGCGCGTTTCGAGAGAGTTGGTTGGCAGGCCTCTGCGAAGCCGTTCGAGCTCCGCCAAAACGATCACACGGTCGTCCGGATGAACGAGGTCCACGTAGGGTTGGGACAGCAGTTCTTCTGCTCTGAAACCCAGTGTCGCGAGGAAGGCAGGGTTCACCCGTTTGAGATAACCATCAAAGCCCAAGACGCAGAGCAGGTCCTGGGAGAGCGAGAATAATCTGTCGAGTTGGTCCTCGGCGCGCTCACCCGGAGCAGCATGATTAGGAGTAGGGTCTGGTTGCCGCTGCCGGCTTCGCGGCCGTCGCGCGGAAAAGGCCAGATCCCCACGGTTGGACATTGCGCGTCCCTTCCAAATGGCTGGGCCGCCCTTGCAGTCAACCCGTTGGTGGCGGGGCGGATGCCGGAAACCGTAACACTCGGATCCCGAGCGGTCAAGGGGGATTACGTTTAGCAAACTGACCAAGTCAGCACCCTCTTTGCCAGTTTCCTTACCCCCAGAACATGACAACATAGATCGCTTGCCCAGCTATTGTTTTGTAACTTCCGCCAGCCCCCGTGCAACAAAGTTGCCGGGGTCACTCTCCGCGCTATCAAGCTTGTTATCACTAGGGCACGTGGGGTAGAGGTGAATCTGTCTGAGGGCAGCATTCCATATGCGCGGAGCAGTGAGATCGGCCATCGGAACCCTCCCGGTAAGAGGCTTTGGCTAGGTCGTCGGGGAGCGGATGGGCGGTACGGTACCAGCCCCAAAGACCGGTAGTCAACGTCCTTATGTCAATAAGAGGGGGTGACACGGCACCTTTTCTAACTCAGAAAGAAGGCGTTTCATTGGAGCGTTGCGCCCCATATAATCGGCCTCGGATCAGAAGCAAACGCGATGTTTCTAGCAATTGACGTAGGAAATACGAACGTTACGCTCGGGCTCTTCGATGGAGAATCCCTGCGAGGTACTTGGCGTCTGGCCACCGATATAGAGAGACTCGCAGACGAATATGGCAGTTTGATTCTGGGCTTGGTGCAACATAACGGCCTTTCGACTACTGACGTGAAGGATGCGGCCATGACTTGCGTGGTTCCGGAGCTTGAGCCGGTCTTTCAGACCGTGTGCCGGCGCTATTTCGGCGTCTCGCCGCTCGTTATTGGGGTTGGAACGCGCACGGGACTGAAGGTTCTCTACGACACCCCGCGCGATGTCGGCGCAGATCGTGTTGTTGATGCAGTGGCTGCCATCCGAACATACGGGCCGCCACCACTCATTGTCGTGGATATCGGAACGGCCACGGTGTTTGATGCAGTAAACGCGGACGGTGACTATTTGGGCGGGGCCATCGCACCGGGCCCAGGAATCGCCTTCGAAGCGCTGATTCAGCGTGCTGCCAAGCTCTACCGCGTTGAATTCGCGCGGCCGGAGTCCGCGATCGGGAGGAATACCGTAGCTGCATTGCAATCAGGGATGATCTTCGGCTACGTGGGGCTGGTCGAGGGCATCATCGCGCGAATGAAGCAAGAGCTCGGCGGGCAGGCGAAGGTGATCGGCACAGGCGGCTACGCGGCGAGTATCGCGGCCGAAACGAATATAATCGAGAGGGTGGACCCAGATCTCACTCTACGAGGCCTCCGCCTCGTCTTCGACATGAACCGTAGCTGAACCGTGTACAACCTGACGGACCGCAACATCGTGCTCTGCGTGACCGGCAGTATCGCCGTCTACAAGGCCGTCGATCTGGCCAGTAAGCTCACCCAGGCGGGAGCCGTTCTCAACGTGATCATGACGCCCGAAGCTACTAAATTTGTCGCACCGATCACGTTTCAAAGCGTCAGCGGTCGGTGCCCCTATTGGGACATGTGGGACGCAAACAGCAATCTCGCGGAAGCGCACATCGCGCTGGCCAGACAAGCCGAGGTGCTCGTTATCGCGCCGGCCACCGCCACGATTGTCGCGCGGCTGGCGCTCGGCCTCGCTGAGGAGATGGTGAGCCTGACTGCGCTCGCCACGCGCGCGCCGCTCATCGTGTGCCCGGCAATGGACTCGCAAATGTTCGAGCACCCGGCGACGCAGGAGCATCTAACCACGCTCCGCAATCGTGGCGTTCAGATCGTTGGGCCAGAGGACGGCCGGCTAGCATCTGGCCAGATGGGTCGCGGTCGACTTTCCGAGGTTGAGACGATTATCGGGTGGATTAGGCATGTTCTGGGTAGGGGCGGTGACTTAGCAGGAAAAAAAGTAGTAGTGACTGGCGGCGGAACGCATGAGCCGATTGACCCGGTCCGCTTCGTCGGAAACAATTCTTCCGGCAAGATGGGCTTCGCCGTCGCCGAGGCGGCCCGGGACCGCGGGGCGGATGTTGTTTTGGTCTCGGGCCCTAGTGTGCTGCCAGATCCGGTCGCCGTCGAAGTTCTCCGGGTGCGCCGGGCGGCCGAGATGCGGGATGCTGTCGTTGCCGCTTGTGTGGGCGCCGATGCGTTGATTATGGCGGCTGCGGTGGCCGATTACCAGCCCGCGGAGACAGTGGGCGAAAAGATTAAGCGACGGCAAAGCGAGACGCTTTCCATTCCTTTAGTGCCGACGCCGGATATCCTTGCCGAGGTTGGTGTCCGGCCGGGGCTGGTAAAGGTGGGATTTGCCGCCGAGAGCCGTGACCTGCTCGCCAACGCTCAGCAGAAGATCGAGGACAAACAGCTTGACCTGATCGTAGCGAACGACATTACGGCGAGCGACGCGGGCTTTGCCGCTGATAACAACCGCGTTGTTATTCTGGATAGTGCGGGCGGGCGGGCGGAGCTGCCTCTTATGTCCAAATACGACGTTGCTTGGCATATACTGGACAAGGTTGCAACCCTGCTTGCTGCCAGTAAATTGCAACCTGAAGCTTAGGAGGCTCAATGTCGGACGGGTTTACGTTGGAAAAGTTCGCTCGCCACCCTTTCTATCAGGAGGTCAATCGAAGGCTCGTCGCCTTGACCGATCTACACCGCGGGCAGTGCGTCGTTGATCTGGGCGCCGGCACGGGCGCTGTCACTCGTCTGCTGGTGGAACAAGTAGCGTGCCCGGAAGCTGAAGTAATCGCGGTCGAGCCCTCGGAATCGGCCTTAGAGGCGGCCCGGCGCAACCTCGAGAATATCCAGGATGCCGTTGTCCGGTTCGTCCAGGGCAGTGCCGACAAGCTTTCTCAATTCGTTAAGAAGCCGGTAGACGCCATCTTCTTCTGCAACGCCATCCACCTGGTACCGGAAAAGGAGCAGGTCTTGAAGGAGATTCAGCGAACGCTCCGCAAAGACGGCACCTTTTCCTTTAACACATCTTTCTATGAAGGGGCAGAGCCGCCCGAAGCCGAGCAGTTCTACCGCAAGTGGATGGTGAAGGCGTTGCGAGCTCTCAAGAGCCGCTACGGCGTTATGCCGGACCGGACGCGCGTGGAGGCTCGGCACCGGCTAACAGAAGCCGAATACATTCAGCTTCTGGAGGAAAA
>VBEJ01000301.1 GCA_005882985.1 Chloroflexota bacterium
AACACCTAACACCTAACACCTAACACCTAACACCTAACACCCCCCAGCGCCTTGTCAGCACCAGCCACGCGGTGCTACAATCACGCTCGACCCGTTGGAAGGCGGCGCGGGGTGCCCCTTCTAGCCTCTCGGGTCACTCAGCCACTCGCCGCGGCGAGGCGCACCCCCGCAGCCATATGCTCCGCCCAACGGCGGATTTTCTGATGGAGCTGCGCATGGCCGAGACAACGCCCCAACGGGCACCCGCCGTCTCATTTCTCCTTCCTCATTTCTCCTTTCCGTCACGGTGTTCCTGATCCATAACCGGCTCTCGCCGCCTGTCGAAGAGCTGCTGTCGAAAGCAGTTGCGGGCGACGCGCTTTCGCGCGACGAGGCGGTGCGTCTAACCCGCGCTTCGGGCAGCGAGGTGCCCGCGCTCATGATGGCCGCGGGTCTTCTGCGCGACCGCTCGCACCCCAACGTTGTCACCTACTCGCGCAAAGTGTTCATCCCGCTGACCAACCTCTGCCGCGACGTCTGCGGCTACTGTACGTTCGTGAAGCAGCCGGGCGAGGCGGACGCTCTGACAATGACGCCCGAGATGGTCCTCGCCTCTGCGAACGCCGCCAAGCGGGCGGGCTGCAAGGAGGCGTTGTTCAGCCTGGGCGACAAGCCGGAGCTGAAGTATCCCTCGTACCGCGATTGGCT
>VBEJ01000302.1 GCA_005882985.1 Chloroflexota bacterium
TGCGCACGATCGCCGTCGCCCGGCTGGTTCTCGGCGGGCGGATGAACATCCAGGCGCCGCCGAACCTCACGCCCGACGCCTACCAGATGTACCTCTTCGCCGGCATCAACGACTGGGGCGGCATCTCACCGGTCACGCGCGACTACATCAACCCCGAGAAGCCCTGGCCGAAGATCGTCGAGCTGCGAGAGACGACGGCCGCCGCCGGCTTCGAGTTGCGCGAGCGCCTCGCGATCTACCCCGAGTACGTCGTGCAACGCAACGGGTTCATCCCGCGCGCGCTCAGCGAACGCATCTACGAGATGGCCGATGAGAACGGCCTCGTCAAGAAAGAAGTCGAAGCATGGTAAACGCACCCGTAGAGACGCCCCGAAGGCGCGTCTCTGGCCCATCCCGAAGGGGCGTCTCCCGAAGAACACTCCGACATAAAATCACGTTGCCTTCCGCTCGTCCTGAGGTTCTCGTAGGACGAGCGGGCCATCAACGCCCCGCTTCGCTACTCGTCGCAAGGAGGGCCAATCATGGTCACTAAGAACGGACACAAGACCAACATCCCTCACCTCAAGACTTCCCTCGACCGCCTCTTTTCGGAGATCGATCCGGACGTCGCGCGGATACTGGACCGCGCGCTGGCAGGCGAGGATATCTCGGTAGAGGACGGGACAACGCTCCTCGAAGCCGAAGGATCCCCGAACGTGAACGCCATTGCGCTCGCAGCCGACGACCTGCGCCGGAAGACGGTCGGCGATGTCGTTACGTACATCATCAACCGCAACATCAACTTCACGAACGTCTGCATCAAGCATTGCACCTTCTGCGCGTTCAGTCGCGGCCACCGAGAGGAGGAGGCGTACTACCTTCCGGTCGAAGAGATCGTGCGGCGAGCGCGCGAGGCGTGGGAGCTGGGCGCAACCGAGGTCTGCATCCAGGCGGGTCTGCCCCCGAAAATGAAGGGCGACTACTACATCGAGCTGACGCGCGCCATCAAGAAGGAGCTGCCGGAGCTGCACATCCACGGCTTCTCGCCGGAGGAGGTGCTCTACGGCGCGATCCGCTCACGATGCACGATCCGCGAGTACCTTACGGGGCTCAAGGAGGCAGGCGTTGGCACGCTGCCCGGGACTTCCGCCGAGGTGCTCGACCAGGAGGTCCGCGACCTGATCTCGCCCGGCCGGATCACGAAGGACCAGTGGGTCGAGGTCGTGACTACGGCCCACGAGTTGGACATCCGTACGACTTCGACGATCATGTACGGGCACGTGGAGAGCCCGCGGCACGTGGCTGCACACCTCGGGCTGCTACGCGACATCCAGAAGCAGACTGGCGGCTTCACCGAATTCGTGCCACTGGGCTTCGTGCACACCGAGGCGCCCATGTACGGCAAGTCGCTCGTCGAGAACGTCCGGCCGGGAGCGACCGGCGCGGAGGTGCTGAAGACGTACGCCGTCTCTCGCCTGATGCTAAACAACTGGATCCCGAACCTCCAGGTGTCCTGGGTGAAGGAGGGGCCGAAGCTGTCGCAAATCCTGCTGAATGCGGGCGGCAACGACTTCATGGGCACGCTCATGAACGAGAGCATCTCGACTTCTGCCGGCGCGACCTACGGGCAG
>VBEJ01000031.1 GCA_005882985.1 Chloroflexota bacterium
GTGCTCGGGCTTACGGCGAGCATCGCGAGCGCGGACGGCCCTGGATGGAAGACCATATCGCAGGACTTTCACGGCCTGTTATTTGGGCTCAACGTTGGACAAAACGGTCAGCTGCTCGTCGCGGACTCGGGCGCCGGGCCGACCAAGCTGGACCCTGACAGCGGCGAGACGTCGCTCCTCGCGTCGCTACCGAACGTCACGGACGTCATCCAGGTCGGCAGGCGAGAGTATATGGCCTTGACGGGCGGAGGCGATCCGCAGGGTCCTACCGACGCAAGGTTATGGCGCATTAAGGACGGCGTTGTGACCGAAGTCGCCGACCTGGGCAAATTCGAGGCAGACCACGATCCTGACGGCGCGGGTGTGGACTCTAACCCGTATCACCTGGCGAAGTTGAGCCGGAACAAAATACTGGTGGCCGACGCAGGCGGTAACGACATCTTGATTGTCGACAAGGACGGAAATATCGACTGGGTGGCTGTTTTGCCGCCGGAAAACCTCGCAGTCCCCGGAGGCGAGTGCCCTGCCCAACCGCCCGATTCTTGCTCGGATGCGGTCGCAACTGGCGTCGCGGTCGGTCCAGATGGTGCGATTTACGCCGGCGAGCTAAAGGGAGTTCCGGCGACCCCGGGCACTTCGCGTGTGTGGCGGATTGAGCCTGATGCCCGCCATGTGACCTGTGGGAGTGATGACGACAGTTGCACACTGGTCGAGACGCCACCCTTCACGTCGATAGTCGATATGACATTCGGTAAAGACGGCACCGCGTACGTCGTGGAGCTGGATGAGGCGAGCTGGCTTGCGGCCGAGGGCGGTCAGGGTGCCGGTGGGACTGTAAACGCTTGCAAGCTTCATAACGGAGGTGGTGATGACGAGGGTGACCGTCGCCACGACAACGGGGATGTTGCTTTCTCTTGCAAGGAGATCGGAACAGGCCTGCCGTTTCCGCTGGCGGCGGCCTCAGATGGTTCCGTCTACGTGACGCTCGCGCTCGGCCCCGAGGGTCCAGTGGAAGTTGCCGTCCTCACCAACGGCAACGAAGGGGACAACGGGGGTGAGGACAACGGCGACGGCAACGGCGATCATGGGGGCAATGCCAACGGCGATAACGAAGGCCGTGGCAACGATAACCAAGAACGCGGAGGCCGCCAAGACGACTGAGTAGACGGTGACTAAGCATACGGGCCGGCTCTTATGCCGGCTCGTGTGCTTTTGTATCGGTGACTCTCGTCTACGTGCGGCCCTTCATGACTGTTAAAATAAACGATGCCTTGACCACTATTGGCGTACTCGCTCTCCAGGGCGATTTCATAGAACACGAGTTGATGCTGCTGCGGCTGGGCGTCTCAACCCGGCAGGTACGGTCCGCGGAAGACCTGCGGGGGCTCGATGGGCTGATTATTCCGGGCGGGGAAAGCACGACGTTCTGCAGGCTGATGGAAGATTTCAACCTGTATGAGCCGGTCGGGGCATTTGTAAAGACAGGTGCGCCCGTTTGGGGGACTTGTGCAGGGATGATTTTGCTTGCCCGCAACGCCTCGGACCTGGGTTTTCCGACTCTCGGGGCCCTGGATATCGAGGTGCTCCGCAATGCTTATGGACGGCAGGTCGATAGCTTTGAGTCGGATCTGGATGTGCCCGTGTTGGGCGAGGAACCGTTCCACGCCGTTTTCATTCGCGCGCCGGTGGTGGCCAGCGTGGGGCCCGGAGTCGAAGTCATCGCGACGGCCAGAAGCGAGCGGGCTAGACGGGAAGAACCTGTCGCCGTGCGGCAGGAGACCGTCGTGGCAACGTCGTTTCATCCAGAGCTAACGAATGACACGCGGTTCCACAGCTACTTTATCGACCTCGTACGGTCATCCGGGAGAAGCGCCGGCTCGAAATGAGTTCGCCCCGGCGCCCGCTGCCGACCGATCTGGTTGCGCTCGTTTCGTTCGATGGGCGCGTGCATCCGAACGAGGCCAAACCGCTTGACCGGCTGGGCCTCGACGAGCGCGCGCATGCTCTGGAATCAACCATCGAGCAGTGGTTCTCGTTCGCAACTGGCAAGCACACATGGGTGAGCGTGCGAGGTGCGACGATTCGCGGTCTGATCTCGGCACGCCCGCGGGCCAAGCGGTCAGCCTGGGAAGTGGACGCGCTGATTGATGTAGATGAGGACGAAGAAGTGGCGTTATCGCTATTTAGCCGAATGATCAGTGGGATAACGAAGCAGCGCGGCGAACGGATCTTTCTGCGACTGGATGTCGGGAGCCACGTGTCAGAAGCGGCACGCAAGGCCGGCTTCTTTCCGTATGCCAAAGAGGCTCTCTACCGGCTGAATTCAGCGCCCTCATCTCAACCGACCGAAGTGCCCTTCCGGCCACGCGACAAGAGCGATCTCATCGGGATGTTCCAACTATACAGTCATTGCGTACCGGCCAATGTAAGAGCAATCGAGGGGCCGACCTTTCGAGAATGGCTGGCAGCGCAAGAGTCGTGGGGGGGCAGCACGAAGGACCTTCTCGTTGAAGAGGACGGGATAATCAGCGTCTGGCTGCGGCTAATGACCGGTCATACAGGCCGCTTTTCTTTAATTGCACAGAGCACGCGCTTCAGCACTGAGGAGGTGCTTCAGGGCGCGTTCTCGCACCTGAATGCGAGCCGCCAGGTCCTCTGTCTTGTGCCGGAGTACAACGGAGCGTGGACGGCGTCGCTGGAACGGCTGGGGTTCGATCGACTGGCGTCCTATACCTGTTACGCTCAACGCCTAGTGAAGCCAGTAGAGGAACTGGCCAAGGAGACCGCCGGTCAGGCCATTCCCGTTAGCTAGAAGCATGCTGAATGTCACCGACGACCTCGACGCGCTCATCGACGTGCTGCCGGTCCATATCGCAGGGACGCTGAGGGGGCGGCCGAACAACTTCGAGCTCCTGGAGATAGTCATGGACCTGGGCCGCCCGCCCGAGGCCCGCTATCCGGGCGAGGAAGTCACCCTCAGCGAGTCCGAGGTACCGCAGGAAGATATAGACGCCGTCGTCTCCCGGATCGGCGAGTTTACGGCGGACAACCGGGCGGGCATCGAACGGACGCTGCACCGGATTTCCTGCATCCGCAACCGCAAGGGCCAGATCGTCGGTCTTACGTGTCGCGTGGGGCGCGCGGTGTTTGGCACCATTCGCATCATCGAAGACCTGGTCAGGACTGGAAAGAGTGTGCTGCTGCTCGGCAGGCCCGGGGTGGGCAAGACAACGATGTTGCGGGAGGTTGCGCGCTTTCTCGCCGACGAGCTGAACAAGCGCGTGGTAGTCGTGGACACCTCGAACGAAATCGCCGGCGACGGCGATATTCCGCACCCGGGCATCGGCAGCGCGAGACGCATGCAGGTGCCAGCGCCGGAGCTGCAGCACAAAGTGATGATAGAGGCGGTTGAGAATCACATGCCGGAAGTAATCATCATCGACGAAATCGGGACAGACCTGGAGGCGGCAGCGGCTCGCACGATCGCGGAGCGCGGCGTGCAACTTATCGCGACGGCGCACGGCAACGCGCTCGAGAACATCATCATGAACCCCACGCTCTCGGACCTTGTCGGCGGGATCCAGTCAGTCACTCTGAGCGACGAAGAGGCCCGGAGGCGCGGTACACAGAAGGCGATCCTGGAGCGGCGCGCTCCACCTACGTTCAACGTGCTTGTGGAAATTCAGTCATTCAGCAAAGTGGCTGTGCACGCCGACGTCGCGGAGGTGGTCGACGCGATCCTTCGCGGCTACTCAGTGCCGCCCGAGATCCGAGAGCTGGATGCCACAGGCCAGGTCCGGCTAGGAGCGGCAGTATCGCATACCGCCGCCTCCGCTCGGGACGCGAGAGGCCGGGCCGATATCGAAACGGTGCCGGCCGGCACCCGCGAGCGGCGTATCTACCCGTTTGGTGTTTCGCGCCAACGGCTGGCGCAGGCGCTCCGAGAGACACGATTCCCGGGCCAAATCGTGGACCACCTTGAAGATGCGGACGTGGTCATCACAATCCGGCCGTATTACCGGCGCAAGCCTCAGACCTTGCACGACGCGGAATCGCGCGGCGTTCCCATCTACGTTGTCAAAAGCAACACCGTGCTGCAATTAGAGCAATCGCTGCTCACCATGCGCGGAGACCGCGCGGGTGACCCTGTTATGGCCGCCCTGAACGAAGCGGAAGAGGCGATCGGACAGGTGATGAATGTCGAGAACGCGGTTGACCTCAATCCGCAGAACGCCTACGTGCGCCGGCTGCAGCACATGCTGGCGCAACGGTACAACCTGGCGTCGCGCAGTCTCGGCAAGGAGCCGCATCGCTACGTACGAATAATGCCCGGCGAAGACTAGATGGCGGCCGCCGACAGCTGCGGGGGGCTCATCACGCTCGAGGGTGGTGAAGGGTCCGGGAAGACTACGCTGGCAGCGCAGATCGCTCAACGGTTGCGCGATGAAGGACAGACAGTCTGCGTTACCCGGGAACCGGGTGGTACGGAGCTGGGGAGGCTGATTGAAGGCATCCTGCAAGAGGAACAGAGCAGCCCGCTGAGCCCATTAGCCGAGCTGCTGCTCTTCGAGGCAGACCGCGCACAGCATGTGTCCGAGATAATCGTCCCCGCTCTCAACGCGAGGCGCATAGTCGTATGTGACCGATTTACAGACTCATCACTGGCCTATCAGGGTTACGGGCGCGGGCTGGACCTCGAGCTGATCCGGCGACTCAACCACGAAGCGACGGGCGGGCTGAAGGCGGACCTTACGCTGCTGCTGGACGTCCCGCCCGAGGTAGGGCTGTCTCGCGGAGACGACCAGAACGATGTGACCGGACGGGAAACCATTGATTTCCATGAAAGGGTGCGCGGAGGATTCTTGGAGCTTGCGCGCGCTGAGCCGGGGCGGTTCGTGGTCATCGATGGCACGCTTGCCCTTGAAGAGGTCACTGAGCGCGCGATCACGGCCGTACGGGAGGGGCTGCTGCTTCGATAGGTTCCAGGCGCCTCCTAGCTGGACAGCCTTCAAGGGCGCCGCTATCATGATTCTTGCCGCTTTTTTGCTGAAGGAGGAATCTTGGCTACTAGATCGGCCGCAAAGGCACACCGGCAGTCTATCAAGAGGCGCCTACGGAATCGCGCGGTCAAGAGCGCGACCAAGTCGGCGATCAAGCGTGCGAACGATAGTATAGCCGGCGGCGATTTCGATGCCGCTCGAGAGGCTGTGCGGACAGCCATAAGCACGCTCGACCGTGCGGCCCGCAAGGGCGTTCTGCACCCGAACAACGCCGGCCGCCACAAGTCCCGATTGCTTCTTCGGTATAACGCATCGGTCGCCGCTCTCCAAACGCCCGTAGCTGAACGTCCTGCGCGGAAGGAGAAGCAGGGCACCGCCAAGGCCGCCGCGTCGAAAGAAGCGAAGAGCTCGGCCAAAAAGAGCGCGAAGACGTCCAAGGGCGCGAAAAGAGCGCCGGTCAAGAAGCCCAAGCAGTAGCGTGTTGCGCTAATCGTCCGAGGACGACCCGCGCGCTTGTCTTCAGCGTTAGACATCGAAGCGATCCGGGCTGAGATACCGGGTTCGGCCAAGCAGATATACCTCAACACCGGATGGCAGGGACCGTCGCCGCTTGCGGTGCTTCGGGCAGTCCAAGCGGCCTTCGAGGCGGAAGCGGAAGGCCCAACGGCGCCGCCAACCCATGAGCAACGCCTCGCCGATTTCCGTCATTGCCGAGAGGCACTGGCGACTCTAATCGGCGCAAGCGCGGAAGAGATTTCGATCCAGCAGACCACGACCGAAGGCATCAACCTGGTGCTGTTTGGCCTTGGATTGCGGCCGGGGGACGAGATTATCACTGCCAGCGGAGAGCACTCGTCCGTCATCGTCCCCGCCTATTACGCCCGCGAGCGTTACGGCGCCAATTTAAAGATCGTGAGGGTCTCTGGGGCCGATTCGTCCGCCGATATTCTCGCCCGGTTCCAGGAGCAGGCCACGCCAGCGCTGCGGTTGATCGCCCTCTCGCACGTTTCGTACTCGACCGGACAGGTTTTTCCGGTCCGCGAGCTGGCGGCGCTGGCCCACGAGCGCCGCGCTTTTCTACTACTCGATGCCGCCCAGTCGGTAGGGCAGCTACCGGTGGATGTCCGCGAGCTCGCCTTCGATTTCTGCGCCTTCCCGGGCCACAAGTGGCTACTCGGACCCGCTGCAACGGGCGCGTTCTACGTGCGAAGGGATCTAATTTCCGGGCTGGAGCCGGTGAAGGTCTCGCATCACGCATCGGCCTTCTATAACTTCAAGGACCACTTCGAGACGAAAGGCGACACGATTGACAAGTTCGAAATGACGACGGTGAGCGTGCC
>VBEJ01000032.1 GCA_005882985.1 Chloroflexota bacterium
CCTGAATGTCCGCCTCCTGGAAGCCGTCGCGGCCGATTAGCGCGCTAATCACCTGGCCGGTCACGCAGACGAGCGGCACAGAGTCCATAAAAGCGTTGGCAATGCCGGTCACCAGGTTCGTCGCGCCCGGGCCGGACGTGCCGTAGCAGACGCCCGCTTTGCCCGTAACCCGGGCGTAGGCGTCCGCGGCGTGGGCTGCGCACTGTTCGTGCTTCACGAGATAGTGCCGGATCGGGTATTCCTTCGGCACGACGCCTTCGGGCACGGGGCGGATGCCGACGCCGCCGTTCTCCAGCACATCGTACAGCGGTAAATTGGCGCCGCCCGGCAGGCCGAAGATGGTGTCGACGCCTTCGCGCAGGAAGGATTCCATCACCATCTGTGCGCCTGTATACAGTTTGTCGTCGGTGGTCATTTTCGTTCCTCGCAATCGATTTCTCAGTATCCCAGTAATAGATGCGTCAAACGGCGGTTTTGTATCAGCGCGGAAGGCCGAGTTAGCCGCCTAAGCCATCGGCCAGGCAGACGGCCCCGCGCGCCGCTGACGATACCAGGCGGGCGTACTTGGCCAGTGCCCCGCTTGTGTACCTGCGGGCGGGCGCGTGCCACCGGCCGAGACGCCTCTGTATCTCCTCCTCGCTCAATTCCACCTCGATAGAACGGTTGGGAATATCCATAGTGATGGTGTCGCCTTCTTCGATGATCGCGATGGGGCCGCCGACCGCGGCTTCCGGCGCGATATGCCCGGCGGTGAATCCGCGGGTTGCGCCGGAGAACCGCCCGTCCGTAATCAGGGCGACTTCCTGATCGAGGCCTTGGCCGGCGAGGGCGGCGGTGACGGCGAGCATCTCGCGCATGCCCGGCCCTCCCTTTGGCCCTTCGTAGCGGATGACGACGACGTGGCCGGGCTTGATAGCGCGCGCGGCGACGGCCTCAAAGCAGGCGTCCTCGGAGTCGAAGACGCGCGCCGGGCCGCTGTGGCGCTCGCGGTGAATGCCGCTGATCTTCATCACGCAGCCTTCCGGAGCGATGTTGCCCCTGAGGATGACCATCGTGCCGGTCGGCTCCAGCGGGTGGGCGAGCGGGCGGATCACTTCGTTCTCGTCCGGGAAGGTGAGGCCATCGAGATTCTCCGAGACCGTCTTGCCAGTCACGGTCATCGCATCGCCGTGGATGAGGCCGGCGTCGAGCAGCATCTTCATGACGCGCGGGACGCCGCCGGCGCGATGGAAGTCGACCTGCACGAAACGGCCGCCCGGCTTGAGGTCCGCGATGTGCGGGACACGCCTCGCGATGGCGTCGAAGTCTTCGATCGGCAGCTCCATGCCGCACTCGTGGGCGAGCGCGGGCAGGTGCAGCGCGGCGTTCGTCGAGCCACCGACGGCAACGACGACGGCGATCGCGTTCTCGAACGCTTCGCGGGTGAGAATATCGCGCGGCTTGATGTCGCGATCGAGCAAGCTGACGACAGCGCGGCCTGTCTCACGCGAAGCTTCGATGCGCTCGGGCGCGACTGCGGGGATCGAGGCGGTGAAGGGGAGCGCGAGGCCGAGGGCCTCGCTGGCGCAGGCCATCGTGTTGGCGGTGAACATACCGCCGCAGGCGCCGTCGCCCGGGCAGGCGGCGCACTCGAGTTCGCGCTGCTGTTCTTCGGTCATTAGGCCGGCCTCGACTGCGCCGACGCTCTCGAAGACGTCCTGGATGGTAACGTCGCGGCCGTCGAAGCGACCCGGAAGGATGCTTCCTCCGTACATGAAGACGGACGGGACGTTCAGCCGGGCCATCGCCATCATGATCCCGGGAAGCGTCTTGTCGCAGCCGGCGATGCCAACGAGCGCGTCGTAGCCGTGGCCGAGCATCGTCAGCTCGATTGAGTCGGCGATCACCTCGCGGCTGACAAGCGACGCCTTCATCCCTTCGTAGCCCATCGCGATGCCGTCCGTGACGGCGATCGTCGTGAACTCGCGCGGCGTACCGCCTGCGGTCTTCACGCCTTCCTTGGCGAGGCCGGCGAAACGGTTGAGATGAACGTTGCAGGGGCTGGTCTCGTTCCAAGCGGATACCACGCCAACGAAGGGCTTCGCGATGTCCTCGTCGGTCAGGCCCATGGCGCGCAGATACGCGCGCGCCGGGGCACGGGTGTAGCCCTCGTAGACTGCGCGGCTCTTTAGTTTGGGCCTTTCGGCTGTAACCATCTGGTCCTTTCGGGCGGCCACGCATGGCCGCCCCTACCGAGGCGGCTTGGCGAGGCGAAAAAATTAATCCCGTCCACAAGGGACGGGACTCATTGGTCTCGCGGTACCACCCTAATTCTCCGGTCCTGCCTCCGAATAGGTCAGGAACGGAACTCTCGGTACGCTGTAACGGGCGTCGCCCGTCGCCCGTTAGTCCTTGAATTCGCGGGCGAGGCTCAGAGGCGAGTTCGAGGCTTGACGCTGCCGGACTTGCACCTTCCTCCGGCTCTCTAGGAGCGGGCTGTCCTCTGCTGCTCCCCTTCGCAGCCTGTAGCTGGTTGGGTTGTAGAGTGCAGTTTAGGGGCGAGTGTACGCGAAGTCAAGGCGCGGCAGTTGAGGTTTGGATGAGGGTCGGCGTGGTGCGCGCGAGGCGCACCTGCGAGCGGGGCTCAATGCCATTGCGGGCGAACCAGCCCTGGTTCGTCTCGACAGCGTACAGGTAGGGCTCGTCTGGCTTGTGGATCGTCTCGTCGCGCGGCTGCATGTCCTGGATATCGATGACGACGCCCTCGCCCTCGATGAAGGCGATCGAGAGCGGGATGAGCGTGTCCTTCATCCAAAAGCCGTACTGGCCCTCGGCTTCGAACACAAAGAGCATCCCCTGGTCCTCCGGCAGGTTGTCTCGGGCCATCAGTCCCTTGCCGCGTTCCTCGGCAGTATCCGCCACTTCCACATGCAGATCCACATTGCTGCCGTCTTTGTTCACGAACGTGATGCGCGTCAGTCCGGGCGGATCGGTGCTGCCGTTTGTGCCGGAATCCCCGTCCGATCCGCAGGCAGCGAGCGTGGCGATGGCGGCAAGAATGCCGACGAAGAGGGTGCAACGGGCAAAAGCGGGGAATGTAGTGACGCTGCGAAGCCGCGTCGCTACAACCCTCGCAGGAGCGGGACGAGAGCGCTCACGCGCGCCTCGCGACGGCGCTGGGCGACATCTGCGAAGAAGTCGAGGGCGACGCGCAGAGGGCCGATCATTCGCACGAAGTCGAGGTAGGTCAGCTCGCCGCGAATCAGGTGGCAGAAGAAGAGCCAGAACTTCTCGCTGCGGCGCATGAGAGCAAGATACGGCGGCGGCGCGAAGTGGAACAGCTCCTGGAGCCGGCGCGATATGTCGAGCTCCGGCTGAACCTCCGCATCGACGGCCCGCTCGTAGCCCGCCATGCTTGCCGTTTCGCCTGCGAGGTAGCGCAAAGTGTGGTCGGCCGCCAACCGGCCGCTGGCGAAGGCCATGTGTATGCCTTCGCCTGAAAGCGGGTCGATGAGGCCGGCGGCGTCGCCAACGAGGGCGATAGGGCCGACGGCAATCGGCGAGTGCGCGGTGCGCAGCGGAAGGTGGTGGCCGCGCAGGTTCTCCAACCGCGAGGCGTCGAAGCCGTAGCGAATGCACAACTGTGTGAGCTTAGGTCTCAGCGTAAAGGTAGCGTACTTCCAGGCGCCGACACCGGCGTTGAGGTGCTCGCTCTTCGGGAACACCCAGCCGTAGCCACCGGCGAGGCCGCCTAGGTCGATACCGACGTACTCGCGCCAGTCCTCCGGGATATCCGGTGAAAACGGGAGGTTGCCTTCGAGCGCAACAGCTTCTTCCGAATGAGGGTTGAGGCCTGCGGCGCGGGCGGTCACGCCGTTTGCGCCGTCGGCGCCGATCAGGACGCGAGCGTTGTATGTGCTGTGGGAGGTGCCGATTGTGATTGGGGTGGGCTTTGGCCTTTTCGGTGAGCGAGGCGTCGTCGCCCCGCGCGGTCCTTCGAGAGCCTCAGGACGAGCGGAAGGGGATGTCTGTTCGCCAGCAAGGCCGTCTGCCTGAACGGATCGCACAGATTCGCCGTCGTGGAATTCGGCGCCTGCGCCCGCGGCCTTCTCGGCGAGATGCGCGTCGAGCCGGCAGCGCTGCGTCATGTAGGTGAGGGGCTTCGCGTATGTGCGGTCGAAGCTCTCGCCGAGCCGGAGGGAGAAGCGCGCGCCGTAAATGGTGCGCTCGATGACCGGCGACAGGTCGATGTCCTGAACAGCGGCGGCGCGAAGGGTGACGCCTCCGCCGCACGGCTTGTCGCGTGGGAAACGCTGCTTGTCGAGCAAGAGCACTGAGGCCCCGCGCTCAGCGAGTAGCCTAGCGGCTGTGCTGCCCGCGGGCCCGGCGCCGGCAACGACGGCGTCGTAGGTTGCCATCGCGCTCAGTCTATTCGATGATTCCGCCCGCGCGCATCTCCGCGATGACCGTATCCGCCATCACGCGATAGCCGGTGTCGTTTGGGTGAATCGTGTCGCCGGCGATATATTCGTGCGCCTTGCCTTCGAACAGCGGGTAAACCTCGACCAGGTGGACTCCATGCGCCTGGGCCTGACGGCGGATGATGTCTTGCAAGCCCTCAGGAAACGGCGTGTCCGCCCGGCCTTCGAGCGAGAGTTCGCCCAGCTCATCCAGGAGCGGTGACCCTCCGGAGAACGGGTTATAGAGCGTCATCAGGAAGATGTTGAGCTGCGGGTCCGCCTGCTGTAGCGTCGTCAGGATCTTGTCGAGGTTCGGCTCGTAGAGGTCCAGAGCGTTCCGCAACTGAGCAACGCACTCCGGCTTCTGAAGTCCCTCAGCGACGCTGGGGCAGCGGCCCGGCAGGACGTAGTCGAAGAAAATATCGAGCAGGTCGTTTCCGCCGATCTCGAGCGTCACCGCCCCGACGTTGTTGTCCGGGTTGCTGTCGTTGTTCCGATCCTTGATTTCGGTGGTCGCGCGTTCGAGCTCGCCTTTTTCGATCAGCTCGCGGCTGTCGAAGCCGGCCACACCGAGGTTTAGCAGTGCGAAATCGGTTGGCAGCGCATCGTGCACGAGGCCAACGAAGCCCTTCTTCGGGTCGAACCCGCTCGCTCCGACTCCAGCCGAGAGCGAGTCGCCGAGGGCGATGTAAAGCCGCCCGCTGATGCGGCCCTCCTTCGACGGCGTCACTTTTAGGTGGGCGAGCGGTATCGACGAGGAGCTGTCGCCGGTCGCCGACGCCGCTGGACTGGCCCGCGAGGTGGAGGGCGGCGATGGGGACGCCGGTGCTGGCGAGGACTTCGAATCGTCCGAAGAGCCACAGGCACCGGCGACCGCCAAGAGCACGGCGAGCGCAATAAAGTACCGCATACTCTAATGATACGAGCACGGCGGCCGGGAGGTCGTGCGCGCGGAGACTAGGCGTTTGCGTAAGCGACGAAGGCCGCGATCCAAAAGACCGCCTGGAAGAAGATGCCGCCGCTCAGCAGCAGGTTAGCCGCGGCGCGCTCTCGCCACTGGAAGAGCAGCGCGGCCAAGAGGTTCGTGAACAGGATTGCTGTAGCCGTAAAGGGTATCTTGAAGATCTCGCTCCGGGGCTCCAACGTCGTCACATCGCCGATCGGCGGAAATTCGATCTGGATCTGGTTGTTCAGGTCCGGGTAGATCGCGAAGACGAACCCCCAGAGCGCGATGTTGAGAACAACCGCGGCCAAAGCAAGCAGCTGCGCCACGCGGTCCGCTGAGATTGGATGGGAAGCGAGAATATTTCGCTGGACCGCCGGCGGCGATGGGCGAGCGCCGGCAGCAATCGGCGCTCCTCCCGCCTGGCGAAAACGCTGCGCCTCGGCGACGAAGCGGGCCGGATCCTCGGGGCTAAGCGCATAGGTAGTGTCGCCCGTCTGCACATATACCAGCTCCTCGGGCGCCCGGTGCGTCGAGAAGAAAAGCACGCGGCCGAACTCATCGACGTAGCCTCGGCCGACATGATAGCCGCGCCAGCTAAGGCCGCTGACCTTCGGCCGGTGCTCGCCGCGGCCGTGCACGAACCCTTGAATGCGCTCGACGGGTATGAAGTGCTTGAGCGGGCCCCACACAATCGTGAGCCCGGCGCGGTCGAGAACATAGCGCAGGCTGAAGCAGCCGTAAGACCAGAAGGCGAAGAGAAGGGCGAGGAGGACGAGCAGGCCGGCGCCCAGGTAGCCGAGGAATTGAGTGAATGACACCGGCCAGCCGGAGGCCCGAAGGACCAGAGCGAGCGCAAGTATCAGCGCTATCGAGGAAGCGCCGGCGCCGACCAGAGTCCCGGTCGTGCGCACCGGGCGCTCAATTGTCAGGCCTTGACCTTTGAGAAGCACGGCGTGCACCAGTGGGCGTATTTGGCGTTGCGTCCGGCGATGATGTCGAAATACATCGAGACCAACCGCCCGGTAACCGGGCCCATGCGGCCGTCTCCGATGATGCGGTGGTCCAGCTCGACGACCGGCGTGACATGAGCTGCCGTTCCCGTCATGAAGCATTCGTCCGATGTGTAAAGTTCTGTGCGGTCGATGTCGCGCTCGACGATCTGGAGGCCGAGCTCCTCGCGCACCAGTGTCATAACGGTATCGCGCGTAATGCCGACGAGAATGTTGGACGACGGCGGCGGCGTGATCACCTGATCGCCCTGGACG
>VBEJ01000033.1 GCA_005882985.1 Chloroflexota bacterium
GCTGTCCGGCTACCACGAAGGGGTCGAGCATTACGTGACGGCGTTCGAGTTCCAGGGCGGGGGCGGCGAGTTCGGCACCCTGATTCCTCTTCCCGGCGTTCCGTCCAAGGTGGAGCGAGGAGGCGACTGGACGCTCCAGCGGCTCGTGCGCGAGACGCAGGTTCTGAAGTTTGCTGAATTCGGCGACGCCCTCGCCGCTGCACCGAGCGCGGAGGTCCTCCAGCAAGTGCGGATCGATGCGCTCGACATCACCGTTCTCAAAGGCGGTGGCCCGGACGTGGCGACCTGGGCGACGCAGCACGGCTTCCGCCTGTCGCCGGACGCCCCAGAGGTGCTCGACTTTTACGCCAAGCGCAGCCCGATCTTCCTCGCCGCGGTCTTCGATGGCGAAGCCGCCGCAGCGCGCGGGCAGCAGATCGGCGACGGAACGCCCGTACACATCACGATCCCAACCTCGAACCCCTGGGTCCCCCTGCGCATCCTCGGCCTCGGCAAACAGCCCAATGACCGCGTCGACGCCGACGTATTCCTGCTCACCGATTCCAAGCCCGCCGTACTTCCGGGCCCTCGCGCAGGGCTTACACTTGCGCACAGCGAAAAGGCTACGGACGCGCTGCTTGCCGACCTCCGCTCCGATGCTGGTGGCGACTGGGTCCCGCAGTCGGCTTGGCTCACCAAGCTCGAGGTGAACAGCTCTGCGGCGGATCTTCAGTATGACCTGGCCATCGACACGACCCGCGCGCATAGCCCATCGCGGGTCGCGGCGGGCTTCGAACTTCCGGGTCCTTCCATTCTGGAAGACGACGGCTCCGCCTCTCGGTTTGTTTGGTTGGCAGTCGTAGGCATCCTCGCCCTTCTCATCGCACTTTTCGTGTTGCGGCTCCAGGCGAACGCGGGCCCGCGCTCACCTCGCGTATAAGGCCCAGTCACCAGTCGGCAGGGGCAAGGGCCGGTGCTGCCGCAACCTCCGGCGCCTCTTCCTCCGCCCTGGGGAAGCGATGCACGAGCAGGGACGAGAGCGCACCGAGCACGGCCACGATAACCAGCACGGCGAGGATGAGCCGGAACAGGTCCACGGCGGGTGCCGCATCGTTCGTGTTCAGAACGGAGCCGAGGACTCCCGCGCCGATGATGCTGCCCACGTAGCGCATCATGGAGTTCGTGCCGGCGGCGGTGCCGGCAAGCTCAGCCGGAGTTGATTCGATCGCGGCGGCGCTCGCCGGGCCGACGCTAAAACCGAGTCCGACCCCGATGACGAAAAGCACCGACGCGAAAAACAGGTAGGATACATCGCGGCTAATTCCGAGGAGCAGCGCCGTTACGCCTGCGACCACGAGGACGCTTCCGCCGACGATGGGTGGCCTCCGGCCGGCCTCGTCAGAAATCCGTCCCCCGATCGGCGCGATCAAGGCCACCGGGATTGAGACCGCGCCCAGGAGAGTGCCCGTGGTGAAGCTCCCTTTCCCTTGCACTTCGCGAACGAAGAACGGGATTGCCAGGATTATCGTGTACATCACGAGGTTGCTCAGCAGAATGTACGCGGTCGCCCCCGCATAGGACCGGATCCGAAACAACCGCCACTCGGCGATCGGCGTCCTCGTGGACACCTGCTGTCGCAAGAAGCCCAGCAGAAGAAGAGGGAAGGCGATCGCAGCCGCAATCAGGATGACAACGCCCGCGTCCCCTCGCAGGGCGTTCAGCAGCACCGTGACGAGTATGAGCAGGCCTGCAAACGCGCCCGCGCCCACCCAGTCCAACGATATGCGTTCACGCCCACGATTGAACGAGGGCGCCAGGCGATACAGCGCGAGCAAAGCGAAGGCGACAAGCGGAACGTTCATCAGGAAGAGGAGCCGCCACGAGCCGAGCGCAAGCAGTCCGGCGCCCAACAAAGGGCCGACAGCAGCGGCGGTGGACATGGCCGCACCTGTAGTCCCCCCTGAGCGGCCCAGACGGTTCAGCGGGACCGACTCCCGAAGCATGGCTAAGCCGTTCGGTATAACGGCTGCTCCGACCAATGCCTGGCCGGTGCGGAAGGCAATCAACCAGGCGAAGCCGGGCGCGGCGGCCGCAGCAAGCGATAGGCCGAGGAAAAGAACGAGTCCGGCGCGAAAGACGCGAGCTCTGCCTAGCTGGTCGCCGAGACGGCCGCCGAGCGGTTGGGCCACGGCCATCGCGATCAGGTACGCCGAGACGAGCCACGCGATCTCCGCGTGGCCGATTCCAAAATCGCGCCGCAGGTCCGGCAGCGCCACGGCCAGCATGGTGGAGTTGAGCGGCGCCAATATGCCGCCCAGCGAGACCGTAAGGATGAGCAGGGTGTAGCGGGACCCCTGTTCCGATGCCCGTTCTTCGCCCGCGCGGTCACGGCGCCCGGGCCACCAAACTCTATTTGAGCGTAACTGTGCCCTCATTACCTTCGACCGTTATCGTTCGCCCGTCCTGGGATACGTGACGTATGAGTGTCTCTTTTCGCTAGCACGCCGTTTCGATAACCTGCGGACGCGTGCTCGAAGTTGTATTGTAAACGACGTGTTACAAAGCGATTTCCCAGATGGCCTGATCCTCCCTTTCGACGCCGTCGGAAAGGACGACATCCCGCTGGCTGGTGGCAAGGGCGCAAACTTGGGCGAGCTAACGCGCGCCGGCGTTCAGGTCCCGCCCGGCCTTGTCGTCGCCGCCGACGCATACTTTCGGTTCCTTGACGGTGCCGGACTTCGCCCGCAAATTGAGCATCTGCTCCGCGGGTTCGACGCCAACGACAGGGCGCAACTGGAGGGTATGGCGCTGGAGTTGAGGCAGCTCATCACGGGAGTGCCGATGCCCGCGTGGCTGGTTTCGCCGATCAGCTCTGCCTACGACAATATGGGTGGTGGAACGGTGGCTGTTCGCAGCTCCGCGACGGCTGAAGACCTGGCAGAGGCATCGTTCGCGGGACAGCAGAGCACGTACCTGAACGTCGAAGGCAGTGCGGAGGTCGTCCGGGCGGTGCAGAACTGCTGGGCCTCGCTTTTTGAACCGCAGGCTATCTTCTACCGCGCTCGCGCCGGTTTCGATCATAGCGACGTGGGCATGGGCGTGGTGGTCCAGCGGATGGTGCAGGCCGAGCGGTCCGGGGTGATGTTTACGATCAACCCCGTGACGAACGATGCCTCAAGCACGGTGATCGAGGCAGTTTTTGGGCTGGGCGAGGCCATCGTCTCAGGGCTGGTGACGCCCGACATGTATGTCGTGGACAAGGCATCGGGCGCTATCCTGGAGCGGCGGGTGGTCGGGCAGGAGCAGGAGCTGGTCAGGCGGCCGGACGCTGCGCGTGGCGAGGAACAATGCCACTGGGCGCCCGTCCCCTTCGACCGCCGGTTCCGCCCGAAGCTATCGGACGAAGAAGCGGGCGAACTGGCTGCGACTGGCCGGCGCATCGAAGCTCACTTCGGCTGCACGCAGGACATAGAGTGGGCGTGGGCGGACGGGACGTTCTGGATAGTGCAGGCGCGGCCCGTCACATCACTCGGGCTGTGAGCATCAGGCCCATCTGGCGTCCAGCGTCGCCAGCAACGCCCCCGCGTTTCGCATGCCTACGCTGTCTCCCAGGGGCCGAAGGAAGGCAATCGCCGTCTCGAGTGGTCTTCGTGCCCCATCCCGCTCCTTCCGCTTGATGAGCAGCTTCGCGAACTCGAACTCGATTTTGTCGAGATCTCGGGCCGTTGTGCAGCCGAGATGGAGCGGGAGGGCGTAACTTCTGCCCACCGCTTGGATCAGCTCGTGATCACTTTGACGAGGGGCACTTCAAATCGTAGATCGGGCAATCGGAGCGTATAATCATTCAGCGATTCGAGGAGCAGCTGAACTTCCTGAGGGTGGGTTAAGAGCGCCTCTGATAGTGGCGACCACGCGACAATTCAGCGGAAGGAAGAGAGGAGATTGAGATGCCCAAGCCCACAAAACGAACCACAGCAAAGACTGCGCAGAGAAACGGTGACCGTCGGCGCTCGCCGGAGATACACCCCGGCAAGCTTGGCGTGGAAGTCCAGCGCTTTGGTGCGCTTCGCCTGGCGCCGATCGCGCTCTCGGCAGAGGCTCGCGGCGAAAGCGCCCAGCTTCTAAACATTATCCTCGCCGACTCGATGATCCTCTACGCTATGTACAAGAAGCATCACTGGCTGGTCGCCGGCCCAACCTTCTACCAGCTACACCTGCTTTTCGACAAGCACGCCGAAGAGCAGCAGGAGCTGATCGACCTCCTGGCCGAGCGAGTACAGACGCTGGGCGCAGTCGCCGTTGGTGACCCGCGGCATGCCGCAGAACTGACTACCATCGACCGGCCACCCAACGGTGCCGAGGAGGTGCCGTCAATGATCCACCGCCTGCTGGACGCCCACGAGACCGTTATCAGCAAGGTCCGTCGCGCTATCGACCGGACGGATAAGAACGCTGATTGGGGATCGAACGACCTGCTCATGAGTGACGTGTTGCGCCGCAACGAGCTTCAAGTCTGGTTTATCTCCTCCCATCTCGTCGATGTCCCTCTAGTCGGCGACAAATAGCAGAGACTACGCGCTCCAATGAGCGCTCGATCCACGGAACTGAGTACGGCAAGCGCTACGCCGCTCCAGCGCGTGAGTCCTCTACCCAGCCCGGCTTGACGAACCTGTTACGGTGAGAGAGAGATGACCCGATTGTGAAGGAGGAAATGATGGGCATCGAGAAACCAGCAGAGAACGCGAGCGGAGGAACGGCCGCGATCAAGGTTACCGTAACGCTCAACGGTCCCTACATCGTCGAGGGTGCGATCCCGCTTGCCAATCAGACGATACAGAGCGACTCCGAAGGTGGCTCCAGGGAGTGGCTTGAGGGGCCGCCGTTCGAAGTCGCCGAAGAATATCACCTCTGTCGCTGCGGGCAGTCGTCGAACAAGCCCTTCTGCGACAAGACCCACCTGAAAGTAGGATTCGACGGAACGGAAACGGCCTCGAGGGCTCCGTATCTCGATCAAGCGGAGGTCTTTGAGGGTCCCACGATGGACCTGACCGACGCCCAGCCGCTATGTGCGAGCGGCCGGTTCTGCGATCCTGACGGCAGCATCTGGAATCTGATCGAGCAGACCGACGATCCCGACCCCCGACAGAAGGTGAAGCACCAGAGCGGTCATTGCCCGTCCGGGCGGCTTGTCGTCTGGGACAAGGCCACCAGGCGGCCGTACGAGCCCGTCTTCGAGCCTTCGATTGGCCTCGTCCAGGACCCGGTCGCCGGCGTAAGCGGCCCGATCTGGGTGAGGGGTGGGATCACCATCGAATCAGCGGACGGCCGGGCCTACGAGATCCGAAATCGAGTTACCCTCTGTCGATGCGGCGCCTCTAACAACAAGCCCTTCTGCGATGGTTCGCACATCACTGTACGCTTCAAGGACGGCTCATGAATGGCAGTGGCACACGAGACGCGGCGAATACTGTAAGCATCGTGGGCCTCGGTGGCTCCTTGCGGCCGACCTCAAGCAGTCGTGAGGCTCTGAAGGTGGCGCTTGATGGTGCGACAGACGCTGGCGCGAAGGTTGACCTACTCGACCTGCGTCAGCTCAACCTCCCGATGTACGATCCCAGCTCGAATGAGGTGCCAGAGGCCGTGAGCCGCTTCGTCGATACGGTCTACACGGCTGATGGGATGATCTGGAGCAGTCCCCTCTACCAGGGAAGCATCAGCGGCTCGTTCAAGAACGCCATTGACTGGCTTATCCTGCTGGGCGACCGTGAGCCGCCGCATTTAACCGACAAAGTGATCGGTCTGATAAGCGTGGCCGGCGGGACGCAGGGACTTCAGGCGGTAAACACGATGGAGTTCATCGTCCGAGCGCTGAGAGCCTGGGCGGTGCCGCTGGTCGTTCCGATTCCCCAATCATGGCAG
>VBEJ01000034.1 GCA_005882985.1 Chloroflexota bacterium
ATTTCCAACGGCTGTGCCTGCTCCGCTCGTTGTCGGGGCGAGGATGTCCGAGTCCCAAGCGTCTGCTGTGCCGGCTCCGCGGGTTGTCGGCCACGATACGCCCGTTTCGCGAGCGGCTAACAGCGGGGCGTCGCGCTCGACGGCAACCGAGCCGGGCGCATCGCCATCGACGGCTGGACAAGACGTCGCCGGGGCGCTGTCGCTGCCGCACGCGGGCGCCAGCGACACGCATGAGGGCTGGCCGCGCCCGCCTGACGTGCTTCTCGTCGCCTGCGCGGTCATCGCGTTGGCGGCGGCAGCCGCGGCCGGCATCCGGTGGCGGCGGAGGCAGCGTTAGTCAGCCGAAAGGTTTATGCCGAAATAAACTTTAGTTTATAGACGCGCGCGTGGAAGCCGCATACGATGCGGTCAGGCCAGAGCCCGGCCCAGGAGGTGCGAGATGATTTCGCTGCGATTGCTCGCAGCCGCTGCGCTCGCGATCAGTGCGAGCGCGGTCGGGCTTTTCATTATCTCGGGCGGCTTCGAATCCCAGGCGGTCCAGTCACCGCGCGTGAGCCTGGACATGGTCACCAGCGGGAACAGTTACGATGACATCACCAATACGATGACGGTGGGAACGATTGACAACTGTCTCACCAGCCCGATGGGTAATAACGCGCAGCACAACCACACCGTCCATCTCGTGATTCAGAACGTGGAAGACCTCGCTGGCTGGCAGGCGCGTCTCTACTACGACGGCGGCAGGATGCGGCCCTCCACTGTGGATTACTATCCCTTCCGGGGCGGGCTATTGAACCCATATTTTGTATCCTTCCTTAACCTGCCGATTGACCCGAACACCCAGGCCCGCAACAACGCTGATGGCCTTACGCATATCCCAGCCGCGTCGCCGGGTATCCAGAGCGCTCTCATCGGCGCCGTTTACTCCGCTGGTCCAAGGACCCCCGCCATGTCACCCGACACGCCAGCAAAGACGCCTCCCGATGACAGTTCCTACAGCGCCCCCAGCGGCGGAGTGCTCGCCGCCATCACCCTACAGGTCTCGGCGGGTCAGCAGGGCCAAAGCTCTCTCACGATTGATATCGGTGAGGGTAATCCGGCGGCACCGGGCAGCAAGCTGATTATCTTCACCGGCAGCGGCGTGGACCGTCTCGACGAGACGTTCCTCAACAATAGCGCTCTCGGTGACGGATTCCACGGCGAAGGCGTGCAGTGCCAGCAAGGCGGCCCGCTGGTAACGCCTACACCCGCCCCGCCCTCACCGACTCCTACTGCCACGCCGGCAGCAAACGACTCAGACGGGGACGGCTTCTCGAATACCCTCGAGCAACACGTGGGCACGGACCCGCTACGTCGCTGCTCCTGGCCACCGGACGTGGCGGAAGATGGTTTCACAGACATCAGCGACCTCTCCAGCCTCACAAGTAATTTTGGCGAGAGCGTTCCGCCGGCCTCGGTACGCAAAGACATTGCGCCGGAAAGCGCCGGCGACAATTTCGTCGACATCACTGACGTCTCTCGAGCGGCCGGCCTCTTTGGCCTGGCCTGCGCGGACACCGACGCCGACGGGCACCCGGACGATTTCGATAACTGCAACACGGTCCCGAACCCCGATCAGCGTGACGTCAACCACAGCGGGATAGGCGATGCATGCGACTTAGGCGACTCGGATGCGGACGGTTTCTCCGATGAACTCGAATACTTCGTCGGTACCGATCCGGGCGCGCGGTGTCCGGCATCTCCCACTCATGACGCCTGGCCGCCTGACTTCAACCGGGATGGGTCCGTTGACGTCTTCGGGGATGCGTCGACATTCGGAGGGAACGCGCCGTTCGATTCACTGATCCCGCCAGTATCGCCGCGATACGGCATCGGCCCGGATGCGCATGACAAGTTCATTGACATCTCGGACTACCTGGTGATGTACGACTACTTCGGCCGGCTCTGTTCATCAGGGCCGCCGTAGCGCCCACCCGCCGAAGGCGATCCGGCTCGTAGCCGATACCCTTGGTCGACGCGCTAGTGGATTAGTGGCGGCGCCGGCCCGTGAGGCTCACTGAATCACAACATCTTGCCCGACAGCGGAGAGGATGACATCGCCGTCGCGGGCGTTAATTGGTCGCGACTTAGGATGTTGGAAGGGCTGGTTCCGAGATCGCGTGCACCTGGTTCTTACCCGTGGCCTTAGCACGGCGGAGCGCCAAGTCCGCTCCCTCTATGAGAACTTCAGCCTGCGGGGCCGAGTTGCCGGTAGTTGTAAACACCCCGAAGCTGGCAGTCACGGGTACTGTGCTTCCACCCACCATCAGGCCGCGTTCGGCGATACCGGCGCGGAGCCGTTCAGCCAGATCTAACGCCCCTTCGTGGGACGTGTCGGTCAACAGCAGGCAAAACTCATCGCCACCGTACCTTGCGGCGATGTCACAGTCGCTGATGGACCCAGAGATCAGGCGTCCAACCTGGCGAAGGACCACGTCACCCTGAAGGTGCCCGTACACGTCGTTGTACTGCTTAAAGCCATCGATATCCACCATGAGGCAGGAGAGGCTGCCTCCATAGCGGGCGACGCGGCCGCATTCTCTGCGCAGCACATCCGCCAGGTAGCGCCTGTTATACAGGTCAGTCAGTGCGTCGACAACTGCCAGTCTCTCAGTCTCAAGCCTCTGACGCCGGGCTGCCTTCTTTCGGGCATCCGCCTGTAAGCATTTGCTAATCGCACTTCCGAGCGCCTCCGGCTCGATCCGCGACTTGAGGAAGTAATCAACGGCTCCGGCGAGGATTGCCTCCTTCGCCACGAACTCGTCACCAGAGCCGGTTAGCATGATGATCGGCGGTCGTTCGCCTATGTCGCTGAGCTCGCGCAAAAACTCGAGGCCGGTCCGTCCCGGCAAGTTGTAGTCGAGAAGGACAACGTCGACGTCGACGCTGTCGAGAAGCCTGTTCAGCCCCTTGGTTGATGGCACAACCTCAACGTCAAACTCGATCTCCGCATATCGGTCCAGGGCCCGGCGGGTCAGGAACTCGTCCGTTGGACTGTCCTCGACAATAAGTACTCGAACTGTTCTTCGGGTTGACATTTGCTAGCCTCGCCTACGCTGAGTTCCAACGCGTTGATAAGCGCATCGTCTCTTCGTCAAGACGCCTGCCCATAGCCGCTGTTACGTTGGAGGTCTGGGGATAGCGGTAGTTCCTTCACCAGGGCCGGTCGATCAGACGGGTATAGCCGTCGCGAGCGGGAGCACGGCGATTGCTCGGCTCGCTTCGGAAGACGGTGTCAGAGGTATCTATTATTGAATGGTGATGTCCTGGCCGACGGCGGAGAGGATGACATCGCCGTCGCCGGCGTTCGGGCCCTCGAGAGGAACGAGTCCGAGTCCTTCGAGCCCAGCAACCACTGTCATCGACCCCGATCAGCGATCTGGGTCGACAGTGGGAATCTCGATTTCAGATGGCTCAACGCCTAGTGCCTTGGCTAACTTCCTAATCGTCCTCCACCTACGCGGCCGCATTTTAGCTCCTTCGAGTTCCCAGATCGTAGATGTAGAAACGCCGGCGGCCTTGGCCAGATCTCTTTGGCTAAGAAACTTTCGCTCTCGTAATTCGCGGAGTGACGGCATTAGGCCAGCTTTGTAGGCTCGGAGAAATCTTAGGTGGCTCGCTGGTCGCGGGTCTAGAGCACGAATCCGCTAGGCCGCCTCCATAAAGCCTTGACAGTGACTCGATATACGATTAGAATTTAGGTTATGAGTTGCTCGATTTGCTCGGCTCGAGGTGGGCTTGATCGGCATCACGTTTTACCCAGACGAATGGGCGGCAGCCACGATACGCAAGTCCTCGCGCAATCGAATTTACTCACGTTATGCCGCCGGTGCCATCGCAATGTCCACGAGGGCGGCTGGGTGGTCAGCCTGTCAGAGAGCGAATTGAAGGTTACAGATAAGCGCACCGAGACCGAAGTAATGCGAAGGCTGTATCGACAAGGGTTTGATGCGGGCGCCTTCCTTTCTGGTTTCAGCCAAATCGAGTTGGTCCTTGGCGATGGCATCAGCTCTATTGCATTTTTGGACGACGAGCAGCTCGTCGAGGCATTCCGAATTAGTCGAACCGTGGGGAAAAAGGCGTGGCTCGTGGAGGCTGCCATTCTTTATGAAGCCCAGCGTCGGAGTGTCTATGGCGAGGGCATGTTGGTGGGTATCGCGCGGCAGTTCGAAATCGGCGTTAGGCAGGCGGAAAAGTATGCGCTGGTCTGGCGAACGTTCTTCGAACGCGGTGAAACGGCGGAACATTCCGAGGGGGCGACGAATGGCGTCAACGTTGACGCAATCTTCCTAGAAGAACCTAGCTGGTACGTGGTTGCTGCCACGGAATCGCCGGCACCGCACAAATGGTTGGCCTACGCTCAGGACAGGAAGGCCGAGAATTCCCGTTATTCCATCAGCGATTTCCGTTCCGACATACAGTCCGTTCATCCTGCGAGCGCAGAGGATCTTATTCCCGCCGGCGATGCGGATGAGAGGCGGCGGCGCTGGTGGCAGTGTCCATGGGTTCAGCCGTTCTGCACGCGCGATGGCAGACCAATACCGGTTGAGGAGTGCGGATGCGAGCGAGAGGGCGATCCGGCGGTTGCGGTGGCAGGGCGCTTACCGTGACCAATGAGACGGGGGGCTATGACGCAACCTTGGAGCAGTTCGCCCGCGGCAAGAGGCTTGCACGGTTGGCGAAGTATGTTCGGGCGCGGTCGGATGACCATTGCGACGCTTGTGGATCAACTTTGCCGCGACTATTGTTCGGCCTCAAGGACGCGCAGACCGAACGTTACTACTTTGTAGGCCAGAACTGTCTGAGTTGGCTTCTCGAAGCCAGGCTTGTCGCGCGCGCTCGGTTTAGGCAGAGCTCCGAGACTGCTTACGAGCGGGAAATGAAACTTCGGCGCGAAGTAGAGTCGGGCCCGGTAGTCGAGGCTGACGAGATCCTCGTCCGCGAAGCCGCTCGCGCTGTGTCGCCAGCAGCCGTGGAGTCGGGGAGCAGCGCTGTGGGTCCCATCACAGAGGGACGCTGGGTCAGGCAGAATGGCGCGCTCATCTTCGAGCCCCCGCGGACCAATTTCGACCCGATGCTGATTGTCATCGCCATCTCGCGTCTTTCCCGGCCGAGTAGTCTTTCCCGGCCGAGTAATGGGGGCCCTACCGTATGACCGATAAGATCCAGGAATTGAGGCGGTTGGTCCAGAGGGCTTCAGGGACTCGGCCGCACTTGACGAGTCGGTTGGAGAAGGGCGCATTCCTGCTAGTCCTCCGGCCAATCGAACAGCTTGAGGGCGGTGCCTGGCGCGTCGGCTCAGAGGATGGGCTCAGGTCTTATTTAATTGTCAACGGGGATTGCGAGTGTTCGGACTACGTGAGGCACGGCAAGGGACATCCATGCAAGCACCGCCTGGCTTTGATGCTTCAAGATTGGCTCAAGAAGAACCCCAACCAAGTACGGGTGGTGCGGGAAGATGTCTGAGACCACCAGTCAGGTCGACCGTACCGAGCTCCTCCAGGAGTACCTGGAACTGAAGGAGAAGATCAACCCCCTGGAGAAGCGTTTAAGCAGGGTTAGGGATCAGCTTCGTGACCTGGTGACTGAGGAGGGACATTTCGTGGACGAACTTCGCGGCGTCGGGGTCCACGTGGAGCCTCGCTTCCGCAAGGAGTACGATGCGGACCGACTTGCGCTGGTCTTCCCACACCTTGCTGGCTGCCTCCGGCCGGCGGTCGATGTGAATCAGGTGGAGGCCTGCGTGGCGGCCGGGATGGTAACGGAGAAGGAGCTGGAGCGCGAGGGCGTCTTATTCAGAACTCTTCATTCACGGGCACTCGTGGTAAAGACAATCCCACGAACGCACGTCTCTGGCTTGACGCTGTGCGAATGAACCTGGCTCTGCTCATCTCTGAAGGTGGTGAGCGAACGGCTCTGGGGCGCGGGAAGACGGATCACTTGGACGTCGACAGCCAGGTTCTCCCGCCCGTACGGGAAGATGCGGCCCGCGACCTCGAGTCCTGGCTCGCAAGCGGTGGCTGACGCCGGCGGTTCCCTCTGGCGGCCTCGCCGGGCCAGTCGCGGCGCTGTGGCCTTCGAGCTGACCGCATCCCAACTTCTTTCCACGGTCATCAACGTGGCGCAGAACAAGTGGGATTGGGGCGAGCTTCGCCCGGAGCTCTTGCCGTGGGATGAACCTGCCATTGCACGCGCCTCCAGGTCAGTAGACACAGATGATCGAAACGGCGAAGCGCCGCCACGGTTCGTCGAAGAGGTCTACGGACTGATCATTGAGGCCAACCGGAACCGAGTGAGGTCAGCGATCTCAAACCTTCCCGCAAGATGGGCAGACGGGGGTTAGCGATGAAGCGACGAGCAACGAACCAGCAGCCGCAAGACGAGTGGACCAGGTGCCGCTGCCCGGACTGCCTGCTCCCAGACGAAGGGCCGCCCCAGGACCTCTACCAAAAGGCGGTCCCTATCTGGCACGGCACCTCCATCGATGAGTTAGAGGGCGATGAGATCGATGGGATCGGCTACGTGAAGGCGTTCGCAAGTGGCAGTTGCAACGGTTCCGCCAACTATGTTATGATATAGCCACAAATCAATAACGAAAGGGTACGTCTCGCAGTCTCTGCGACTCGTGCCCTTATTTTTTTGCCCGAGGTATAGACAGATGACCAGACAAAAACGCAAAGCAAGCGGGTTCGACCAGAATCACGAATTCTGGCCTAAAGCACTCGACCTGTGGCGCCGAGGCTACTCTAACGCCCAGGTCGCTGCACAAGCCCAGGCCGATGGCCACGAGCTCAACGAGGACCAGGTGCGTTACGCACGGAATCGTTACTGGACGGCCGACGACCTTCCAGCCCGCGGTGCCAGGTGGCTGCGCCAGGCGGTTCGGCAGGCTATCGAGGGTTACCCCAATGCCCTGGAGCAGCAACAGGCCCTCTTCTCCGAGAACTATGAGGTGTTCATCGCTCTAAAGCAGCGTCTGCTGGGCTATCTCAATGGGACTCTGCCAGCCGACGCATTGGAGCTGGCCCAGCTGAAGGTGCTCCTCGACAGCTACGCCCGCCAGGGCAGGCTTCTGAACGAAACGAACGACACCATAACGGTTCTACAGGCGAAGCTGGGGCGCCTAATGCCCGAGGCCCAGCGCTTGGCACCAGAGGACATCGCCCCAGCTAGTATTGCCGAGGCTGAGCAATGGCAAGGTTAGTTACTCTCGCGCGCTCTGGAATCTTCAAGGAGACGCCTCTCGCTCCGTCGAGCGCGGCCATGCCACAGGGGGCACCGGAGCGGCTCACCTCCGAGGAACTGGCCGTCATCATGAGGGCGCAGGACGACTTCGTTTACTTCCTTCATACTGTCTTCCCGTTGAGCTTCGAGGGGCAGAAGTTCCTGTGCTCAGATGGGAGCTACAGCGACTTCGCGCTGGGGAGCTTCCATATCGAGGCGGCGGCGCTAATTCAGGCCGGGTTGGCCAGCGGGGGCAAAAGCCGCTTCGCCTTCATGGCCCCGCGGCTGCATTTGAAGTCCACCGTCCTGAACTATGCTTTCACGTTTTGGCAGCTGTTCAGGGGCTATAGGACGGGAGAGCGAGACTGGCGCAGCGCCGAGGACATCGATGGGCTGGTGGTGAGCTACAAGGACGACTTGGCCACAGACCACATTCGCAACTTGAAGCGGCTGATTGAGGCTAACCCGCTGACGCGTCTCTGGACGGACAGGAAGCCCCAGGCAGAGGCGATTATCTCCTACGATGTGAAGTTCGGCCAGGGGCATCGCTGGCTCGGTGAAGTCCGCGGTGGCGGCATCCTCGCCGCAGTGCGCGGCAAGCACCCCAAGTTCGTGGTCGTAGACGACCCACTCAGTGACTTCGCGAACCCCGCCGAGGCGGCGGAGTTGGAGCGCATCAACCGCGTCTTCTTCCAGGTCATCCTTTCGTTGCCACGACGGGGCGACCCCATCATTGTCATCGGCACGCCGCAGGCCGAAGATGACCTGTTACACAGGCTCGCCGACACCGACTCGTTTCTCTGGCGAAGACTGCCCGCCATCTCGGACGAGGCGAACCAAACAGTGCTCTGGCCTGAGGTGTTCTCCTATGAAGTGCTTGTCCAGAAGCGCAGGGAAATCGGCGAGAAGGCCTTCCTGGTCGAGTACATGTTGGTGCCGCTGCGTAGCCTGGATGGCTTCTTCAGCCGCGAAGAGATAGAAGCCTGCGTCGATGTCCAGCTAAAGCGATGGTCTCTAGACGAGCCCTTCCCCCACCACGAAGTTGAAGGTGTTTATGCCGGCATCGATATCGGTAGGGAAGTGCACCCGACCCACATCTCGGTGCTCGCGAGAGTACAGGGACATCTGTTTCAGGTATACGAGGAGTTTCTCGACCATGTTGACTGGAACACACAGGTGAGGCTCATCAACCAATTGGTGGAGCATTTCGACATACGGCGCGCCTACTACGACGCGACTCGGGGCGAACTGGAAGACCGCGGCCTCAGCAAGGTCGTCCATGGGGTTAAGTTCACTAGTCCAAAGAGAGTGGCGCTGGCGCAGGGCCTGGAACGGTACGTGCGTGGCAACGTTGACCTGGATGAGCCGCGACTGATACTTCTCGGGCCATCTTCGTCCAGGCAGGTCAACTCAATCCTGCGGGTGAACCGACGCCTAGACGCGACCACCAGTCGCGCGGGCGAGCACGGCGATGCCTTCTGGTCGAATACCCTGGCTGTCGAAGCTGCTGAGGACGGGCCAAGCATGATGTTGGTTACCGACATGGGGGCGCTCTTCCACCAACAGAACCAGCTCCGCTGGGGACGCAACCCGCTGGGCGGCCCTCCCTGGCTGCCGAGGAGCCCACTTTGAAACCAATGAATGTCAAGCCCGCACGATCATAGAAAGGAAACACAACGATGCCATACCCACCACCATATCCAAGAGGGACGTGGCGACCTAACGTTCCTCACCAGTTCCAGGCCATGAACCGTCACGAGATAGTTGAGACGCTACTTCGGTTCGGCTACTCACGTCGGCTGGCTGAGCTTGAGGCGGATGCCTACCTGGCGTACAGGGACGGGCCCGCCAGTTCCGAGCAGAAAGCAGCACGGAATGATTCGGTTTCCGAAAAGGAACGGTCGAACGGATTCGCCGACGCGCTAGCGCGAGCGTTGCGCAGGAAGGGAGAGACCGAAGCCAATGAAGACGACGCGGACACTCCCGCTGCATCGACGCAGAAGGATAAGACGGTGACCGATTCCCCCGCGGAGAAGGGAATATTGGACCGAATTGGCGACAGGCTAGAGCGAGCTTTCGGCCGACGAGGCGGAAGGGATGCTGATGAGCACCATTGACTGATATCCCATTAAGGGCGGAGCCCTGCCCATGCGGAAAGGGTGAGTACGTTGTCCTTGAATGCATGCCTGACCGTGCATACCCCCGTGGGCAGACCTGGCGGGAGAATGGGACAACGTGTGCTGGGTGTGCGGCAAACTACGGAGTCAGCCTCTTAAGCCTGGAGGGCACCATTGAGATTGCTGTCAAGCAACTAATGGGCGACAAACGTGAGACGGGTAGCGAGTAGTCCGCACTTTTAGCGCATCGACGTAAACTCGCGCCCTCCGTCACGGGTCGATGGGAACTCTCTTCGGTTAGTCGCTAAGATGGGGACAGCGGCTTGTCCTCCCCGATCACTGGATAACAATGTCCTGACCGACGGCGGAAAGGATGACATCGCCATCGCCGGCGTTAGGGCCCTTGCCGTATACGTCGCACTCGTCGCCGATCTGGTCGAAGTCGGTGTCCTTCTGGGCGCCCGTAGGGTCGCGGCCGGGGACGAGCGGGCAGAGGTCGCCTCTGTTCAGTGTCTTGTCGCCGTCCTCATCCGCGTTGGCGACGAGGTCGTTCGGATCGCAGGCGGCGTCGAGCCCGTCGAGGTCCGCGTCTCCGTCGCCCGGCACGCGAGGATCCCCAACGTTTACGTCGAACGGGCAGGTATCGAGCGCGTTCTCGATACCGTCGCCGTCCGCGTCGCGCAGCCCAAAGGCGGTCAGGGCGAATGTGTAGCTGCCCGCCGCCGGGTTTTGCTGGAGCACTTCCCCCTTATCGCCGGTACCGCGCTCCTTCAAGGTCAGCGCGAACGGCGTGCACTGG
>VBEJ01000303.1 GCA_005882985.1 Chloroflexota bacterium
AATACTTTCACAAATTGACCCCTTATGGTAGGCCCGATTGATACGCCTAAAAAGGGCCGAAAACACGAGCATTCAGGCGCGCAATGCCCAGACTCGTTCGCGTATCGCTCGGACTGTTCGCCATTGCTCGCTTAGACTGCTGATTCGCGGAAGAGCCCGCCTCAGCGCGTCTCAAAATGAGACGAAATTGTTATACTTCGGCGGCTAAAGTAGCATGTTTTGGGGTCGCCAGCGCCTTAAACGGCGTCTTTTAGCGTCGCGAGGAACTCGGCGTTGCTCCGGGTGCGGCCCAGGCGCTCGAGGATCAGCTCCGTAGGTTCGGTCGAGTTTTGTGAGTTCTGGCCGACGAGCGCGGTCATGCGGCGCAGCAGTACTACTCGCTGGTAAGTCTTCTCGTCGAGGAGCAGCTCTTCGCGCCGCGTCCCACTTCGCGCAATGTCAATGGCCGGATAGACGCGCTTCTCGGACAGGCGGCGGTCGAGCCACAGCTCCCAGTTGCCGGTGCCCTTGAACTCCTCGAAGATCACCTCGTCCATGCGGCTCCCGGTGTCCACGAGGCAGGTCGCGATGATCGTCAAGCTGCCGCCGTCTTCGACGTTCCGCGCGGCGCCGAACAGTCGCTTCGGCGGATGGAGAGCGACCGGGTCGATGCCGCCCGAGAGTGTGCGGCCGGACGGCGGGAGGGCGAGGTTATAGGCGCGCGTCAGGCGGGTGATCCCGTCGAGCAGGACCATCACGTGGCGCCCGCCCTCGACGAGCCTCTTCGCCCGCTCGAGCGCAGTCTCGGCCACGCGCGTCTGTTCCTCGACGGCGACCGACCGGCGCGATTAGGTCGATGACGCGGGTCGAGAGGTTGTTGACGCCTTCCTCGAGGTTCACCATCTCGTCGGGGAAGATCGGTGTCAGCTGCTCGAAGTAGGGTCGCCGCTTGGCCCCCTCCGGGTCGAGCCCGTTGACGGCGTCGACGCGCACGAGGCCGAAGTACTTCTCGGAGTCTTTCGGCGGCCGCACGATCCCGACGACGTAATCGCCGACGCGCAGGGCGAAGCGGCGGATCTGCGTCTGCGAGACGTAGACGTCGCTGATGCTCGGCCTCATGCCCTGCGTGCGGAGGAAGCCGTAGCCGTCGTTCGCCATATCGAGGATGCCGGCGGAGAAGCGATTGCCTTCGCGCTCGGCCTCGGCCTGCATTATTCGCATGGCGAGGTCGTGCTTGCTCAGGCCGTTGACACTGGCAATGTCGAACTCCTTCGCGACGTCGACGAGCTCCTGTTTGGTCTTGGTTTCGAGTTCAGTAAGGTTCAAGGCAACTCCATATGCGTAAGGGAAGAATGTGTCTGCGGATTAGATAAACACGGTTGGGG
>VBEJ01000118.1 GCA_005882985.1 Chloroflexota bacterium
GAGCGATTTGCGATCTGAAGTTCGGATTCACAATAGAGTGGGGCGAACACGCGGCTGGGGCATTGCGTGCCGTCCACTCCCTTCTCCACAGTCATTACGACGAAGACGACGAGTTGTTCGACATATGACCTCCCCCACCCGCACCCTGCCCCTCTCGTTCCGCCGCTTCCGGCGGCTGCGGCGCAGCGAGGCGCTGCGGGCGCTGGTGCGCGAGACGCGTCTGTCGCCCGGGGACTTCGTGTATCCGCTGTTCGTGACGCACGGCCATGGCGTGCGTGAGGAGATCTCGTCGATGCCGGGGCAGTACCACCTGTCGCTCGACCAGCTGGCGCGGGAGGCGGAGGAGCTGCGGTCGCTCGGGATTCCGGCGGTGCTGCTGTTCGGGCTGCCGGCGGAGAAGGACGAGGTGGGGTCGGAGGCCTACGACCGGGACGGGATCGTGCAGCGGGCGGTGCGGGTGCTGAAGGAGGAGTCGCCGGGGCTTGTCGTGTTCACGGACATGTGCTTATGCGAGTACACGTGGCACGGGGACTGCGGTCTCGTGACGGTGAGCGGTGAAGTCGACAACGACGCGACGCTGCCGCTGCTGGCGCGAACGGCGGTGTCGCACGTGGCGGCGGGCGCGGACATCGTCGCGCCGTCGGACATGATGGACGGGCGCGTGGCGGCGATCCGCTCGGCGCTCGACGACGGCGGCTCCGGGAGCACGCCGATCATGGCGTACGCGGCGAAACAGGCGTCGGCGTTCTATGGGCCGTTCCGCGAGGCTGCGGAGTCGGCGCCGCAGTTCGGCGACCGACGGGGCTACCAGATGGACGCCGCGAACAGCCGCGAGGCGATGCGCGAGATCGAAGCGGACATCGAGGAGGGCGCGGACATCGTTATGGTAAAGCCGGCGTTGCCCAACCTCGACCTGATCGCCCGCGCTCGGGAGCGCTTCGATCTGCCGCTGGCGGCCTACAACGTGAGCGGCGAGTACGCGATGGTGAAGGCGGCGGCGGCAGCGGGCTTCTTGGACGAGCGCCTCGTGACGCTGGAGATCCTGACGGCGATCAAGCGCGCCGGAGCGGACATCATCATCACGTACCACGCCAAAGAGGCAGCGCGCTGGTTGGTCTAGTCGCGCCGCCACGGTCTCGCAAGCAGAAATTCGATTCGAGCGGCATCGATGCGGTTGTGTTCGATGCATACGGCACGGTCATCAACTTCACGGAGCCGGACTTCATCATCACGATGGCGGAGATATGCGCCGCGCAGGGCCTCGAGGCGGATGCGGCGGAGGTGTGGCGGCGTTTTCTGCGCGCGTCGTACCTGATGCGATCGGAGCACCACGCAGACCCGGTGTATAAGCGGTACGACCAGGCATGGGCGGACCAATTCGAGTACGTATTCAAGCGAATGCGGCTCTCCGGCCAGGCCTGGGCGGCGGCGCGCCAGTTCAAGGTAGGGCTGGCCGGCGCTTCAGCATTCCCGGACGCCAAGCCGGTGATCGAGGCGCTACGGCCACATTACCGGCTGGCGCTGCTCTCGAACGCCGACGACGATTTCCTGACGGAATGCCTCTCGCGTAACGGCCTGTCCTTCGACACGGTGGTAACGTCGGAGCGGGCGGAGGCGATCAAGCCGAACCCGGCGATCTTCCAGTACCTGGCCCGCGACCTAGACGTTCCGATGGGAAACATCCTTTACGCTGGCGACAATCCGGTGCCCGATGTGCTGGGGCCGGTGCGCGCCGGGATGAAGTGCGCCTGGGTGAACCGCAACGGCACGCGGAAGCCGAGAAACATTCCGCAGCCGGACGTACGAGTGCGGTCCCTTGAGGAACTAGTGGGGTTGCTCGTTCCCTGGCGATGACACACGGGGCCAGGAAGACCGAGCGCTCTCAAGAACTGTTCGCCGAGGCCCACTACATCGATTACGTGTGCGCCTACGGGCCGCTTATCCTGGGGCACGCGTACCCGGCCGTGGCCGACGTTCTCGCGGCGGCTGCCTCCCGCGGGACGGCCTACGGGGCGACCAGCGAGCTGGAGATCGAACTGGCGAGCGTCATCGAGGAAGCGTTTCCGTGGATTGAGCTGCTGCGATTCGTGAACTCCGGGACTGAGGCGACGATGTCCGCGCTCCGGCTGGCGCGCGCCTACACGGGCCGAAGCAAGATCGTCAAATTCGAAGGCGGGTACCACGGCCACGCCGACGGCCTGCTCGTGCAGGCGGGATCGGGGCAGGCGACGCTCAGTCTGCCGGACAGCCCCGGCGTCCCGCCATCGTTCGCTGCTGAGACGCTGATCGTCCCCTACAACGATGCACCGGCGGTCGATTCGCTGTTCGACAGATGCGGCGAACAGATCGCCGCGGTGATTGTCGAGCCGATCGCGGGCAATATGGGCGTTGTGCCCGCGTCGCCGAGCTTCCTTGAGCGGCTGCGCCAGCTGACTTCGCAATACGGCGCGCTGCTCATCTTCGACGAGGTCATTACGGGGTTCCGGCTTTGCTATGGCGGCGCCCAAACGATTCTTCGCATCCAGCCCGACCTAACGTGTCTCGGCAAGATTATCGGCGGCGGTCTGCCGGTCGGCGCGTACGGAGGAAGGCGCGAGATCATGGAGATGGTCGCACCGCTCGGGCCGGTGTACCAGGCGGGAACGCTCGCCGGCAACCCGCTCGCGATGGCCGCCGGTATCGTGACGCTCAAGGCCTTGGAGGACCGATCGGTGTATGAGCAGCTCGAGGTGAAATCAATCTATCTGGAAGATGGGCTGCGGCGCGCAGCGGGCGAGGCCGGGGTCCCCATACGGCTGAACCGGGCCGGCTCCATGCTCACGATGTTCTTTACGAACGAGAATGTAACCGACTTCGCGACGGCCAAGCGGTCCGACACACAGCGCTACGCGGCCTACTTCCACGGGATGCATGATCGCGGGATCTTTCTCGCGCCGTCGCAGTTCGAGGCGATGTTCGTCTCGGCGGCGCACTCGGATGAGGACATTTCGGCGACGATCCGGGCCGCCGGGCAGGCGCTGTCTAGCATCCGCTAGCTTAACCCTTGCCCCTCAGGCGACGTTTCACGAATACAACTCGTCTATTCGATCGATGGAGGGGAATCGTGAGTTTTCAAGATCTCTTTAAGCCATGGTGGCGAGTCGGCGGCGCATTTGGAATCGCGTTCGCCGTTCTGTTCATCATCGGGGTGATCATTCTCCAAGCCGAGCCGCCGATGCGGGACGACTCCATTCAGGACATCCGGAAGTACTTCATGGACGATGGAACGAAGTACCTGGTTGGGGACTACCTCACCGGGATAGCGTTCGTCGTGCTCTTCCTGCCGTACGTCGTGACGCTGCGCTGGGTCCTGGGTTCCGGCGAGGGATGGCCGCCCATCTGGTCCTGGCTCACCGTGATCGGCGGCGTAGCGATGGTGGCCCTGGGCGGCGCGGGGTCATTGGCGTTTGGCACGCTGGCGATTTCGGCTGACAACAAGGAGATCAATGATTCGTCCGTTCGCCTGCTGGTGGAGATGAACACCTACGCCTTTAATTTGTTTTCGTTCGGGATGGTGCTCTTTGTCGGCTCAGCTTCGGTGGCCATCCTGAGGACAAGGGTCCTCTGGCGTTGGCTCCCCGTGCTGGGTCTACTTGCGGCGATACTTCTCATAGTCGGCGCGGCGTGGCCGATCGATGGGGACGATCAAGGTATTGTCGCGGTTCCCGGCTTCATCGGAGCTCCCTTGACGCTGCTTTTTGTCGTGCTGTCCTCCATCAACATGCTCATGATGAAGGACGAACCGGCCGCAACAGAGCGCGCCGAGCGCCGTCCGCCGGTGGCCAGCCCGGCCGTCTAGCAGGCTCTCCCCAACGCCGCCGCGCGAGAGGCCGGCCCTGCGACCCTGCCGGCCAATGCAGCCTACTAGTGCGCCCGTTGCGCTTCTGGGCAGCCTGACCGTTCTGGTTGTCTGTGAGGGGTCTCCGTCGTATACTACTGAGCGTTCACGCGCCCCATATTGCTCATTTGCGTAGGTAGGTAATCGCTATGAAGGTATCTGCCCTGCAGGACAACTTTGCCAAAGGCCTTTCCGTAGTCGGTCGGGCCGTTCCGGCGCGCAGCACTCTTCCGCAGGCCTCGCACGTCAAGATCGAGACCGACGAGGGCCGCTTGAAGCTCGTGGCCACGGACCTGATGATCGCGACCACCTGCTGGATCGGAGCGCAGGTCGAAGAGGACGGCGCTGTTACCGTCCCAGCACGGCTGCTCACTGACTTCATAACTTCGCTCCCAAGTGACCGCATCGAGCTGAGCGTGCCCGCGCGCGGACGACAGCTGCACATTCAATGCGCGCGCAACGAGGCGACGATGTCGGGCATGGACGCGGCCGATTTTCCGCCGGTCCCGGCCGTCGCTGACGGCCTTGCGCTGACACTCGATCCAAAGACCCTGCGCAAGGCTATCTCACAGGTGCAGTTCGCGGCCGCCTCGGACGACACGCGTCCGGTGTTGACCGGCGTCCATACGCTTGCCGAAGGGCGCGAGCTCACTCTGGCCGCCGCGGATGGCTTCCGGCTGGCCGTCCACACTCTTCAGCTCAAGCAAGATGTGCCCGAGAAGGTGGAAGTGATCATTCCGGCGCGCGCGCTGCGGGAGATTGAGCGGCTCATCACCGACGAGAGCGAAGAGGTCGAGATGGCGATCAATGGCGCGCGCTCGCAGGTGATGTTCAAGCTGCCCGACGTGGAGGTTGTCGCGACGCTGATCCAGGGGACGTTTCCCAACTACGGGCAGCTCATCCCCCAGTCATACGCGACGAGAACGATTATCGAGATGCGCCAGTTCCTCCAGGAGACACGTATAGCGGCGATCTTCGCGCGGGACGGCGCGGGCATCGTCCGCGTCCAGCTCGAGCCGGGTGAAGGCGAGAACGCGGGGAAGATGACGGTCTCGGCTCGCGCAGAGGAGATCGGCGAGCATCGCGGCGACATCGACGTAAAGATCGAGGGCGACGCCTCGAAGATCGCCTTCAACAGTCGCTACCTGCAAGACGTATTGCAGGCGCTGGATGACGTGAGCGAGGTCGCCCTCGAGACGACAAGCCCGTCAAGCCCGGGTGTCATTCGCCCCATCGGCAACGACCGCTACGTGCATGTCGTGATGCCGATGTTCGTGCAGTGGTGAGGAGACAGACCTGCGCCGACCTTGGGGTACTAGAATCCGATAGCAGCAACACAACTACGGGAGGTTGCAATGTACGCTAGGCTCGTGCGATTCTCTTTCGGCCCGGGAAAGCACACAGCAGCCGAACCAATCGCTGACGACATTGCTCCTCTGATCGCATCTCAGCCGGGTTGCCAGAGCGTAACCGTGTTCGGCGACGAGAAGGATGGCGAGTACGGGATCTTCGTGCTCTGGGAGACGCAAGAATACGCTAACGTCGCCGCGCAGCTGATGCGGCCCAAGCTGGACGAACACCTCGCCGGCAACGCGAAGCGTCCGCCGGACGCTCGCCTTTTCAAAGTGCTATCGAAGTGACTTCGGGCGGGCACGCGAACGCGGATCTGGTCCGCCGGTTCCATGACGCCCAGCAACATGGCGACGCTGCTGCTCTAATGGAGATGCTCGCCGACGATATTGTCTGGCATGTGCCGGGCCGGAACCTCCTTTCGCGTGATTACAACGGCAAAGCGGAAGTCGCCGGGTTCTGGGCGCGAGCGCGTGAACTCTCCGGCGGCACCGTCCGTACCGAGCTAATCGATGTTCTCGTAGGTGACCAGTTTGGGATCGCTCTCGTCCGTGTATTCGCCGAGCGGGAGGGCAGGATCCTGGGCGGCCAGTTCCAGGCGTTTACTTATCGCATCCAGAACGGCAAAGTGGCGGAGTTCTGGTTCATGGTTGAGGACCGCTATGCCGTCGACGCTTTCTGGTCTTGACATAGTCGCTGATTAAATCCAAAGGGTCATTGTCGGTTGCGACTTCCGGGGCGACGCGAAACTGGGATTGTTATGCGCGCGTTATGCCTTTTGCCGAAAGTGTTACGTTTTGAATACCCCTTGCCGCTAAGCTAGTTCTAAAACGCGCTATTTCGCGCGAAATCTTACTGGAACATACTTTGAGCCCGGAAGCTCCTCCCCCGGCAATATCGAAAGTCGCTTCGGCGGAAAGCAAGACCGCCCGCCGAGCGGCAATCCCGCTTGCCGCCGACATCATCATCGCCAATGCCCCCGACCCGGTGTTCGTGTCGGACCTCGAGGGGAAGATCCTCCAGGCGAACGACGCCGTCTTCGAGTTGCTCGGCTTTCGGCCGGCCGAGCTAATCGAGCAATCGCTTTCGCGGATCATTTCCCCTGAAGAGACGCGAGACTTCATGCTCGCGCTGGACGAGGTTGTTGAGCACGGCGTGACGAGGAACGCTGTGCTCAACCCCCGAAGCGCGTCCGGCGAAATAATCCCGACCACACTGAACGCCTCGGCCCTGCGTAATTCCGACAACGAAGTGATCGGCGCGATCGGTATTCTCCGCGATATGCGAGAGCTCGACAAGGCGCGGGCATTCGCCGTCGGCTTGATTGAGAATGCACCCGACCCGATGTTCGTATCTGACCTCGAGGGGAAGATCACGCTGGCTAACGATGCCGTGTCGCAGTTGCTCGGCTTCCGCACCGACGAAGTGGTGGAACAGTCGGTCTCGCAATTTATCAGCCAGGAGGAGACGCGTCAGTTCACGGCTGCTCTTCGCGAAGTGGTAGAGAAAGGCGTGATCCGAAACGTCACGCTCAGCCCACGGACAGCCACCGGGGAGGTTATTCCGACCAGCCTCAATGCGTCTGCGTTGCGTGACTCCGAGGGAAAAGTCATCGGGGCGATCGGCATCCTGCGCGACATGCGCGAGCTGGACAAAGCAAGGGCTTACGCTGAAAGCCTGATAAAGAACGCTCCAGACCCGGTGTTCGTAACAGATCTCGAGGGCAAGATTACTTTGGCCAACGACGCCGTCTCGCAGCTCCTGGGGTTCCGCACGGACGAGGTCGTCGAGCAATCCGTCTCGCGCTTCATTAGCCCCGAAGAGACCCGTCAGTTCACGGATGCGCTGAGGGAGGTGGTCGAGAAGGGGGTCAGCCGCAACGCGAGCCTCAACCCACGCGCCGCTTCTGGGGAGCTAATCCCAACGACACTCAACGCTTCCGCACTGCGCGACACGGATGGTAACGTAATCGGCGCGCTCGGGATTCTGCGTGACATGCGCGCGTACCGGAAGGTGGTCCGCGATCTCGAGCAGTCGAAGTCGGAGCTGCAAGAGAAGATCCTCGACCTCGAGAAGTTTGAGGAGGTCGTTGTCGGGCGCGAGCTGAAGATGATCGCTCTCGAAAAAGAGATCGACGCCTTGAGACGGGAGACGGATCAGCGTGCGGGTAAGTAGCGCAGCAGTCGCAGCTCGAAGTGGGCTCGAGGCAGGTGAGCTGCGAACGCTGAAACAACGGATCGAGGAGCTGGAAGCGCACGTCCGCTTTGGGGAGCAGCGACGACGGGCGATGCTTCACATCATGATGGACCTGACAGAGACGAACCGTCGGCTGAGCGATCAACGCAGGGCAATGATCCACATCATGGGCGACTTGCGCGACACTACCGAGGAGATCCGCCGGCGAGAGCAGGAGCTTCGCGACAAGCAAGAGCAGCTCGTGCAGACCGCAAAGCTGGCGACCATCGGCGAGCTCACGACGGGGGTGGCTCACGAGCTCAACGATCCGCTGAACAACATCGGTCTGTACATCGGGAACGTGCTCGACCTGATGGTACTTGAGACGTGGGACAGCGAACGGATAGAGCGAGATCTGGGTCGCGCGAAACAGCAAGTTGCGAAGGCGACAGAGATAATCAACCACCTGAGGACTTTCGGCCGGGCCGCACCACGGCAACGTGAGCCGGTCGAGATAAACGGCGTCATTGAAAGCTCGGTCTCGCTCTTCTCTGAGCAGTTCCGACTGCGGGAAGTTGAACTTGTCCTCGAGCTGGCCGCTGAAAATCCGAGTGTCCTCGGCAATCCGATCCAGCTCGAGCAGGTCCTCCTGAACCTCCTCAACAATGCTCGGGACGCCGTCGCCGGCTCAGACGAAAAGAGGATCCGCGTGTCCAGTCGAGTCGGGCAGGGTTGGGTCCGGGTGATGGTACAAGATAGCGGCCCCGGTGTGCCCAAGGAGCTCGAGGAGAGAATCTTCGATCCGTTCTTCACGACGAAAGAGGTGGGCCAGGGGACAGGACTCGGCCTCTCAATTGTCTACGGAATCGTCAATGACCACGAGGGACAGATCTACCTGGATAGGACAACTCAAGGAGCGCGCTTTGTCATGGAGCTGCCTCTGGAAAGTAAGGCCGTGTAATGGCTTCGCCTACCCGAGACCCGCGCGTCTTGATAGTCGACGATGACCTGGCGCTCCTCGACGCCCTTTCGGAGGCGCTCGTGCTCCGGATGGCTCCGATCAGCATCGATACCTGCGAGCGGGCGACGTCTGCGCTGAAGAAGCTGGCGGGTAACGACTACGACGCCATTATCAGCGACATAAAGATGCCGGGAATGGATGGCCTAACTTTCCTGGGCCACGCCCGCGAGACGTTTCCGGATATTCCCACTCTCCTCATCACCGGCCACGGACAGATGGACCTTGCCGTCGAGGCTCTGAGGTCCGGCGCATTCGACCTGATCCAAAAGCCTCTCGACCGCGATCACGTGACAGCGGCGCTTAGCCGCGCCATCGAAACGCGACGCCTCCGGCGTGAAGTCAAGGAAGGCCAGGAAGCCTTGCGGACGTACGCGGCTGAACTGGAGCAGCGCGTAGAAGAGCGGACCGCGGACTTGAAACGGGCGCTCCAGGCGAAGGACGAGTTTCTTGCACTAATCTCGCATGAGCTGCGCACGCCGGTGTCGGTCATCTTTGGCAACATCGAGCTGTTGAACAAGCTGGGCGCTAAGCTCGACGAGGAAGATAAAGCAGCGGCCATGACCGACCTAAGAAGGGAAGGCCGGCGGCTGCGACGCCTGGTCGAGAATATTCTCGCGCTCGCGCGGGTTGAATACGGAGTCGCTAACGAGCCGGTGCCGGTCTCTCTCACGAGGATCATCACGCAACATATCGAATGGCACCAGCAGATGTATCCGGAACGTCAGATAGACGTTCAATTTGCCCGGGAAATCCCGCCGGTCATTGGCGATGACTTTACGGCGGAGCTGGTATTTGGCAATCTTCTGGCAAACGCGGAGAAGTATAGCCCGCCTCCCGAGCCGATTGAGGTTCGGGTTCAGGGGGATGCGCGAATAGTTGTCGTTTCGGTCCGCGATAGGGGGCCCGGTGTAGCGCCCGAAGAAGCTGAACGTATATTCGATGCGTTCTACCGGTCCGAGAGCGCAAGTGGAGTCAAGGGTATGGGCATCGGACTCGCCGTCTCCAAACGGCTTCTCGAGGCGTATGGCGGGCGGGTGTGGCTTGCGCCGCGTGAAGGCGGCGGCAGCGATTTCAGCTTCAGTCTGTCCTCGGCCTCCGAGCCGCCAGTCCTCGGGGTCGCAAAAGCCGGCGTGAGCGACATGGTCGAGGCCTGAACGCCGCACGATAGCGCGTAATCGCGCCCGGATATCGACTAACCGGGCACCACGACTTGTCCTTCGCAGCGGCGTATCTGTGCCCGCGAGTCGACCAATCCCGCTTCCCTTGGGATGTAGAATGACAATCGAGAGGTCTAGATGGCGGTTGATGCCTCGTTGGACGCTCGCATCAGGGAGTGGGAGGAACGGCTCGCCGCCAGCGCGACAAGCCACCCGCCCCTAACCTTGACGCCTGCCTGGTGGCAGGAACGGCTGCTGCACTGGGCGACCAATGACCCCGACTTTCGCGTCAAGCTCCTGCGCTTCGTAGACGTCCTCCCGACGCTACGCTCTGCCCGCTCGGTTGCCGATCACGTCCGGCAATACTTCCGCGATTCTGCTCCGGGCATCGTGCAGACGGCTTCCGGGTTGGCGTCACAGCCAGTGTTTCGCCCGGTGTTATCGCGGGCTGTCCGTAGCGGCGTATTCTCAATGGCCCACCGCTTCATCGCGGGAGAAACGCCCGAAGCGGCCGTCCCTGCGCTCCGGGACCTGGCCCGAGATGGCGTAGGCTCGACGGTCGATCTTCTCGGCGAAGAGACCCTCTCGGACGCAGAGGCAGACGCCTACCTCGGGCGGTACACGGAACTGCTCGAGACGTTGTCGGCCAACGCTGGTGCTATTTCGCCGCAGGGCGAGCAATGGTCCGCCGTACCCGCCGCCAACATCTCAATCAAGTTCTCGGCCCTCTGCGCGCACCTCGAGCCGGCGGCACCTGAGCATGTAAGCGAGACCGCGCGCAAGCGCCTGCGCCCGCTAATGAGGTTGGCGATGCGGCAGGGCGCGTTTATCAATTTCGATGTCGAACAGTACCGGTACAAGGAGCTCGTCCACCGCACGTTCGCTGACGTCATCACCGAGGGGGAATTCACCGACCTTCCGCATGTCGGTATAGTCGTGCAGGCGTATCTGCGGGACGCCGTGCGAGACCTTTACTGGCTAGCAGACCTCGCGAAGCGGCGCGGAGCGCCGTTCTCCGTCCGGCTCGTGAAGGGCGCCTACTGGGACGAGGAACGAATCGTCGCCGCTCAAAACTCCTGGCCGGTCCCCGTGTTCGAGCGCAAGGAGGAGACCGATGCTTCCTTCGAGAGGTGCACGGATGCCTTGCTTGCCGCGTGGCCGCACCTGCGCCCTGCCTTCGGCAGCCATAACCCGCGCTCGGTGGCCCAGGCCATGGTGAAGGCCCGCAACGCTGGGCGGCGGATCCCAGACATAGAGTTCCAGATGTTGTATGGGATGGCCGAAGGGCTACGCAACGCCGTCGCGGCCGCCGGCTATCGCACCCGGGTCTATGTGCCCGTCGGGCGGGTCATTCCGGGAATGGCCTACCTCGTGCGACGGCTTCTTGAAAACACTTCGAACCAGGCGTGGTTCAACGCCGGAGTTACTGTTTCATCCATCGCGCAGGCGCCTTTCGAAGAGCGTGCGAGGCGAGCGGAGCCGGCGTTCAGAAACGCCCCGCCGGCGGCGTTCTTTGAGCCAGAGGAACGGGAGAGAGTTGGCGCGTCACTGGCGCGCGCCCGCAGGGGCTTTGGAACAACGTACTCGCTTCTCATCCGCGACCGGCGCGTGTCGGACAGGCCTTCGAGCGAAGTCCGCTGTCCAGCAGAGCCGGCGACGATCATGGGCCATGTTGCGCAGGCGACTCCAGAAGACGTCGATATGGCCGTGACGGCGGCCCAGGAAGCGTTTCTTGAGTGGCGCGAAGTACCCGCCTACGAGCGCGCGGAAATTCTCGATCGAGCGGCGGACCTCGTCGAGCGGAGCCGTTTCGACCTTGCCGCCACGATGGTCTTCGAGAGCGCCAAGTCCTGGCACGAGGCGGACGGCGATGTCTGCGAGGCGATCGATTACCTGCGCTACTACGCGGCCGAAGGAGAGCGGCTGTCTGAACCTCGGCCGATGGGCGATGTGCCCGGCGAGCACAATGAGAACTTCCACGAGGGCCGGGGCGTGACTGCCGTGATCGCCCCGTGGAACTTTCCGCTTGCGATCATTACTGGGATGACCGTGGGTGCTCTCGCCGGCGGCAACACCGCCATTCTCAAGCCGGCTGCGCAGTCGCCGCTCATCGCTTACAGGCTTGTCGAGATACTGCGCGATGCGGGCGTGCCAAATGATGCCATCCAGTACCTTCCCGGCCCCGGCGGCGAGATCGGCCGGGCGCTAGTCGAGCACAACGGCGTGGACAACATCGCCTTCACGGGAAGCAGCGCGGTCGGCCTTAACATCATCGAAGCGGCCGCGAAGACCCGCCCGGGCCAGCGCAACGTCAAGCGCGTGATCGCGGAGATGGGCGGCAAGAACGCCATCATCATCGACGACGACGCCGATCTCGATCAGGCCATCAGCGGTGTGCTGGTGTCTGCGTTCGGCTATGCCGGACAGAAGTGCAGCGCTTGTTCCCGGCTGATCATAGTGGGCTCCGCCTACGACGAGGCTCTCGAGCGACTGAAGAATGCGGTCGCCAGCCTCGTGGTCGGCTCGCCGGACGATCCCGCGGCATTCGTGCCGCCGGTAATCAGCGCAGACGCTCGCAAAAAGATCATGGGATACATCGACTCCGGCCGCAGCTACTCAACGGTGCTGGTTCAAACAGACATTTCGCATCTCAATTCGTCCGAGAGCGAAGAAGCGTCATACTACGTGGCCCCGACCGTCTTCACGGATGTCCCTCTAAACTCGCCGCTCGCCCAGGAGGAGATCTTTGGGCCCGTGCTGTCGGTCTTCCACGCCGCTGACTTCGAGGAAGCGCTCGAGATCGCGCTAAACTCGACATTCGCACTGACCGGCGGTGTTTTCTCGCGCAACCCGCGCCACATCGAGCTGGCCCGTGCGACCTTCCGCACCGGCAACCTGTACATCAACCGCAAGATCACTGGCGCAATCGTGGGACGGCAGCCTTTCGGCGGCCTCGCCATGTCTGGCCTCGGCGAGAAGGCGGGCGGCCCTGATTACGTCCGCCAGTTCATGCAAGCGCGCGTCGTGAGCGAGAACACGATGCGCCGCGGTTTCGCGCCCGAGGAAGGTGCCTAGCCCGGGCTGCGCCGTTAGAACCGCCCTTCGCCGGCGGAAATCCCCCCTTACTAATCGTTGACTAACTATTCACTGGCAATTCACGCACGTGTAGTTTAGGTTTCCGCCTTCTTGACGCATCATAACGTGTCAGGAAGGGGGATAGTATGCAAAGCAGCCGTTGGCCCCACATTGTCCGTCGCGAGCACGGGCAGACGCTCGTAATTGGAATCCTGTTCATGACCGTTCTACTCGGAATGGTCGCTATGACCGTAGATGTCGGCTTGCTTTTCCGCGACCGCCGTCATCTTCAGAACTCCGCAGATGCGATGGCGCTCGCTGGCGTAGCCGAACTGCCGACAAATCCGGGGCAGGCTGTGAGCAGGGCGCAGCAATGGGCCACCAACAATGGCATCGCTTCGGGCGATATCAAGAAGATCGAAGTTCGCACTACCGGCGTTCCAAACGACACGCTCTACGTCGAACTCGAGGGTAATTTCGGCTGGATCTTCGGGCGCGTGCTCGGCAAGACGAGAAGCAACGTGGGTGCGGACGCCGCCGCCCGCATCGGGTCGCTCTCCGGCGGCCACAACATGATGCCGTGGGCTCTTCTGCGCGGCGACACGAACTGCCTGGACGCTGTCACGGGCAAGGCGATTTTCGGCGCCACCTGCCAGGTCAAAGTGGGCGCCCAGGATGGCATAGGCGGCTGGCGCGGCGCGTTGGACTACGACGGTAACGGTGGAGGTTCGGCCGAATACAGGTCGAACATCATCGATGGAACCGTCGATTGGTCTTACTGCATCCAGGGCGATCCCGCGCCTGCCTGCGCTGGCTCTCAGACAGTGGTAGACGCCTTGGACGGCAACAAGGTGGGCCCGACCGACCAGGGGATCTTGGCTCGCTGGGCAACCGGCGCCAAATGCGACAGCAACGGCAACGGCAAGGATGACTTCAACGAGGTCTTCACCCCCACAGGTCAGGTCACCCCAGCTTACAGTGTCGCCTGTCCCGACAGCCCCTGGCTCATCATCATCCCGATCATCACCTACGAGAGCACCCCGATTAAGACGGTGACGATCCGCGGCTGGACGCTCGCGTACCTAAGCAGCTTCGCTTGTGTGGGTGGCACCAACTGCAACGGCGGGAAGGGCCACTGGGAGGTCTCGATTGAGATCGCTGATGCTGCTTACTCGCAGACCGCCGGCTTCCTGGGCAACTACGATCCCACGTCAGGAATCCTAATCCGCCGCTTGATCCAGTAATCAAAAGACTGTGGCAGACAGTCGAGGGTCGCCCGCGCTCAGTGCGGGCGACCCTTGCCTCGTCAGCAAAAAGGCAAAGTACGCGTCGCGGGCCCGTCCAGTTCTCGCCTCAGTGAGGACGCCTCCGAGCAGCGACTGGCTGTCTGCTCGCTTTACTCCAGGATCGTGTACGAGAGTCATGCGAACGAGCGGCGCCGTCACTTCCGCTGTTGACGGCGCGTTATCATCTTAAAAGGGGTGCGAAATAGGTCTAGATGCGTGAGGCGTTCGCCAATTATATAAACGGTCACTGGGTCGAGCCAAAGACCGATAACCGGCACCAGCGTGAGAACCCAGGGAATACCGATGAAATCGTCTGCTCTTTCCCTGATTCCGGCGCGCAAGACGTCGCCGATGCCGTCGAGGCCGCCGCTGAGGCGTTCGAGAGCTGGCGGTTCGTCCCCGCTCCACGACGGGCCGAGGTCCTGTTCCGCGCCGCCGAAATCATGGCGGCCCGGAAGGAGGACCTGGCCCGCGATGTAACTACCGAGATGGGCAAGGTCTTGAAAGAGGCACGTGGTGACGTGCAGGAAGGCATCGACATGACCTACTACGTCGCCGGCGAAGGGCGCCGAATGTGGGGACAGACGACGCCATCCGAGCTGCCTGATAAGTTCAACATGAGCGTGCGGCAACCCCACGGCGTCGTGGCCGCGATCACGCCCTGGAACTTCCCGATCGCCATCCCCTGCTGGAAGCTCATGCCCGCCCTTGTCACGGGGAATACCGTCGTCTTCAAGCCCTCGCCGTTCTCGCCGTTGAGCGCACACAACCTCGTGGGCATTCTCGAAGAGGCGGGGCTTCCTCCCGGCGTGGTCAACCTCGTATTCGGGGGAAACGAGGCGGGCGCCGCGCTGGTCGAGGACCCGCGCGTCGTCATGGTCTCTTTCACCGGCTCGCTCGAAGTCGGCCGGGAGATCGGCACCTACTGTGGCCGCAACAACAAGCGAGTGCACCTCGAGATGGGTGGCAAGAACGCGATACTCATTCTCGACGACGCCGACCTCGAACTCGCCGTCGAAGGGGCCGTGTGGAGCGCGTTCGGCACCAGCGGCCAGCGCTGCACGGCGGCGAGCCGGATGATCGTCCAGAGCGGCATCGCGCCGGCGTTCACCGACGAACTCGTACGTCGCGCGCAGGCGTTACGTTTGGGGGACGGTCTCGACGCGACAACCGATATGGGGCCGGTCGTGAATATGCAAGCACTCGGGAAGATCGGCCGATACATGGAGATCGGTAGCGATGAAGGCGCAGCGATCGCTTGTGGTGGCATGCGGGCCTCCGGCGATGGGCTGGACAACGGCTACTTCTTTCAGCCGACAGTGTTTACAAACGTGCGGCCGGCAATGCGCATCGCCCAGGATGAGATCTTCGGGCCGGTCACGGACATCATTCGCTGCGGGGACCTTGAGCAGGCCATCGCAATCAACAACGGTGTCCAATACGGCCTTTCGTCCGCGATATACACCCGGGACATCAGCAAAGCGTTTAAGGCTATGGAACGGATGACCACGGGAATCGTCTATATCAATGCGGGGACGATTGGCGCCGAGGTGCACTTGCCTTTCGGGGGAACGCGGGGCACCGGCAACGGGCATCGCGAGGCGGGGCAGGCAGCGCTCGACTCCTATAGCGAGTGGAAGACCGTGTATATCGATTATTCCGGACGGTTGCAAAAGGCGCAGATAGACCGCCTCGAGGGCGACCGAGGTTGACGTGGTCCGGGGCGCCTTGAAACGGGCGGCTCCTCTCACTACGCGAGTGTCTCGGGACGGTCGCGCCCTGCCGGCCGTCCGCGCGCCGCGTGGCGCGTCGGTTGATCCGGAAGGATCCCAGCTTCGGGAGCGGGTGGTCATCGAATCGGTCCGGCCGGAGGTAGACAGCGGGCGCTTCCCGGCCAAAGCGGTCGTCGGGCAGTGGTTTGTGGTTGGCGCCGACATCTTCGCTGAATACGAGCCGATAGTGTCATCGGTCCTGCGATACCGCCGAGATGGAGAGGCGGAATGGCACGAGACGCCGATGCAGCCGGCCGGCGAAGACCACTACGCTGGGGCGTTCGTCGTCGATCAGCTCGGCACTTACTACTACACAATCGAGGCATGGATCGACCGCTTCGAGACCTGGCGCCGCCTGCTCCGACGTAAGGTCGCGGCCCGGCAAGACGTAAGCGGCGAGCTGAAGATCGGCGCCGCCTTCGTCCGAGAAGCCGCCGCTCGCGCCGCGGGCCGCGATAGAAAGCAGCTCCAGGCAGCGGCCGAGCGGATAGCGAGCGGAACGCCTCCGCGCGAGAGAGCTCGCGCCGCGCTCCGCGATAGAAAGCAGCTCCAGGCAGCGGCCGAGCGGATAGCGAGCGGAACGCCTCCGCGCGAGAGAGCTCGCGCCGCGCTCGCTGATCAGCTGGCCACGCTCATGCGTCGCTATCCGGACCGCGGGCGGGCAACACGCTACGACAAGGGGCTGCTGGTCACTGTCGACCCGCCGAAGGCGGCGTTCAGCGCCTGGTATGAACTGTTCCCGCGGTCCTGGTCGCCCGAGCCGGGACGGCATGGGACGTTCCGCGACGTCGAAGCAGTCCTTGCCTATGTGGCCGGGATGGGCTTCGACGTCCTTTACCTACCGCCGATTCACCCAATCGGACGCAGCCACCGGAAGGGCAAGAACAACTCGCTCCGGGCGAAGGCAACCGACCCGGGCAGTCCCTGGGCGATCGGCTCCGACGAGGGCGGGCACAAGTCGGTCCACCCTGACTTGGGCAGCCTCGCCGACTTTCGACGGCTTGTCGCGCGGGCGAATGAGTACGGGCTCGAAATCGCTCTCGACATCGCGTTCCAGTGCTCGCCGGACCACCCGTACGTCAAGGAACACCCTGAGTGGTTTCGGCGGCGGCCCGACGGCAGCATCCAGTACGCAGAGAACCCGCCGAAGAAATACGAGGACATCTATCCCTTCGACTTCGAGACGAGCGATTGGCGGGCGCTCTGGGAGGAGCTAAAGAGCGTCTTCGTCTTCTGGGTGCAGCAGGGCGTCCACATCTTCCGCGTCGACAACCCGCACACCAAGCCGTTCCACTTCTGGGAGTGGGTCATCGCGGAGATCAAGCGCGACTACCCGGACACGATGTTTCTCGCTGAGGCCTTTACCCGGCCACGGCTGATGGAACGGCTGGCGAAGAGCGGCTTCACTCAGTCCTACACTTACTTCGCCTGGAAGACGAAAAAGGACGATATTCGCGATTACTTCACGGAGCTGACGTCCGCGCCCCTCAAGGATTACTTCCGGCCCAACGCCTGGCCGAACACGCCGGACATCCTGACCGAGTACCTCGTGACGGGTGGCCGCTCGGGCTTCGTCGCACGCCTGGTACTCGCAGCAACGCTTTCATCGAGCTATGGCATTTACGGCCCAGCGTTTGAGCTGGGCGAGCATACTCCTGCTCAGCCGGGCAGCGAGGAGTATTTGAACTCCGAGAAGTATGAACTGAAGCGCTGGGACATCGCACGGAAGGACAGCCTGCGCGAAATCATCACGCGCGTCAACGCCATTCGGCGGGGAAACCCCGCCCTCCATTCGAATGAGGGCCTGACCTTCCACCTAGCCGATAATGAGAATGTCATCTGCTACAGCAAGCGTACCGAGGACGCGCGAAACATCGTTGTCACGGTTGTGAACCTCGACCCGAAGCGCGCTCACTCGGCCGTCATCGAATTGCCGCTCGAAGAGTGGGGCATTGACCCGAAGCGCGCCTTCCCGGTCGAGGATCTCCTGAACCAAAGCAAGAGCCGCTGGCGAGGAAAGCGGCATGAACTACGCCTCAAGCCGAAGACGTCCGCGTCCGCCATCTTCCGGCTCAGCGGGAAGGCAACGGAGCAACCCGATGCTTCCGCGTAACGATTCGGCCGCCTCGCACGGCGACATGCTCTGGTACAAGGACGCGATCATCTACCAGCTCCACGTCCGCGCCTTCAGCGATAGCAACAACGACGGCATCGGCGACTTCCGGGGGCTAATGCAGAAGCTGGACTACCTGCAGGACCTCGGCGTAAGCGCACTCTGGTTGCTCCCGTTCTACCCGTCGCCGCTCAAAGACGACGGCTACGATATTTCGGACTACTCCGGCGTCCATCAGTCATACGGGTCGCTTCGTGACTTCCAGGCGTTCCTTCGCGAAGCTCACCGACGTGGACTGCGTGTTATCACTGAGCTCATCCTGAACCACACCTCAGACCAGCACCCGTGGTTCCAGCGCGCTCGCACCTCGCCGCCCGGCAGCCGCGAGCGCGACTTCTATGTCTGGAGCGACACTCCCGAGCGCTACCGCGACGCCCGGATCATCTTCAAAGATTTCGAAACCTCGAACTGGACCTGGGACGCAACCGCGGAAGCATATTACTGGCACCGCTTCTACTCCCACCAGCCGGACCTTAACTTCGATAACCCCGACATGAGGCGGGCGCTGCTCCACGTCGTCGACCAGTGGCTGGGCATGGGGGTCGACGGTCTCCGCCTGGATGCCGTGCCCTATCTCTACGAGCGAGAGGGCACGAGCTGCGAAAACCTGCCGGAGACGCACGAGTACCTGCGAGAGCTGCGGCGTCATGTCGACGGGCGCTTTCCCGGCCGCATCCTGCTCGGCGAGGCGAACCAGTGGCCGGAGGACGCCATCGCCTACTTCGGATCAGGCGACGAGTGCAACATGGCCTTCCACTTCCCCTTGATGCCGAGGCTCTTCATGGCCGTCCACATGGAGGACCGTTTCCCGATCATCGACATCCTCCAGCAAACGCCGCCGATCCCCGAAAGCTGTCAGTGGGCGGTCTTCCTGCGCAACCATGACGAGCTGACCCTCGAAATGGTGACAGACGAGGACCGCGACTATATGTACCGGGTCTACGCGCAGGACAGAGAGGCCCGCGTCAACCTCGGCATTCGCCGCCGGCTGGCTCCACTCCTGAACAACAACCGCCGCCGGATCGAGCTCATGAATGGGCTCCTCTTCTCGCTGCCTGGCGCGCCGATCATTTACTACGGCGATGAGATTGGCATGGGCGACAACGTTTATCTCGGCGACCGCAACGGTGTCCGCACGCCGATGCAATGGAGTGGCGATCGTAATGCAGGCTTCTCGCTCGCCAATCCGCAGCGTCTCTACATGCCGGTCATCACTGATCCGGAATACCACTACGCAACCGTCAACGTGGAGGCGCAGCAGAGCAACCCGCACTCGCTGCTTTGGTGGACGAGGCGCTTGATCGCGCTCCGCAAGCGCTACAAGGCCTTCGCCCGCGGCTCCATCGAGTTCCTGTACCCCGAAAACCGCAAAGTGCTGGCTTTTGTTCGCCGCTATGAGAACGAGACGATGCTCTTCGTGGCAAACCTGTCCCGCTTCGTTCAGTACGCCCGACTCGACATGTCGCCCTACAAAGGGACCACCCCGGTCGAGCTATTCGGGCTCACCGAATTCCCGGAAGTGGGCGACGCCCCATACTTCCTTACTCTCGGCCCGCATGCCTTCTACTGGTTCGCTCTCGAACCGCGGGGAGTCGAGTCAGACGCGCCAGAAAGAGCGCCCGAACCCGCTTCCGTCCCCGAGCTTTCAGCGCTAATTTCGGGAAACGGCCTCTTCTCCAGCGTTGGCCGGGGCGCGCTCGAAACGGCTCTCCCAAAGTACCTCAGGTCACGCCGGTGGTTCGGAGGGAAAGGGCGCCACATCCAGTCGGTCGAAATGATCGATGCGATCGATATGCCGCCCAACGGAGGGCCGGAAGCGCACCTTGTCCTCGTCAAGCTGTCCTATGTAGAGGGCGAGCCAGAGACCTATTTGATCACCGTCGCCTCTGCTGTCGGCGAGGACGCTGAGCAAGTGGCTAGGGATATGCCGAACTCGATTATCGCGCGCGTCAAAAGGCGGCCTGATGAACCGGCCGGCGTCCTCTACGAGGCGATCAATGACAAGCACTTTGCCGCAGCCCTGCTCGAATCCATCGGCCGCCGGCGGCGTCTCAAGGGTTCGGCTGGTGAGATCGCTACTTCGCCGACCGAGGTGTTCCGCCGGCTACGCGGCGGGCCTGATGCAAACATTGACCCGTCCCCGCTCACCGGCGACCAGACGAACTCCTCGGTGGTCTACGGGGACAAGCTGATACTCAAGTTGTTCCGCCGGCCGGACGAAGGCGTGAACCCGGACCTCGAGATCGGCCGCGTTCTAACGGAAGAGACGCCCGCCGTCCAGGTGCCATCGGTTGCAGGGTACATCGAATATCGGCGCCACCGGAGAGAGTCGATGACGCTGGGTGTGCTTCAGTCTTACGTCCCAAACGAAGGCGACGCCTGGAACTACACGCTGGATAACGTCGGGTCGTACCTGGAGCGCGTTCTAAGCACGGGTGGGGACGTAGGCCCCGCGGCGGACCGTCTTCCTTCGGACGATCTTTTGGATCTTGCGCGACGGGATGTTCCTGAGGAAGTGCGCGATCTGATTGGTACATACATCCAGTCGGTTGGACTGCTGGGCCAGCGGACGGCCGAGCTTCATCTCGCACTCGCCTCGTCTGGAGCGTCAGCCGGCTTCGCGCCGGAGCCGTTTACGGGCCTTCACCAGCGTTCGCTCTATCAATCGACGCGCGGCTTGATGGCCTCCGTCTTCCCCGCGCTCCAGAGGAAAGTCGACAGCTTGCAGAATGGCATTCGCGAAGAGGCCCGAACGGTGCTCGACCTGGAGCCGCAGGTGCTCCGCCGCTTCCAGAGCATTCTGGAGGGCCAGCTAACCGGCATGCGCATCCGCTGTCACGGCGACTATCACCTGGGGCAGGTGCTCTTCACAGGCAAGGACTTCGTCATCATCGACTTCGAGGGCGAGCCAACACGACCCCTATCGCAGAGGCGGCTCAAGCGCTCCCCGCTCAAGGATGTCGCTGGGATGCTCCGCTCGTTCCACTACGCCGCCTATTCCGCGCTGTTCAACCAGGCCGCTCGTGGGATCGTACCGGCGATGCGTCTCCCCAACATGGAAGCTTGGGCGGGTGTCTGGTACAGGTGGGTGGGCGCTGCGTTCCTTCGCGAGTACCTTCACGCTATGGGCGACTCACCGATCCTGCCGAGACGGCAAGATGAACTGAGCAAGCTGCTCGGGGTGCTGGTCTTGGAGAAGGCGGTGTACGAAGTGGACTATGAGCTGAACAACCGGCCGGACTGGCTGCGCATTCCGCTACGGGGCGTCATCCAGGAAATCAACCACCACTAGGCTCTGGGTCGCTCGCGTGGCTGCCGGCGGCTGGGTTCGCCTCGCACGGCATGCGCCTCGCACATCACTGTCGACGCGATTTCACCAACTTTTCACTGTAACGCTTGGGCCGGCGCGACAATCTTACTTTGTGAAGCGCTTAGGGCGGGTCGATTTCACTGTCGCGGAAGTTCCGTTCACTCAGCAGTGGACAGGGCGCCAAAGTCGCGCTTCTTGCAGACGCATGAGAGTACTTGTAGTAGACGATGAACCGGACGTAATGGAGGTCGTGAACCTCTGCTTCGGCCTTCGCTGGCCCGAAGCCGAGGTCACTCCGGCGAAGGACGCCGAGGAGGGCCTGAAGTACCTTGAGCAGAACTGCTGGCCCGCGTGCGCGCTGTCCTGCGTCGCTATCAGAACCAGCTTCCTGCGCTCGGCGAAGTGTTCGAGTCCGCGGACTTGCGGGTCGACTACGCCAGCCGCCACGTTACCGTGAAGGGTCGCACCGTCGCCTTGACGCCGACGGAATACTCACTTCTCTTCCACCTGACGCGAAACGCCGGGCGCGTCCTCCCTCACCAGACGCTGCTAGCGAAAGTATGGGGGCGCGAATACACGGACGAGATCGACTATCTTAAGGTGTACATTCGACGGCTCCGCCAGAAACTGGAGTGCGACACCAGTTCGATCGGCACGATCGTGAGCGAACGCGGCGTCGGCTACAAGTTCATCCAGGCCTGAACCGAGAGCGAGCTCCTGAACCTCTTCGCCGCGAGCACGCCCGGCGCAGAATTTACCGTTTCTTAACCGAATACTTCATACAATCCCTTCTCCGCCTCACCGCATCGCTTGACAATTGAAGCGATGGCAGCGTGTGAATCCTTCTGCATCCGGCTCGGCGCCGACTGCCTTCACGTCGACGATAATGCCTACTGCTGCACAGGGTGCGCCGCCGGCGGCCCTTGCGTCTGCACGTACGAAAACGATCTTGGCCATTATCCGCCAGCGCACTACGCGCGCCCCGTCTCCCTGGCTGAGCTTCTCGGCCGCTACGAAGAGGGCATCCGGACCAATGGCCAGCCGGCCGACGGGAGGCCTCAACCAGCGCCTGAAGACCTCTTCTAGCGTCCTCGGTCGCTATAGCCCTCCAGGAACGCCAGCCGCCAACCCGGAGAATCTCTGCCCTGTCCGGTGAAATACCGGAAGATGGTCCCAGATTCACCCAAATTTTTCAAACGGAACTCATACGGAAATCAAATGCCAGGCGCTGGGTGACAAAACTAGCATGTTATCGATGGGCGCGGCAGCATGATTAGCCGCCCAACCTGCCTAAATTCGAGCGCTGCCGCGTAGCCCCATTGATGGAGGTTTTGATGAGAGGGCGCGGAAATAGCCGACACGGTTTTCGCGCAGATACCGCAGCCGCAAGCGGCCGGGCCATCGCCCGGGTCGCTCCCCCGCTGCTACCGGTGCGCCGCCTTGCATGGCTGCTTGGCGCCGTCATCCTCGCCGCGCTGGCGGTACTGCTGCTGACTTTCGGGCCGCTTAGGGCATACGCCGTCAACGAGACCGGCGCCGGCTCGCCGGCCCCGGTCTCGGCCAATCCTTCGGCCGTACCATCGGACTGCCCGGACGGCTATGTGCTCGACTTTGCCGGGCTCCCCGCCGGAACCATATTGGGTGAGCAGTACGCTTCGCTGGGCGTCCACATTTCAGGCAGTACGAGCCGGACAGACCGGCCGGACGCCGTAGTTGTCTTCAACTCGAACGGCACGGGCAGCCACGCTCCTGACCTCGAAGTGAGCATCGGCAACATCGCGCTTCTGCCCTATACTTTGAGCGATAAGAACGGCGACGGACTCGTGGACTACCCCGTCGACAGTAATTCCGGCGGTGAGCAGGTCTACACGTTCGACTCGCCGGTCCACATCGGCTCGTTTCTCTTTGTGGACAAAGACCACGGTACACCCGACAGGGCTACGGCATATGGCGCGGATGGCAACGTGGTCTCCTCGGTGCCAATTCCTGTCGGTGCAAATGCGTCCGTGCAGACGATCGATGTCAACGCCGACAATGCGGTGAAACTCGCGATACGGTACCGCGATTCCGGAGCGCTGACGGGCATTCAGATATGCCCTGAGGCGTCGACTTCCCAAACGGAGCCGACGCCGACTCCTCGACCGCAGACGACCAGTTCGGGAACATCCAACCCTCCGCTGGTAGCGACGCCGCGCACGGTCAAGACGCTGTCGCTGCCGTCCGCTTCGCTGCCGAAGACCGCTGTGCTCCCTGCTGCCATGCCAAGGACCGGCGGCGGTCCTGAGCCGAGCTCAGAGACGGGCACAGGGGCGCTGGCGGCTGGTCTTCTCGCGCTGTTCAGCGCCTGCGCGGTCGCGGGTGTCCTCCGGCGCTCGCACTTCTACTGACCGACAGTTGAGCGCGGCTCGACGGGTTATCCACACCTGCCTCGTACTCGCTTGACAACTACACTAATTCTTCCGGATAATCACAGTGCTGCAGCAGGGCCGCAACTGCCGCAGTTTCAGCGCTTTCGGGTCTCATCGCCGCACCCCCGCGAGCAGTTATTGACTCGGGAGCGCTTTTTCTTGCCCTACGCCTTCCCTCTGTAACTCTCGCTGCCGTCGCGTCATCACTACATAAGGAGAGACCTTTCCTGTGGACGCGGTGGAGCATACCTTCGATCCCGTACGCGAGCCCGGCCTCGGCAGGCGCCTCGCACTGTTGGGCGTGGTCGTCGGCGTGATGGCTGTCTTCCGGGTATACGCTCTTCTTCTCGGGTTGAATCTCACCGGGACTCTGTTCGTGCTAGCGCCCGGCGTTTTGGCTGGTCTCTCGACGATCGTCGGCATCGAGGTCGGACTGCGTTGGGAATATCGAATGCGCCGCCGTCACACCTATCCGCACGAGCTTGGCTGCGAGCTCGCTCCTATCTATCAGTTCCCCGCTGCCTGCCGCCGGGCCGCGAAACTGATCGCTCACTGGCTGCGCGCGCGCGCCGTCGTCGTCGGCTGGCTCACCGAAGATGGCCAGTTGCTGGAGCCAGTGGCCGTTTACGGTTTCCCCTCCGGCTGGCTGAAGCGCGCGCCGAGCCTCTCTCTCGGGGATGGCCCACTCTCCGGGACACTGCGGCAGGGCAAGCTCTTGACGAGATCCTCCACTGAGGGCGACTCATGGTTCTCGGGAGGAGCGCGGCGGGAACGGGCCGTATATGTCCCCCTGGTCGCCCGGGGCCGGCTGGAAGGCGTCCTCGCCATAGCAGCGGCGGGCAGGAACCCGCAGGTCCGCGACCAGCGGCTGCTTGCGGCGCTGGGCGTCGTCCTCAGCCTGGCGCTGGACAACTGCCGCCTCTACGAAGGACAACGCGCCCACGCCCAACATCTTCATGAACTAAACCGCATGAAGAGCGACTTCCTTTCGACCGTTTCGCATGAACTGAGGACGCCGCTCACCTCAATCATGATGGCGGCCGAGATGCTGCTCGAGGAGGAAGAAACCAGGGACCTGCAAAGCACGCGCGGCAAGCTCGTCGCAACGATCGTGCGAGGCGCTTCCCGCCTCAGCAGCCTCGTCGCCGACCTCGTCAATATCTCCCGGGACGACGAGTTCAAGCCGCGGCTGGAGCTTGATTCGGTCTCGATCGATGACCTGGTGGCAAACGCGGCCGCCATCGTTCAACCACTTGTCGCAGCCAAGCATCAGACCATCGACCTCAAGTCATCGGCGCCCGGTACGCTGGTGCGAGTCGACCGACTTCGCTTCGAGCAAGTCCTGATCAACCTTCTTTCCAACGCCCAGCGTTATACACCTCCGGGAGGGCACATTACGGTTAGCACCCGCCTTGCTCGCGGCGAAGTGATCCTGACCGTAGCCGACTCGGGCCCGGGCATCAGTCCGGAGGACCGGGAGCGGATCTTCGAGCCGTTCTATCGCGGCGACCGCTCCGGATTAGGTCTCGGCCTCGCGATCGCCAAGTCCCTGGTAGAGCTCCACAACGGACGCATCTGGGTGAACGATTCCGACCATCACGGCAGCGAGTTCTGCGTTACCGTGCCCGCGCAAACGCCCGCCAAAGAACGCGCGCTCGTCTCACCCGCCACCCATTAAGGCCTAGACGCCCGCACGCGTCTACGGCACGGGCCGGTTCGCGTTACAGGAATATAATTCCAATATGCGGCTGCGCCGTCTCCAGCTCTTCGACTATCGCAATTTTGAGCGCCTGGACATCGAACTCGGCTCTAAGGTGGCGCTCTTCGTCGGCGATAACGCACAGGGCAAGACAAACCTCCTCGAGGCGGTCTATTTGCTGGCCACGTTGCGCGGCGTCCGCGCCGAGACCGACGTGCAGCTCATCCGCCGGGAGCTTCTGAGCGATGTCTTGCCGGCTGCTCGGGTCGTCGCGGAGGTCGAGACGCTGGCCGGCGCGCTGAAGCTCGAGGTCGCGGTCGTTGCCAGGGACGCCGGGCGCGGCGCCAACGCGACCAAGACGGTAAAGGTCAATGGCGCGCCCAAGCGCCTGTCAGACGCCGTCGGCCGGCTCACGGCGGTGCTCTTTAGCGCGGACGACCTGTTAATGATCGAGGGTTCGCCTTCGCTGCGGCGACGCTACATCGACCTTACGCTGATGCAGGTCGACCAGCAGTATTCCTCCGCGCGCTCGCGCTACGAGCGTGTCCTCGTCCAGCGAAACCACCTGCTCAAGCGGGTGCGTGAAGGCGAGGCACAAGCTGAAGAGCTGGGCTTCTGGACGGACGAGCTAACCAAAGACGGCGCGCTTATCGTGCAACGCCGCGCGGCCGCACTCGTGGAAATAGGCGGCCTGGCCGCAGACTACCAGCGGGCGCTGGCTGAGGGCGAAAATCTCGGCGTTTGCTATCAGCCCAGGATCGACTCGCCCCCGTCCGATCCGGCCCTTGCTTCCGAAGATGAGATGGCTGAGTGCCTTGCGGCGAACCTCACAAGTGGCCTTAGCCGCGATATCGCTGCGGGCATGACCCTGCAAGGCCCGCACCGCGATGACATGCTATTCGCGCTGAACGACCTCCCCGCGGCCGGCTACGCCTCGCGGGCACAGCAGCGGAGCGTCGCCCTTTCGTTACGTCTCGCTGAAGCCGAGCTGCTGCGGCGCCGCCGCGGCGAGGCGCCGGTCCTGCTGCTTGACGACGTGCTCTCGGAGATGGACGCGTCTCGCCGACACGCGGTCCTCTCGGCGGTCCGCGACGTCGAGCAATTGCTGATCACAGGCAGCGACTGGGACCGCTTTCCAGCGGGATTCACCTCCGGCGCGTCTTGCTTCAGTGTAATAGACGGCGAGGTCCAACCCATCACGGCGGTGCAGGCGGCAGCGAGAACAGCGGACTCCTGAGCCGGCGCGGGGTCATCACCCAGAGCGCGCCGGCCGCTACGCTCACTTCGGCTGGCGAATCGGCGAGCGCCTCCCCGTCGAGCTGGGCTGGGAACGGCTTCTCGCTCGCGATCCTTAAATGGCGCACCCGTTTGAGCTGGACGCGACTCGATCCCTGATGCCGTCTGAGCAGCGTTAGGGTCGCCAGCCGTACGGTATCCCAGCGACCACGTCCCTCGTAGACGCAGACGTCTAGCTGTCCGTCATCCACTATCGCATCGGGCGTGATCTTTGTAAGCCCAGCGTATATTCGCGTGTTACCTGCGACGACCATCAGCGTCCGCGCGCTTCGCGTCTCGCCGTCGAGCGAAAGCGTTACCCGCGAGCCGCGATACGCCATCGCCTGCCTGGCTGCGGAGAGCGCGTACGCCGCCGCTCCCAGCCTTCCCTTCATGCCGTGCGATACGCGTTGGACGACAGCAGCGTCGACGCCGAAGCTTACCTGCGAAAGGAAGTAGCGAGAGCCGGCTCTGCCGAGATCGATGCGCCGGCGCACTCCTTGGACGGCCAGACGGACGGCCTCCGCTGGCTTCTTCAGCAGCCCCATTTCCCTCGCCCAGAGGTTGACGGTCCCGCTCGGTATGACCGAAACTGCCGTCTCCGACCCTGCGAGCCCGTTCACGGCCTCGTTGAGCGTCCCGTCGCCGCCGCAGACGAAGACGAGCGGTACACGATGCTCGGCCGCCATGGCTGCCACGGCCTTCGCCTCGCCGGCTTCCGATGTTTCGGCCCATTCCGCCTTCCAGCCGTGATCGCGCAGCCATTCGTTGGCCGCCGCAAGCGCCTTTCGCTTCGCTGCGTTGTGCGCCGCAGGGTTGACGATGACCACCACCTCCCTGCGCTCGAATGGCCCTGGCATCATCTCTGAGGCAATCGTAACGGTGGCTTGCGGCAGCTCACAAGTTGCGACTAGTCGCGAAGCACCGGGTTTCGGTATCATCGCCGCTGATATATAGCGAGGAAGGGCGAATGGATAACGACAAGATGGGCATCAAGCGGCTCGACCACGTCTGCTGGGCTGTCGAGCGCATCGACGACGCCTTGCCGCTGCTTACGGACCTCATGGGCATGACGGTCGAGGGGCGGTTCGAGAACAAAGAAGTGGGTTTCCGTGGCGTGGGGCTGCGTGTGCCCGGCGGCACCGGTCACTTCGAGCTCCTCGAACCGTCCGATGAGACCAGCTATCTTCACCGCTTCCTGCGCGACCGTGGCCCGGGGCTGCATCATGTGACCTTTGAGGTCGCCGACATCGGGCAAGCAGCCAAGGCGATTAGGGAGTTCGGCATCGAGCCGATGGGCGGCGTCCAGCGCAGCCATGGCTGGGCGGAGACCTACATCCATCCGAAGGACTCGGGAGGCGTGCTCTTCCAGTTCTACGTGGAGGAGGAGCCGCATGAGCACCCGCACGCCGACGACCAGATCGCCCACAGCCACGAGTACGACTCATCGGGCTGGGATGGTCGGTCGCTTCCACTGAACTGGCATCCGCCGGCCAGGTCATGCTAGCTTCTGCCTAACGATGGGTTCGAAGCGCAGCCCCTTGAGTTCTCGACGGCCGCCGAGTCATCTGGAAGCGCGCTCCAAGATCTGGTGCGAACGCGCCGGTGAGCTTGTTCTCTCCGAGTGGCGCCTGGATCTCTTGGCGGCGGTCGGAGAAACAGGTTCGCTATCAGGGGCGGCAGAGCGCCTTGACGTTCCTTACAGGACGGCGTGGCACAAACTCAAAGCGGTCGAGAAGAAGCTCGGCGTTCGTCTCCTCGAAACACAGAGCGGAGGGTCGGGCGGCGGTGGTAGCGTCCTAACCCCTGAAGCGCACGAATTGATCCGCCGGTTTCGCCGGGTCCGGCAGGGCGTTTCCGAACTCGTGACCAAGCGGTTCGAGTCAGAATTCGCCGACTGGCTCGGCTGACCGCGGGCTACGAAAAGGAGTCAGATGAACGATCATCGCGACCTGGTTATGCAAAGAATTGCCGGACGGCCTCGCGCCGTGGGCATTCTAGCGTTACTGCTCATTGTGGTAGCCACCATCTACGGGTGCGGCGGCGGTTCTCACGAACTGATTCTCGCGACTACGACGAGCACCCAGGACAGCGGTCTGCTCGATGTCCTCATCCCGCAGTTTGAAAAGGAACATGACTACAAGGTGAAGACGGTGGCCGTTGGTTCGGGCGAGGCACTGCGCCTGGCGGGCGAGGGGGAAGCGGATGTGGTGCTGGCGCACTCGCCAAAGGCGGAAGAAGACTTCATGGCTGCAGGCAACGGGGAGAGCCGTCTGGTCGTGATGCATAACGATTTCATCATCGTGGGCCCTGGTGACGACCCGGCTGGAATAAAGGGCTTAACTAGTGCGGCTGACGCTTTCAAAAAGATAGCGTCAGCCGAGGCGATTTTCCTCAGCCGGGGTGACCAATCGGGCACGAACACTAAGGAGCTCTCTTTGTGGACGTCAGCGGGCATCCAGCCCAGCGGGGCGTGGTACCAGGAAACGGGATCGGGCATGGGCGCAACGCTCAACGTCGCGACCCAGAAGCGGGGCTATACGCTCAGCGACCGCGGGACATATCTCGCCCAGAAGAAGAACCTGGACCTGGACCTGCTCGTCGAGGGCGATAAAGCGCTCTTTAACCAGTACCACGTGATGGTGGTCGATCCGAAAAAGCACTCCAACGTGAACGCCGAGGGAGCGCGCGCCTTCGCGTCATGGATCACTTCCGTCGAGGTTCAGAAGACCATCGGTGATTTCGGCGTCAAGGAGTACGGTCAGCAGCTGTTCATCCCGGATGCGGGGAAAGAGGCAGCGGGCGCGACGCCGACTTCCGCGGCGAGACCTTAGGCTCCGCAGAGACGGCTCTGGTCAATAACGGCTTCCGGAAGCTCGGGCGGCGTGACGAACGGCGGGTTGCCGAAGTCGAAGAGGCCGAGCATCGGGTTCGCGGCCGCGTCGCGCTTCCCCAGGGGCGGCAGGCCAAAGCGGGTCTCGATGAACTTGAGGATCGACGTGTGATCGTACACGGTGTGCGAGACGAAGTGCTGTTTCGCGAACGGCGAGACGGCAGCGAACGGGACGCGGATACCGTAGCGGTCGAAGGCGCCCGACGCACCCGCGGGCGGCAGGGCGTCCGGTGGCACCGCCTCGGGCGGCGGCACGTGATCATAGTAGCCGCCGTGTTCATCATAGGTAAGGAAGAGCGCCGATGACGGCCAGTTTGGGCTCTGGAACAGTGCGTTCACCACGTCTGCGACAAACTTCTGACCCGCTTGCACATTCGCGGGCGGATGCTCGTCGCTCTGCACGTCTCTTGCGCCGCCGAAGACCGGGTCTATGAATGCGACCTGCGGCAACTGCCCCTGAGCGGCGTCCGTGTAGTACTGCGCGATCGTGCTGACGTGGCCCGCGCTGTGGCTGCGCACAAAGGCGAAGAAGTTTACGTAGGCGATCTGTGAGCTGTACACCTTCCAGCTGACTCCAGCCTCGTCCAGGAGGTTGAACAGGGACGGCTGCGAGAACTCCGACCCGCTCGGCGGCAACCCGTTAACGGTCCGGCCGAAGGATGTGCCCGCGTACAGGTAGAACCGGTTGGGCTGCGTGGGACCCATGATCGACGAGAAATAGCGGTCGCCGATCGCGAATGTGGAGTAGAGGCCGTAGTAGAACGGCAGATCGGTCTCGTCGTAGTACCCCATCGTCCGCGACCCGGTTGGGTCCGTGGGCGCAATATTCGTCCTGGTGAAACCGTCCATCGCGCCGTCGTTCCATTGTTCATGGGTGCCATTCCAGGAATGGTCGAGGTCCGCATTCTCGCATAGCTGTGTCTGATGGAAGCGCATGATCGGCGCGCCGCTGGGGTCCGCCGGATCAGGATTTGAAGCGTCCGGGGGCGCCGGTTCCACATCGAGGGTTGGGTCGTAGTTGCGCAACTGCCCGAAGTAGTGATCGAACGAGCGGTTCTCCTGCATCAACACAATGACGTGGTCGATCGGGATGTCAGGGTTCGGCGAACCGATCACGAACGACGGCGCGGGGCTCGGAGACGTCTCTTGCGTCGGGCTGGGCGGGGACTCGTCGCCGCCGCAGGCGGTAAGGAGCGCAACAGCCGCAACGCCGAGGATGACGAGGCGGGCGGACATCAACGCGCTGGCGTTGGCGAGGCGCTTGGCGAAGTCGTGCTGCCGCCGCCCAAGTTGAGGACGGCCAGAGCCTGGTCCAGGAAATGGTCGCCCAAGTGCCAGCTTCCGGCCTCCCATTTGAGGATGGCGACGTCCGTGACCGGGATTCCGCCTCCCCGGAGCTGTACGGTAAGCGTCGTGTCCACCTCGGCGGAATCGCCATTCATCCGTTTCGCGCCAACCTCCGTGATTTCGAGCTTGGGTACGTAGCCAAGAATGAGCTGCACGCTATCGAGTGCGCGCTGCACGTCCGCCGCCGTGGTGCTCGCACGGCGGTCGGCGCTCAGGCCGTTGTAAAAAGATTGGATGTCGCCTCGGTTAATGGCATCGACGACGGCGTACAGTGTCGGTGCGGGATCGACATGGTCTCCGCTGCCATCGTTGCCGTTGTTGCCGCCGTCACCGCCACCCCCGCAGCCGGCCGCCAAAACGATGGTCAGCGCTATGGCTGAGGCCAGGCGAGGTATGGCGACTAGAGCGGGGCGGGGCTTCGCCAGCAATAGTAGGATTCCCTCTTAGTCCCGATTCCTCTGTCCCAACCTCACGGCTAGGGCTCCGTGATTACTGTAACACGCGGACTTGCACTTCTGTGGCCGCCGGACCGAGTGAGAGGGGGCCGAGACGTAGTCGACCAGGATGTACTGGCCCAAGCGCTCGGGAGTCGTGTAGAAGACGCGGCCCTTGTTCATGCGCGCGATCTGGTTCACGAACTCCTTGAGGTAGTAGTTGCGGTCGAGCATGAAGGTGTTGATGACGATGCCCTTCCGGGTGCAGCGCCGGACCTCTTTCAGCGTCTCGCGGATGGTGATCGGGCTCGGTGGGTAGGCGAAGTAGGAGCGGCCGTGCTCGAGGTGCGCGGTCGGCTCGCCGTCGGAGATCATGATTATCTGCTTCGTGCCGGCGCTGTGCTTGGAGAGCATCTTCTGGGCCATCATCAGCGCGTGGTGCATGTTCGTGCCGAGCACGGATTCATCCCAGCGGACGTAGGGAAGCTCTTCCGGCTTCAGCTGGCGGGCGTAGGCGGAGAACCCGATGAGGTAGAGGCTGTCCTTCGGAAACTGCGTGCGGATGAGGTTGTGCAGGGCGAGCGCGACCTTCTTGGCCGCCTGGAATGAGCCGCGCAGGGCCATCGACCAAGAGAGATCGAGCATGAGGACGGTGGCGGTCGTCGTTAGCTGTTCCGACTTGTATACCTGGAAGTCGTCCTTCGTGAGGTGGACGGG
>VBEJ01000119.1 GCA_005882985.1 Chloroflexota bacterium
TTTCCAGTCCAGCCCGGGCAGAGCAGAGGCTACGAAGGCGAGGAGAAGTCTGGTGCTGAGACGACCAAAACGCGCGTCGAAGAGACCGTTCTCGCTGAGACAGACACTATAGCGGGGGTCGAGGTCAGGGTCGTGGAGGCGAAGGAGTACGAGAACGATGAGCTGACCGAGATCACGAAGGACTACTACGCGCAACACAAAGACGGCGCTGTCTATTACTTCGGCGAGCGGGTCGATGAGTACAGTGGCGGCCAGGTCACAGGTCACGGCGGCCAGTGGCTGGCCGGCGAAGGCGCCAACCAGCCGGGTGTCTTCATGCCGGCGAACCCGAAGGTGGGCGATCAGTTCCAGCAGGAAAGCGCGCCCGGGATTGCCGAGGACACCTCGAAGGTCATCGTCGCAGACGAGACGGTGGACGTGCCAGCCGAAACTGCGTCGGGCTGCATCAAGACGGAGGACTACTCGTCGATCGACAAGGTCACCGAGTTCAAGTTCTACTGCCCGGATATCGGCCTCATGCGGGAAGAATTCACGGGCGGCTTCCTCGATCTTGTCAGTATGGAGCCGAGTGCCTGATCGCGACAACGGTGGCCGTTCCGTCGTCTTGATGCCCTCGGCTAGCCGATAGCTGTAGAAGAAGAGGACGAGGGCCGAAGTGATGGCAACGGACAAACTGATCCTTTTGATGTACCGGTCATGGGCGGATATCGATCGAGCCGTAGATGGCCTGACTGCCGAAGTGGCGACCGCCCGTCACGATGGGGGAAGCAGCATAGCCTGGACGTCGGTCATGTCACGCACACGGTCGACTCCTGGATCAACACGAGGTTCCAGGGGCTGTCGCCCCACCCGGTGATCAGCCAGCCGGCGTGCCGCTCAGGAGCCAGCGGCGACGCAGATGGCTGGCGCAGCATCCAGGCGGCTGTCCGGGAGGTGCGGGATGCTTCCCGAGAATTCCTCGAGGCTGACCATCCGCCCGACCTAGATCGGGTGATCCCGTATGACGGTTCAATCGAGCAGCTCCGCCCCGTTGGATTGACCCTTCGTTACGCGCTGATGCGGATCTCCGCACATCACTTCGTTCACGTCGGGGAGATTGTGACCATTCGTTCCCGACTGGGCCACGCGGTCGGCGATTTTCCGGATTGGGGGCGCGATCTTGTGTGACAGCGTCTCGCCGACGTTTGCCAATGCGTAAGAAGACCGTCCGTGACATCGATGTCAACGGAAAGCGGGTGCTGGTGCGGGTGGACTACAACGTGCCGCTGGACGCCGGAAAGATCCTTGACGACTCGCGGATCCGGGCGACGCTGCCGACGATCTCCTACCTGCGGGAGCAACAGGCGAAGCTGATCCTGATGTCGCACCTGGGGCGGCCGAAAGGGCGGCGGGACGAGGCGTTATCGCTGCGGCCGGTAGCGAAGCGGCTGGGGGAGCTGTTGGGCGGAGAAGCGTCCCTGAGACGCCCCGGCGTCGATCACGGAGATACGCCGTCCCCGGAGTCTGGGGCGTCTCTACGCGAGGCCAGGGTGCAGATGACGGACTGCTGCGTAGGAGCCGAGGTGCAGCGCGCGGCGCATTCGCTCGGCGAGGGTGAAATACTGTTGCTCGAGAACCTGCGGTTTCATCCGGAAGAGGAGGCGAACGACCGGGAGTACGCGAAGGCGCTCGCCAGCCTAGGCGAGGTGTATGTGAACGACGCGTTTGGGACCGCGCACCGCGCGCACGCTTCGACGGAGGGCGTCGCGCGGCTGCTGCCTGCGGTGGCGGGGTTCCTGATGGAGAAGGAGATCGAGTTCCTCAGCCGGGCGGTTGAGAACCCCGAGCGGCCGTACGCCGCAATCATCGGCGGGGCGAAGATCAGCACGAAGATGGCCGTGCTCGAGCATTTGCTGTCAAAGGTCGACAAGCTGCTAGTCGGCGGGGGGATGGCAAACACGTTTCTGAAGGCGGAAGGGTTTAACGTCGGCGAATCGCTGGTCGAGGACGACTACCTGGAGCAGGCGAAGAACGTGATGCGGCACGCAGAGGAGAAGGGAGTGAGGCTGCTGCTGCCGGCAGACGTAATCGTCGCCGAGCGGTCTGCGGCGGACTCCCCGGCGAGGCGAGTTTCAGTCAAGGACGTGCCAGAGGGCTGGCGGATCATGGACGTGGGCGAGACGACAATCGACGTGTTCGCGCGGGCGCTGCAGGACTGCCGGATGGTGGTCTGGAACGGGCCGATGGGCGTGATCGAGATGGCGCCGTTCGCGCACGGGTCGCACCGGCTGGCCGGTGTGATCGCGAACCTCGGCGAGGCGACGACGATCATCGGCGGCGGCGAGACAGCGGCCGTGGTCGAGCAGGTCGGGCTGGCGAGCCGCTTCTCGCACGTGAGTACCGGCGGCGGCGCGTCATTGGAGTTCCTCGAGGGCAAGGAGCTGCCGGGCGTCGCGGCGCTGATGGATGCGTAGTCAGCGAATGGGGAGCGAATAAGCGAATCTGGCCGCGGACGAGTTCGCCCGCTCGATGCTTCGATACCCAAGATGAGCGGAGGAACCGTCGGGGATAAGCGAAAGAAGGCTTGGTACACGACGCATCATTTCGGAAGCGAAGCTTCGGCGCTGGTGAGCTTGGTGACCAGGTCGGTGGCGATGCCCTCTTCCTCGCCCGTGTCGAGGTCGCCGAGGGTGACGTAAAGGAGGACGCCCGTAAGCGGGCCTTTGCGGATGACGAGGATGTGGCCGTTGACATCGATGCTTGTGAGCAGCGTGGAGATCTCCGCTTTCAGGGCGTAGGCGGCAGTCTCGTCGCCGAGCGGCTTGTACTGAGCGGGCTCCACGGACGCCGAAATATTTCCGATCAGGCGGCCGAGATCGCCGGCGGCGCTCTTAATCGCTTGCTTGAGCGCCTCCTGGATCTGGTCTCTGCACTGAAGGACGAGGTCGTTCGCCCGTCGTACAGCTGCCTGGGCAGCCGCCGTGTCGGCGAAAGCACTAACCGTGGAGGCGAGCTGCTGGTTGTGCGGCCCGGCGAACGGCTCTGAACCGGCCGTCGCGACCTCGCCGGAGAAGCCGCGTCCGCGGCCGTTCAGCGCCTCGCAATCGCCGTTAAGCGAGAGGCCGGCGAGCGCCTGGGCTCCGATCTCGCTGCGGGCCCAGCCTTCGGGGAGATTGTCGAGCTTGAGAGCGGCATCCTGGACGGCCCTTTGGGCGGCCTCGCGATAAGCGTCCTCGGCGGAGCTGCCGCCGCCGCAGGAAGTCATCATCGCGGCGAGGAGGCCCGCCGCGATGACGACGGAGGCGAGACGCATAGGTTCAGGATAACGGATGCATCGTCGGCGAATACGCGGCGCATAAGCGAATCGGCCGTGTGCAGCGTTTGTGCCCCGCTCATCCTTCGAGAGCCTCAGGACGAGCGGAACGCGGCGGCCAGCGACGGCGGGACATCGTCCATGAGCGGTCGAGGAGCGGATAAAGTGAGTCGCGTAGCCCGTCGGGGCGGGATACGGGATAATCGTCCTCGCGATGGAGCTTGAACTGGCGCGGGAGCTGGCCCAAGAGGCCGACACGAAGATCGTGCTGTTCGTGATGGATGGGCTGGGCGGGCTGCCGCATCACGAGACGGGACGGACGGAGCTGGAGACGGCCTACACGCCGCACCTGGACATGCTGGCGCGGGAGAGCGCCTGCGGGTTTACGGTGCCGGTGGGAGTTGGGATTACACCGGGTAGCGGGCCCGGACACCTTGCGCTATTCGGATACGACCCGCTGAAGTTCAACATCGGACGCGGGGTGCTGGAAGCGGTGGGGATAGACTTCGACCTGCAGCCGGCGGACGTGGCGGCGCGCGGCAACTTCTGCACCGTCGATGGGGCAGGGCGCATCATCGACAGGCGAGCCGGCCGGATCAGCACCGAGGAGAGCGCGCGGCTGGTGGCGGGGCTGCGGGATATCCGCGTTGATGGGGTACAGGTGTTCGTGGAGCCTGTCCGGGAGCATCGTTTCGTGCTCGTGCTGCGGGGTGAAGGGCTTTCGGACGCCGTGGCCGATACGGACCCGCAGAAAGAAGGTGCGGAACCGCCGATGCCGCGTGGCGTCGCGCCCGAGGGCGAGACGACGGCGGCGCTGGTGGCGAAATGGGTCGATCAAGCACGAAAGTATCTCTCGGATAAGGGGGCCGCGAACATGCTGTTGCTGCGCGGGTTCGCGAAGCGGCCGGACTGGCCGGCGATGCCGGACGTGTTCAAGCTGCGGGCCGCGGCGGTCGCGCACTATCCGATGTACCGCGGACTCGCCAAGCTGGTGGGGATGGATGCGCTGCCTGTAGGACCGGCGCTGGAGGACAGTCTTGCGACGCTGCGGGAGTACTGGGGGCGTTTCGATTATTTCTTCGTGCACTACAAGTACACGGACACGGCGGGCGAGGACGGGGACTTCGACCGCAAGGTGGCGAAGTTCGAGGAGGTCGATACGGCAATCAAATCGCTCATCGAGATGGAGCCAGACGTGCTGATGATTGCGGGCGATCACTCGACGCCAGCGCTGATGGCGGCGCACTCGTGGCACGCGGTGCCGTTCATGCTGCGCTCGAAGTGGATGCGGGCGGACGAGTGCGGGATGTTCAGCGAGACGGAGCTACAACGCGGGTCGCTGGGGACGTTCGCGGCGAAGGAGGTCTTGCCTCTGGCGATGGCGCACGCGGGCCGGTTCAAGAAGTACGGGGCGTGAGGACAGGAGCAAGGAGTCAGGATCAAGGAGCCAGAGACGGCTAGGACGCCGGTAATCGGCGACAAGCTGATGGTTGGAGTCAATCAAGAGATCCGCGGCGTTGCCCTCGGGCCGGGAGAAAGAGTGCTGGACAAGGCCCAAGCCACTTTTGGTCTCCTCGGCGGTGGTGATTTATACCTTACCTCTCAACGCCTCATATGGGTTGGTGCACTGCAGTTCCTTCCGTCCACTCCTTCGTGGTTCGTCCCTGGATGGCGGGTTGTTGTGGCACTGCCGAGTGTAGATGGCATCTATGACCAAGGTTCCGTGCTCCTCGTCGTAGAGGCGACCGGGGCGCATTACGAGTTCGGACTTCGGCGATGGTTCATCCCCCAGCGAAGACTGGCGCAACAATGGACGGCGGCGGTCGATAAAGCACGACAAGTAGCGATTCAAAGCAAGAGTGGGCCGGAATGAGCAGGACGCCGGTAATCGCGGGGAACTGGAAGTGCAATCTGCGGCTGGACTCCGCGTACCAGCTGGCAAACGGGCTGCGGGAACGGATCGAGGATATCGAGGGGGTGGAGAAGATCGTCTGCCCTCCGTTCATCTACCTGGCGACGGTCGAGGTGGCCCTTTCGATGTCGACGATCAAGGTTGGGGCGCAGGATGTGCACTGGCAGGACGATGTGGCGGCCACGGGTGAAGTCGGGCCGGCGCAGCTCGAGGAGCTGGTCGATTTCGTGATCATTGGCCATTCGGAACGGCGGCATAAGTTCGGCCAGACGGACGAGATAGTGAGCCGCAAGGTCAAGGCGGCGCTGGCCGTCGGGCTCCAGCCGATCATGTGCGTCGGGGAGACGCTGGAAGAGCGGCAGGCGGGAAAGACGGCCGAGGTGCTCGTGCGGCAGACACGGGGCGGGGTCGAAGGGCTTGCAGAATCCCAGGGGGGATTGCCGGAGGGGTTCATCATCGCCTACGAGCCGGTGTGGGCGATCGGGACCGGGACGGCGGCGACGGCCGCGGACGCCGAGGCGGCGATCGCGCTAGTGCGACGCGAGGTGGCGTCGACCTTCGGGGATGCGAAAGGGGAGACGGCGCGCATCCTATACGGCGGCAGCGTCACGCCGGAGAACATCGCGGAGTTCATGTCTTGTGAGGGGATCGATGGGGCGCTTGTCGGCGGGGCGAGCCTCAAGGTGGACTCGTTCGCGGGGATTGTGGAGGAGGCGGCAAGGGTACGGGCGGCAGGCGCGGGGTAATCGCATTTCGAGAAGCTTTGTCCGCTTGCACGCTTCGGCTTCGATGAACTCAGCCTGCCCTGGCAGCGGCCGGATGCTTCGACAGGCTCAGCACGAACGGATCAAGTGCCGCTGAGTGGCAACTAGAAACCGATCCCATTTGAAACGTAACCGACTAAACCACCGGCCATTATCGACAGTCTAAGGAGGCGCCGCCATGGCCCGAGTCGCCGCAGTCTTCGAGCACGTCCCGCATCCGCACACGCGGGATATGTTGGCAGGTTCAGCACCGCCTCCACCTAAAGTCGATGACGAACGAATAGGCTTCAACGGCAAGCTGGGACTATTGCTCACGACGATCGTGGGAACGATGTGGGCCGCTTACCTGTTCACGGTCCTCGCCCTGGTCAGCTTCCCATCGGCGATCCGCTCCGGAAACAGCATCGTTATCGTTGCTTGGGTAGCACAGGGTTTCTCCAGTAGATCCTCCTCCCCATCATCATAGTGGGCCAAAACATTCAGGCCAAAGCAGCCGATAGGCGGGCCGAGCAGACCTACAAGGACGCTGAGGCGATCCTTCACGAGTGCTCGGAAATCCAGGCGCATCTCATGGCGCAGGACGATGCGCAGGCAAGGCAGATCGCGGAGCTGCAGAAACTTCTGGGCGATTTGCGCTAAGACGAGCACCGGGGTGGCCGGGAGGCGCACGCGTGTGATAATCGAGGCGATATGCAACGACTAATCGCCATCGTGGGGCCATCAGCGAGCGGCAAGACCTCGCTCGGTGTGAATCTCGCTCAGCCGATCGGCGGCGAGATTATTGGGGCGGACTCGCGGCAAGTGAACCGGGGAATGGACATCGGTACCGCGAAGCCGACGCAAGAAGAGCGGGCCGTGGCGAGGCATCACCTGATCGACGTCGTCGACCCCGACGAGCCGTTCAGCCTGGGCCGCTGGCTGGATTTGGCGAAGGATGCACTCGATGATATCTGGTCGCGCGGGAAGCAACCCCTGCTGGTCGGGGGGACCGGGCAGTACGTTTGGGCGCTGCTCGAGGGCTGGCGCGTGCCGCGCGTGCCGCCGGACGGACGGGTGCGCGCCGAGCTGGAGTCGCGGGGGCCCGCCGAGCTGGTCGAGGAGCTGCGGCGGGTGGACCCGGAGGCCGAGGGGTTCGTTGACCCCCGCAACGTGCGGCGAGTCGTGCGGGCGCTGGAGGTGTATCACGCAACCGGCAAGCCGTTCTCCCACTGGCGGACGAAGGAGCCGGCCGGGTTCGAGTCACTGGTGATCGGGCTGAGGCTGGGACGCCAGGAGCTGTACCGGCGCATCAACGAGCGGGTGGAGACGATTTTCGCGACCGGGCTGGTGGACGAGGTCGGAGGACTGCTCGCGGAGGGATATTCGCAAGAGCTGCCGTCGATGTCGGGCATCGGCTATCGCGAGGTGTGCGAGTATCTCGCGGGCGAGCTGGATCTGGAGACGACGATTGAGCGGACGAAGACGGGGACCCACCGGCTGGCGCGACACCAGAACTCGTGGTTTAAGGCGGGGGGCGGGCGGATACGGTGGATCGAGGCAGGAGATGGAGCGGTGGACGAGGCGATGCGCTTGGCGGAGGCGTTCCTCGAGACGCCAATCCGTTCGGCACTGCATGAGGCGACTCCGTATAGGACATGAGAGTGAACCGCGTTGTCGCCCCGCTAGCTGGATGCATCCTGGCCGGCGCAGCTAGCATGCTGGTTGCGTGCTCGGGAGAGGATTCAGGATCTCCCGCGGTGTCATCGTTTCACTACGTAGAGACGGTTATGGGGAACATAGACGGAGATCCGCTAAACAGCCGAGACGAAGGCTGGTATCAGGTCCCGATTCAGCGCGCGTTATCAGCAATGTTGGTTACACAGCGCTGGGCCGTGAAAACATAGTTATCGGCTCGCAAGTTTGGGAACGCCGCGACTCCGGCTGGTCAGCATCTACGACAAATGTCGACTGCTACAACGCGCTGGTCAGGATCAACGCGATACTCGCCTACGGCGGAAACCACGACGACTCTGTCGATGGTGTTGACGGGCCAACGATGGGACGAGAGCCAACTCGTCTGTACAAAGGGACATACGAAGATGCCGGCAGACTGCTAATAAGCGAAGCGGAGCGATCACTTGGCGATTCGCCCCAAACACAGGAAGCGCTTGCCCACACCAGGGAGGTCTTCCGCGACTTAACCGCGACAACCGTACTGATTGTTGGGAAGAACACTGGGCGCGTCTACTCACTAGTCTACGCAAGCAACGGGCCGAAGATGACGCGAAAAGACGAGATCGTTGTAGACCAATTCGATCAGCCGGTTGACATACAGCCGCCCCCAGACGTGGCGGCTCCCACTGGAGACCAGAACGCGAGCCGCTGCCCAGAACCGGCCGGCGATTTTCCGTGGATTCCCGCCGCCATCGCAGCCGTGCTCGGCCCGTTGCTGTTCCTCGGCGCCTCGGCGTTTCTGTGGCCCCGGCATCTATAATCGTCTCGTATATCCCATGCGGTGGTAGGCTCTGGCCCCGAGGTCGCGGGCGGCTGAAGCCACCCGCTTACATTTCCGGCATACTGAGAAGAAGCATGAACCTTGAAATAGAGACGTACAGCAAGTACATACGGAAGCAGATCGCGGACGTGCACGCGGCGCTAAAGGGGTTGAGCGAGCAGCAACTCAACCGGCGGCCGGATGTGCCCGGCGCCAACAGCGGCTACGTGATCGCCACGCACATCCTGGGGAATGCGCGGGCGTGGGTGCTGGGCATCGTGTGCGAGCAGGCGCTGCGACGCGATCGGCCGAGCGAGTTTGCGTCCTCGGGGACCTACGAGGCACTCGGGAAAGCGGCGTGTGCGCTCTCTGGCGAGATCGACGCGGCGTTGGCGGGACTGGACCCCTCGACGCTCGACGATCGCTTTCTGCCGCCGCAGGAGCTGTGGGGCGAGGGCGAGGCGCAAGAGATAACGCGTCGCGAGGGGCTCGCGCACGTGCTTGAGCACGCGGCGATGCACCTCGGGCAGATTCAGGTCACGCGCGGCCTTGTCTCGAGAGGTTAGCGGTCGTGCGCTTCATCAAGATGCAAGGGACGGGGAACGACTTCCTGTTCGTGGAGGCGCGGGACTCAGGTGAGCGCGACTGGGAAGCGCTCTCCCGGGCGATTTGCGACCGGCGTTACGGGGCCGGGGCCGACGGGCTGATCGTGGTGCTTCCTTCCGAGCGCGCTGACGTTCGGATGCGGTTGTTCAACGCCGACGGGTCGGAGGCGGAAGTGAGCGGGAATGGTGTCCGCTGCCTGGTGAAGTATGCCATCGAGCGCAGCCTGGCGACGCCGACTGACGGGCGGCTACGAATCGAAGCCGTGCATGGCGTGCTGGAGGCAGAAGCGTCGATGAAGGGCGGAAAGGTGACCGGCGTGCGGCTCTCGATGGGACCGCCGAGGTTTGCGCCGAACGAGGTGCCGGTAGTCGCGGAGATGGAGCCCGTCATCGACTTTCCGCTTGAGGTCGGCGGGCAGAGGCTCGCAGTGACCTCCCTTTCGATCGGGAACCCGCACGCGGTGTTATTCGTTGAGGAGCCTGTCGAGAGCTATCCGCTGGAGTCGATCGGCCCTAAGGTGGAGCGCCACGCGGCGTTTCCCGAGCGGGTGAACTTCGGCGTCGCTCAAGTGCAAGCGCCACAGCGAATGGCACTTCGCGTCTGGGAGCGGGGCGTGGGGGAAACGCTGGCCTGCGGCAGCGGCTGCTGCGCGGCGATGGTGGCGGCGAGGCTCCACGGCCGGGTGGGCGGCCGCGTCGAGATGGAGCAACCGGGCGGGGTGCTGACAGTCGAATGGGACGGGCAGGGCGACGTGTACCTGAGCGGCCCCGCGGAGTTCGTGTTCGAGGGTGAGTGGCCCGAAGGTTAGTCCGGGCGGGCCTGCGAGTAGACGACTTCGGCGCCCACCTCGGCTACTGAACGGCAGCCGCAGAGGGCCATCGCGAGCTCGAGCTCATTGCGTAGTATGGAGAGCACCTGCGTGACGCCGTCCTCACCTGCGACGGCAAGCCCCCAGATGTAGGCCCGGCCGATGAGAACGGCGTTCGCGCCCAGTGCGAGGGCCTTGACGATGTCAGTGCCGCGTCGGATGCCGCTGTCCAGCAGCACTTCGCAGCGCCCGTCAACAGCGGCCGCGATCTCCGGCAACACCGAGATCGAGGCGGGCGCGCCGTCAAGCTGGCGGCCACCGTGGTTGGAGACGACGATCGCCGAGGCGCCGTGATCAACCGCGAACCGGGCGTCTTCGGCGGTCATGATGCCCTTCACAATGACCGGCAGCGAGGTGAACGAGCGCAACCAGTCGATGACCTCCCAGGTAAGCGCGGGGTCGATCAGCACGTCCGCCGAGGCGGACAGCTCGGACTCACCGGCTCCGACTTCAAGGGGAGGCAGCTCGACTTCGCCGATGTAGTTCTGGTGCGCAACGCCGGGCGGGTATTCGAGCCGGTTGCGGAGATCGCGTTCGCGGCGCCCGAGGCGGGGGACGTCGACGGTCAGGCAGACCGCCTTGTAGCCGACGGCGTCCGCCCGCTGGACCATGCTTTTGGAGACGTTGCGATCACGGTGGACGTAGAGCTGGAACCACTTCGGGCCATTGGACGCAGACGCGACTTCTTCAATGGAAGCGCTGGCCATGGTGCTTAGCGTCATGATCGTGCCCGCTTGCGCCGCGGCCCCGGCCGTTGCCAATTCCCCTTCGGGATGAGCGAGGCGCTGGACTGCTACCGGCGCGAGAAGGACCGGCATCTCGACGGCTTGGCCAAGTACGCTCGTCGTGAGGTCCACATGCGAAACGTCGACAAGCGCTCGGGGGCTGAGTTCGATGCGCTCAAAGGCCTCGCGGTTGCGGCGGAGGGTGGTTTCGTCGTCGGCGCCGCCAGCGATGTACTCAAAGAACGGCTTCGAAAGCTTCCGACGCGCGAGTTCCTCGTAGTCGAAGATGTTCAGGAGAGGCATGGAGGAATCGTAGCACCGGCTTGTCCGCGCTGTCATTTGGTTCTGGTAGGATAACCCTGTCCCAAGCCGCGAGGGACCGAAGGAGCGAAGTCATGACGATCGAGGAGACAAAGACCGAACGAGAGGCCGTACCTACGGGGATCCAGCTGACGGCTCTCGATCCCGCATTCCAGAACGATCCCTACCCGATTCTGGCCAAGCTGCGTGAGCTGGAGCCGGTACACCACGACACGACACTGCACCGTTACGTCCTCACCTGTCATACCGATGTTGACGAGCTGCTGTTTGACCGGAGCCTCTCGGTGGACCCACGGAAGGCCGCGCCGGGCAGCTTCGAGTCGATGTTCGGGTTCGCGGATGCGGAGCGGCAGCCGAGCATGCTGTTTGCGGACCCGCCGTATCACACGCGGCTTCGTGGCCTCGTGAGCAAGGCGTTCACCGCCAAGGCAGTCGAGCAGATGCGGCCGCGCATCCAGGAGATCGTCGACGAACTTCTGGACGCGATCGCCCCGGAGGGGGAAGTCGATCTGATCGAGGCGTTTGCCGGGCCGCTCCCAACGATCGTCATCGCCGAGATGCTCGGCGTTGACCCGGCGGACCGCGCCGACTTCAAGCGCTGGTCTGACCTCGGTGTGATGAACTTCAACCCGATGCTTACTCCCGAGGAACGCGAGCTGGTGAACGAAGCGGGCGAGGCGATGGACGGGTACCTGCGCCGCGTGATCGAGGAGCGAAGGGAGCGGCCGCGTGCCGACCTCATCACGTCGCTGATCGCCGCCGAGGAGGGCGGAGACAAGCTGACGGACGACGAGATCGTCACCATGTGCAGCCTGCTGCTGGCGGCGGGCAATTTGACGACGACAGATCTGATTGGAAACGGCGTTCTGACCCTGCTGCGGAACCCGCGCGAACTGAAAAAGCTGCAGGACGACCCAGCGCTGATCAAGAATGCGGTCGAAGAGATGCTGCGCTTCGAGAGCCCGGTCCTGATGTCGGGGCGCACACCGCTGGAAGACCGGACGATCGCCGGGACGCAAGTTGGCGCCGGTGAGTCGGTGACGCCGATCCTGGCCGCGTCCAACCGCGACCCGTCGGTATACTCCGAGCCCGACCGGTTCGACATAACACGCGAGAAGACTGACCACCATTCGTTCGGAGGTGGTGTGCACTTCTGCCTCGGCGCACCGCTGGCGCGGGCGGAGGCGCAGATCGCTGTTGGAACGCTGGTGAAGCGCTTCCCTGAGATGCGGGTCGCGGAGTCGCCGCTCGAGTGGCGGCGGGTACCGGGCTTCCGGGGGTTGAAGCGGCTGCCGGTCGTGATGAGGTAGGGACAGCAGACGCTGGACGGGGGTGAAGCGGGAGGGCCCGGCAGTTGACAGGGAACGGTCGGTTTGCGCACGATTGACGCGCTCGTATACCGGAATCCGAAGTAGGATCGTCGTTGAGTGAACTGCCCATCTTGCGGACACCAGAACGCCCCTGACGCCGCCTTCTGTAACAAGTGCGGCGCGCAGCTCGAGATCGTCTGCGTGTCCTGCAAGCGAAGCAACAGCGCAGACAGTTCGTTCTGCGGAGGCTGCGGACAAAGGCTGACGGCGGTGCAGACGGCAGCGGCCCCCGCGAACCCGCTCTCTTACACGCCCAAGCACCTGGCTGAGAAGATCCTGCGCGAGCGCGCCAAGCTCGAAGGGGAACGGCGCACGGTTACCGTACTGTTCTCGGACGCCATGGGCTTTACGCCGCTTTCGGAGCGCACCGATGCCGAAGACGTCTATGCGCTCATGCAGGGCTGCCTGAACCGGATGATGGACGCTGTCCACCGTTACGAAGGCACTGTTACGAGCTTCACAGGGGACGGCGTGATGGCGTTGTTTGGGGCGCCGATAGCCCACGAGGATGGCGCCCGTCGCGCGGTTTCGGCTGCCCTCGAGATGCAGCGCTCACTCGCTGACTATTCGGAAGAAGTGAGGCGCGAGCAGCCGATCGAATGCCGCTTTCGCGTGGGACTGAACACCGGCCCAGTTGTGGTCGGGAAGATCTCGGACAACCTGGACATGGACTATACCGCCCTGGGCGATACGGTGAACCTCGCCTCGAGGATGGAGGAGGCGGCGGAGCCGGGCCAGGTCTACATGACGGGGGAAACCCACCGGTTGGCCGGCGACTACTTTGAGTGCGAGCCGCTCGGCGGGCTGATGGTTAAAGGCAAGTCGGCGCCCGTCGTTGCGTACAGAGCAGTTCGTGAAAAGCCGGCCGTGCGTACGCGGCTGGAGGCGCAGGCAGAGCGTGGGCTGACGGCGTTCGTTGGGCGCGAGCAGGAGCTGAGCTTCCTGCGAGGGTACTTCGACCAGGCGAAGAACGGACGCGGGCAGGTCGTGTTCATTACGGGCGAAGCCGGACTCGGAAAGTCGCGGCTGCTTCTGGAGTTCAGGCGAGCGTTGCTGGATGAGCCGCTCACCTGGCTGGAAGGTCACTGCATCTCGTACGGCAAGCGCATTCCGTATTTGCCGATCAGCGAGGTCGTCAAGTGCAACTTTGCGATCGAGGAAGGCGACAACGACGAACAGATCGTCGCCAAGGTCGACCAACGGACACGCGACTGGGACGAGGCGACCCGGCAGACGGTTCCTTACCTGAAGTACCTGCTGAACGTCGACCCGGGAAACGAAGCGATCGCGACGATGGACCCGATGGAGCGGCGCGCCGGCATTCTGGACGCCCTGCGCGCACTGCTCACGCAAGAGAGTCGCGGGCGTCCCCTGGTGGTCCTGATCGAGGACCTGCACTGGGTCGACGAGAAGTCCGAAGAAGCCCTCGCGGCGATAGTCGATGCGGTGCGCTCGACACCGACGCTCATGGTGCTTACCTATCGCCCGGGTTACGCACATTCCCTCGGTGAGCGCACATACTTCAGCCGGCTGGCGCTGGGCCATCTACCGGCCGAGGACAGCGCCGCCATCGCTGAGAGAGTGCTGCGCGTGGCCCACTTGCCAGACCCGGTCGTGAGCTTGATCACGAGCAAGGGCGAAGGCAACCCGTTCTACGTGGAAGAGGTGACGAAGGCCCTCGTAGAGTCGGGCGTGCTCAGGCCGAGCAACGGCTCGTATGCGCTCGAGCGGCCAATTGACCAGGTGCGCGTCCCGGACACAATCCAGGAGGTGATCCTCAGCCGCATCGACCGCCTGGAGCAAGAGGCGAAAGAGGCGATCCAACTGGCTTCGGTCATCGGCCGCGAGTTCACCTCGCGACTTCTGAATCGCATCTCGGACATCGACGCGAAGTTGGACGACCTCCTGGTTGACCTGAAGAAACTGGAGTTGATCTACGAGAAGGACTACTTCCCGGAGCTCTCGTACATGTTCAAGCACGCCCTGACGCATGACGTCGCGTACTCGACGCTCCTTTTGGAGCGTCGCAAGAACCTGCACCACATGGTCGGCGCCGCGATCGAAGAGCTGTACGCGGACCGGTTGCCCGAGCAGTATGAGGCGCTCGCGCACCATTATCACGAGGCTCAGGACTGGGAGAAGGCGTTGGACTATCTAGCGAAAGCCGGGGACAAGGCCGTTGCCGCTTACGCGAACCAGGACGCGCTGGACTATTATGCGCGTGCGCTGCAGGTCTGTGACACGATTGGCCCCGAAGCGATGAAGGCGGCGGCCCCAATCGCGGAGAAACGCGGACACGTCAATTTCGGCGTAGGCGCGCCAGACGACGCCGCAAGGGATTTCGCGCGGATGCGCGAGTGCGCACAGACAGTGGGTGACCGGCGGCTGGAGGGCATAGCGCTGGGCTGGATGGGCACTATGCAATCATGGGGAAGCGACCCGGAGGGGGGTCAGAGCAACATTCGTGCGGCGCTGGCTATTGCAGATGAAGGATACGATGATGTGCGCGCGTTCAGCACCTTCTGGCTTGGGTGCATGACTCTCATCTACGGTGGGATCGAGGATGGACGTTCGCTCCTCAGCGAATCGGACGATGTGATCCCTGAGCTCGGAGACCCAGCAACCCGCGGATTCTGGGCCTTCATGCGCGGCATGATGCACAACTGGGAGGCTCGGTACGAGGCGAGTCTCGAACATAACAAGCGCTGGCGCCCGGCGCTAGACGGAGCTGTCTTCACCCTTACGGGTCGGCTGTGGAATGAGGCGCTTGCGTTGTCCGGAAGAGGCGACTACGCGCAGGCTTTGAGCCGGTTGCATGAGGCGCTCGCCCTTTGTGAGCGGACGGGCGAGGCGCTTGTGCGGGCACGCGTCTTCAACACGGTCGGCTGGGTGCTCGGCGAACTCCAGGACCACGAGGCTGCGATCGAGTGGAACAAGCGGTCGGAGGAGGCAGCGGTAGCGATCAACGCGCCCGACCCGGAGATTGAGAGCAACGCCCGGCTGAATATCGGCGACAGCCTGCGGGCGCTGGGGCGGCACGACGAGGCGGAGAAGTATTACCAGACGGTGGAGCATGTCGTACGCAATGCCACGCCAAGGGAGCGTTTCGCGGTCTGGCTCTATTCGCAGCACATGTTTCACTCCTATGGCGAGCTGTGGTACGAGCGCGGCGACCACGGCAGGGCGCTTTCGTATGCGGATGAATGCGTTCAGCTCGCCGAATCGACGAACCGGCCGAAGAATGTCGTCAAGGGGAGACGTCTACGCGGCCAGATTATGACGGCGCAGGCCAAGCTTGCCGAGGCCGAGGAAGAGATCGAAATGGCGCTCGCGATCGCGAAAGAAATAGGCAACCCGCCGCAGCTCTGGAAGACATTAGTCGACCTCGGCGATCTCCGGAAGGCGCAGGACCGCGAGGCGGACGCGAAGGCGGCCTACAGCGAAGCGCTGGCTCTGATCAACAATGTCGCTTCGCGGCTGGACGATGAGAAGTTGCGCGAGACGTTCCTGTCGTCGCCGCACGTGCAACGGATCAGGGCGGCAGCCGGGGAAAAGTCTTCCGCTTAGTGTCCCGAAGCGCCGTCGCTCACAGAGATCGGCCTCTAGGGACAGATCCTTCCTGCGTCAGGATGACAACGGGAGCGCTCCACGACCCCAGTGCGATCCCGCTACTCGCAGCGGTGGCGGAGGCCTTGAGGGTCGCGGAGGATGAAGCGGCGACCCTCTTTGCCGATGAGTCCGATGCGCCGAAACAGGCTCAAGTTGCGGTTCACACTCTCGCGGGTGACGCCGATCATGTTCGCGAGCTCCTCCTGAGTGAGCGACATATCGAGCAGGACGCCGTCTCGCCGTCTGACGCCGTTGGTGGCCGCGAGGTCGAGCAGCTTCTTTGCGAGCCGGCCGCCGACGTCAAGGAAGGCGAGGTCCGAGGCCATCTCGTCGGTCTCGCGCAGGCGGCTTGCCACGGTGGCGAGGACGGACATCGCCGCCTCCGGTCGGGACCGGACAAGCGCTACGAAATCGCTCCGTTCTAGCGCAACCACGCTTGTTTCGGCAAGGGCAGAGGCGCTCGCTGACCGCGGACGGCCATCGAGGAGCGAAAGGTCGCCGAAAAAGTTGCCGGGCCCGAGAACAGCGAGCGTCAGGTCGGCGCCCTGCGGGCTGGGGACGTAGATGCGGACCGAACCGCTGGCGACGATGAAGAGCGACTGACCGGGGTCATCCTTCTGGAAGATGAGATCGCCCCGCTGGTAGCGTTTGCGCGTCGCACTACGCGCGAGCGCCTGCCGGTCAGAATCGGTAAGCGCCGCGATGAGCGGTACGCGTAGGAGCAGGTCACCTTCGGTCGCTGTTGCCATCGCGAATATCGTAGAGTGGCATAACCGGCTGTCGCAAACGAGAGGGGAGGACTGACCCGCATGATCAAACTCGTCTACTGCCTGCGCCGGCTACCTGAGCTTCCTCGGGAAGAGTTCCAGCGCTACTGGCGGGAGAACCATGGCCCGCTGGTTCGTGATCGGGCGGGTGCGCTCGGAATCCGGCGCTACGTCCAGGTGCATACGCTCGACAGCCCTCTGAATGAGGCGATGCGGGCGAGCCGCGGCAGCGACCCGGACATCTTCGACGGCGTCGCGGAGTTGTGGTGGGAGAGCCCGGAAGCGTTTTCGGCCGGAGCGACGACGGACGAAGGACGGAAGGCCGCGCGGGAGCTGTACGAGGACGAGAAGCGCTTCATCGACTTCTCGCGCTCGCTGGCGTTTGTGGCGCAGGAGCACCCGTTTGTCGGCGACTGAACTGTGGCCGGTGCTGACCGGTCTGCCGCCGCTGATCGACGAATGCTCGCGTGTCCTTGTGCTGGGTTCGTTTCCGAGCAAGCAATCGCTCGCGAAGCAGGAGTACTACGGGAACGCACAGAACCATTTCTGGCAGATCATGGCGAAGCTGTTCGAGTTTGACCCGCAGGCGCCTTACCGCGGGCGAACGATGGCGCTGATTGCAAGCGGGGTGGCCGTCTGGGACGTGATCGCGGAGTGCAGCCGCGAGGGTAGCGGGGACGACGCGATCCAGGACGCAACCGCCAATCCACTATTGAGTCTGCTGCGCGACCACCCGCACGTCCGGCATATCGCGTTCAACGGCGGGACGGCCCTGCGAACAGCCCGCATCTTCGTTCCCGACCTCTTCGAGGATGGGAGCGTCGAGTGGCGGCAGTTCCCATCGACGAGCCCGCGGCATGCGCGGCTAAAGCTGGAGGACAAGCTCGCGGTCTGGCGGCAACTTAAGCATTGGCTATCGGTCCAATGAGACTAGCGCAGCGGGTCGAAGAACTGCCCGCTTATCTCTTCGCCGAAATCAGCCGCAAGATCGCCGAGAAGCGGACGCAAGGTGTTGATGTCATCTCCTTCGCCATCGGCGATCCCGACCTTCCGACGCCGGAGCACATCATCGATGCTTTGGCGGAAGCCGCTCGCGATCCGGCCAACCATCGCTACCCGGAAAGCGAGGGGCTGCCGGAGTTGCGGGAGGCGATGTCCCGCTGGTACAAACGCCGTTTCAGCGTCGAACTCGACCCGCAGCGCGAAATTCTGCCGCTAATCGGTTCGAAGGAAGGGATCGGTCACATCGCTCTGTGCTTCATCGAGCCCGGGGATGTCGCATTGGTCCCAGATCCGGGATACCCGGTGTACGCGGTGGGAACGGTGCTCGCCGGCGGCGAGCCTTATTACTTGCCGCTGACAGAGGAGAACGAGTTCCTGCCGGACCTGGATGCAGTGCCAGAGCAGATCGCCCGGGGGGCGAAGACACTGTGGTTGAACTACCCGAATAATCCGACCGGGGCTGTGGCGGACCTTGAATTCTTCGAGCGCGCGGTTGCTTTCGCGCGAAGATACGACATCGCAATTCTGCACGACGGCCCGTACTCCGAAGTAGCGTTCGATGGTTACCGGCCGCCGAGCCTTCTGCAAGCCGACGGCGCGCGGGAGACTGGTATCGAGTTTCACTCGCTCTCGAAGACGTACAACATGACGGGCTGGCGGATTGGCCTGGCGGCCGGCAATACGACGGTGATCGATGCGCTGATGCGAGTGAAGTCCAACCTCGACTCGGGCATCCCGCAGGCTATCCAGAGGATGGCGATCGCCGCGCTGGAAGGCCCGCAGGACTGCATCGAGGAGCACAACCGCATCTACCAGCGGCGCCGAGACCGTCTAGCGGCGGCGCTGACGAAGATGGGGCTGCGGATACGGCCGCCTCGGGCAAGCCTCTACATTTGGGCCAGGGTGCCTGAAGGCACGACAAGCGTCCAGTTCGCAACGCGGCTACTCGACGAAGCCGGCGTCGTGGTCACACCGGGTATCGGCTACGGACCGAGCGGCGAAGGATACGTCCGCCTCTCACTCACAATCCCTGACGAGCGCCTGGAAGAAGGCGTGCGGCGGATGGAGTCTCTGCGGCTCTAAGCCGCGGCTATCGTCGTCTGCTCTCTGCGCGTTAGGAGGACGCCAGAGACGGCGAGGACCCAGATTAGCAGCGCGACCATCGGCAAGAAGAAGACCGCAAGGAGCAGTATTATGGCTGCTGCGACCCCGAGCCAGGCGAGCCACGAGGGTAAGACGCCGGTCTGCAGGCCGATGATCGAAGTCGTGAGAACGAGCACGAGGGCGGCGAACCCTCCTCCAAGCAGCACCATCGCGTAGCCCATTTGCGGGAGAGTCCTGACTAAGTCCTGGTCGGTAATCGGCGCATCCCGAAATTCAATGGCGCCGGCCACGGCGGCAATCGTTGCGCCACCCGCCATCAGGAGAACAGTGAACGCTAACCCCGACGCAAACCCAAGGTTCGACAGGGTCCCCGGTGCCCCTTCGGCTGCCCGGAGGATTCCGCGCAGGTACGTCAGGAACCAGAGAAAAGCAATGCCGGCCACTGCCCAAAGGTAGGCCCCGATAATGTTGCGGGTGTGGGCGCCACTGTCGCCGAGGTAATCGGAAATGTTCTGGTTGGGCTCATCAGGATCAGGATGATCGCCTATCAGTCCGACACCGATGACCAGTAGTACCACGAAGATGATCCCACCGAGGGGAGCCCAGCGTTCGAGTTGGTTGATCATGACTGCTCCTTTGCCTATAGCCGCAATGGAAAACGTCTCTAGACGGACGCGGAACGTAGTCGCCGCCAGCGCCGACGTCGGCGCTACACCCGAGTGAGGAGCGCCGCAATGCTGAGGCCGGGCATCGCGCACGCCAGGAGCAGGAGCGCCCGCTCGTCGGCGGCGAGCGCCCAGGCGCGGCCGATGTCTTCCATCGTGCCGTCGGCGTACACCACGCGTCCCTCGATGCTGCGGACCTGCCGCCGTACCGCGCGGACCCGGCGGCTAAGCACGCGCTGTGCGAGGCTCAACGCGAACACCGCTACCGCGCCGACGAGCGGCTAAGGCGAATCGCGGAATACGCGTCTGAAGGGGCCTGCCGTTCAGTTCGTCGAGGGCATGCGCCGCAACGCCGACGGCAAGGAAGAAGGCGAGAAGCGTCGCGGCCAGCCGGTCGTAGCGCACGGCCGGGGAAAGCGCCGCACCGAGGATGACATAACTCAGGTGCCAGAACGTGTAGGGCGGGTGCAAGAGCGTGATGTAGTCGCGCCAGCCACCGTGCCGGAGGGCGTAGAACGTGGGGCGGGCGCCTTCTCGCACCGCGGGGGGGCGGCGTTCCGCAGCATCGACAACGGCCTCGGTCGGTTTGCCTTCATGTGCCGGTACGGTTTCCGCGGATTGGCGAGGCTGAGGTCGAACGTCTCGACGCCGTCCCGTTGCGCGCACCTTCATTTCGCCTTCGTTCCCCAGACCACAACTGCGCCCCCGAGCGAGAGGCGGCGCGAACGCACGTCCGCGAAGCCGGCGTCCCGCCACGCGTCCAGCAACCGCTCCTCCGGCCAGCGGCTGTAGAAGCCGCGGATGCTCGGCCCGAGGAAAGCGCCGACATCCCGCCAGTGGCGGGAAAAGAGGCGGCCATAGGAGGGCAGAGCGACGTCTGTGTAGAGCCGCCAGAGTGGGTACCAGACCCCGCGCGGGATCGCGAAATCGAGTGAGGCAATCATGCCGCCGGGCTTCAGAAGGCGAGCGAGGCCTCTGAGGGTTGTCGGAACGTCGGAGACGTAACGGAGGAGGTAAGCGAAGGCGACGGCGT
>VBEJ01000035.1 GCA_005882985.1 Chloroflexota bacterium
CCAACCCCACCCAAAGCGACATCGATGGTGACGGCATCGGCGATGCATGCGACCCGGATCGGGACGGCGACGGCGTTCCGAATGCCTCTGACAACTGCCCGAACGACGCCAACCCCACCCAAACAGATTCAGACGGCGACGGGATCGGTGACGCGTGCGACCACGACGTGCGCGTGAGCAAGTTCTCGACGGGCGGCCGCGATCTCGGCTTGGGAGCGAACGGCTCAGTCGATCGCCAGGTACTGGCGCGCTGCCAGAGCCTCAGTCCGCACACCGACACGATCCGCTGCAGCGTAGAGATCGTCGGCTTGCCCTCGGGCTGCACGGCGCAGAATCTTGATACGGGTCTCTCCGTCTCTGCGCCCGGAGGGCTGGTCATGGACAATACTTCGAGCTACGCGCCGGGCCAGGAGCGGAAGCTCGACTTCAAGCTGCGCATCGCCTGCTCGCCCCGACCACCGCAGACAGCGATCGCGCTTATCGCGCGGGCCGACCACGGCGCAGATGACGGGCTTGGGCCGGACGACGAGGACACCAGCCCGGCCAATAATAGGGTGACGCGGCTGCACACGCTGAGATAGATTGGATTGCAAACAAGGATGACGGACGACACGCGATTATCGATGTTTGGAGGCCTCCGCGTTGGCTTGGTTCTCGTGTCAGTTGCCGCCGTATGGCTGCTTGGGAATTCCACTGCCTTCGCCGCACCATTTACGCCGTCGTTCGACTTGACAGTCTCGAACGCTAACACGAGCGTCCGCACGAATACGACGATAGTCCATAGCGTGCCGGTCGGTAATAACCTGATCGATTCCATTAATACCTTTATTCCCATTGACTGGCAGATCGCGGCTGGGGATACCTATCCGGTCGGCAACGTCGTCGGGCAGGTGTCTGCCAAAGCCGACAAGGGCTGTAACGGGTCAGTGGACACTTTAACTCCAGGGAATTTGATCAACCAGGCGCTGGCGCCTACGGATCCCAGCCAGGCTGAATGGTTGGCGACCATTGATGGGACGTGGCAGATGCTCTTCGTGGTGGACCAGACCACGCAGCCGCGCGAATGGCAAATAGAGGTGACCCTGGCAAACGCCAGCATGCCTCCCAATATGTGCGCGCCCGAAGAGCTGAAAGTCACGATTTTCGGCAGCTCGTCCCCGGCGGGCGCGCTGGTGATCGCTAATCCCACCCATGCAAACACATACACCTGGGATGATGGTCTTCTCAGCTACGGTGGTTCGCAGGTCGTCTTTGTCAGCGACAACGTCGTCATCGGAACGGACACAGACGCCGACGGCTGGGCGAACACTGTTGACAACTGTCCCACAGTCGTAAACGCGGACCAGCTCAACACCGACGGCGATAGCCTCGGCGATGCCTGCGATCCGGACGACGACAACGACGGCTTCTCGGATGTGGTCGAGACGTCGGTCGGCACGAATCCGCTCGTCCGCTGCGGCACGAACGCCTGGCCCGCCGATATCAACAACGACGGTTTTTCCGATATCACTGATGTTTCTGTTCTGACAAATGTGTTTGGTGAAAGCGTCCCGCCGGCACCAGCGCGCTACAACATCGCGCCCGATCCCCCGGACACGTTCGTCGATATCACGGACGTCACTCGAATGGTGGGCGTGTTCGGGCAAGCATGCCCTTAGCTCAAGCCGGCGACTCCGTATAGCAGCCATGGTTCCCCGACGCCAACCGATTGTTAATCGCGTTCGCCGCTGGCGTTAGTTTGGAGAATCTTAGGATTCTTCCAACCTCAGCTTAATTTCCCTCCACTAGCGTTTGACCGCGCGGATGGCTAGATGGCCATCGTGTGACGCACGGGGGACAATGCACAATGAAGGTCAGCAGGCGATCTGTTCTCAAACTAGGCGCGTCGGGTCTAACAATGGCTACGCTCGGAGCGATCGGCTCCGCTTGGGTGCCGAAGCGTCTCGCCCATCCCGCTCCAAAAGCGCTGCCGTCCGTGCAATTTGACATCGGCGACTACCTCGGCCCGGTCGAAACCATCAACGGGATCGACTTCCGCTTTGGCCAGTCTTTACCGCGTTCATTACAGCCCGCCTGAGGCGCACGCCGAACGGGGACGACCAGCGCGTGCTTAGCGAGGCTCTTGCGATGATCGAGGACCGTTACGCGTTCTCGCCGGAAGGCGTATTCACGTTCGTAGCCTATGGGCTTCCGTATTTCCGCCGGCTCCCCCAGGCGCTCGTTCGGGAGCACATGCCGCGGCTCGCTTCAAGCCCTAACCGCTTCGCCCTGGAGGAAGCAATCCCATCGCCGACGGACGTCTCTCGCACGAACCGCGGCGTCCAGAAGGTGCGGTTTAACGTACCCGTGGCCATCGAGCGAAACGATCTGCTGTTCACTATGCGCAGCGATACTCTTTCGCCGCTTCTTGACGTTTACAGCTGCCTGAAGGGCGTTGATTGGCTGAACGGCCAGTTTTCCCCCACGCCTGCATTTCGGGGCCTCTTCGACTTCACATCCAACCGCATGATGTTTGCCCAACGCGGCTTGCCACGAAAAGTGGCCGAGGCCCACAACCTGCCTTACGCAAGCCGCATTCCACCCGATAGCCCGATGTGGATGGGATTCGCGGACCAGCATGTCACAGGCGCCGGCCCGGCCCCCATTGTTGCCTTCCAAGGTAGCGAAGAAGCCCGCTTCACGAATACGAGCGCGAGTGACTACTTCTACGACGGCGCGATTCAGCACCTGTCCCACCTCATCCTGGACCTTGCCGAATGGTACGACGAAATGTATTCGGAGCGGGTCCAGTACATGTTCCGATCGAACCTGATCCCCTCAACCGGAAACCCAGATCAATTCGTCGATGGCGGAGGCCCAACCTTTCTCGCCGCGGACTTCCAGGGCCGCGAGGATGCGCTGCACAACGCGACCGCAGTCGACACCTTCGAAGGGAAGCGGCGCATGGGGCACCTAGCTGCGCTTCACCGTTCGTCCCGCACCTCCAAGGGCACACCCCTGCATATCCGAATGGACGGCCCGGGGTTCGACACGATGGACGTGCCCGATGGAAGCAGCCAGCCGAAGCTACAGTTTACCGTCTTCGTCCCGACTACCAACTTCTTCGCCGCAATGCGGCGCAACCAGGCAGCGAATGATCTCGTCGAGACCCACGGCGTGGAGGAAGAAGACAACGGACTCGAACGCTTTCTGACTGCCACCCGACGTCAGAATTTTCTCGTCCCGCCGCGCAGTCACCGCGCATTCCCTCTACTCGAGCTCGGATAGCCGAAGACGATTGTTTGGAGAACTTTAGCCTTCTTTCAATCAAGGCTTAATCGTCTCTTTCTAAAGTGAAACTCGCACCGCATACGAGTCGAGGAGGTGTCTGCTTAAACATAACAACTGAATATCGTACCCCGATCACGATGCAACCCATGCGAAAGGAGGTGACGATTGACAAAGTTACAGAGCTGGATGATTGCTGGACTAGGGGCGTTCGCACTCGCTGCTGGAGTCCTGATCTCGACCGGCGCCTTGACCTCCGCGCAGACCGACGAGCCCACGCCCACTCCACAGGCGACCGACGGAAGCGGAGGCGGTACTTCACCCACGCCTGCGCCGGGCACTTCGCCGAAGTCCGGTGGGGAGCACGGGTGTGGAGGCGGGGCAGGTTACCAGGTGAAGGAAGCGGCGGCGGCGGTCCTTGGCATTAGCGAAGACGAATTACGGACGCAGCTAATGTCAGGCCAGACGTTGGCGCAAATCGCCGAGGCGCACGGCATGAGCACAGCCGACTTTAAGGCAGCGCTCAAGGAGAAGATCACCGCCGATCTCCAGGCAGAGCTTGACGCTGGGAACATCACCCAGGAGCAGTTCAACGAAAAGACAGCGAACCTCGACGCCAAGCTCGACAGCACCATCAACTCCGAGGGTGGATTGCAGTTCCATGGTAGAAGCACGGATAGCGGCAGCGGTGGACCGGGTACACGGTTCCGCGCTCCATTCCAGCGGGAGCCTGCTGGCAGCGGCACCTAGGCCGTTGTCCGAGGCTGAGATAGGGGCCGAGCGATCGGCCCTATCTTTTTGCCTCTGGGGCATTCCGCAAGGAGCCAGGTCATTGACGAACTCTAATCCTTCTCCAAGCCGCTCTTAATTTTCGATTCCTACGCTGATATCCAGAAAGCAAAGAAGGAGGAGGACTCGATGAGCAAATTCCGAAACCCGGCGAGGCCCCACCGCCGGCCCCGCTTCAGGCTTGCGGCATGCGGTCGCTGCGGTGGGGACGCCTTCCTGGACCTCAGCGACGGCGCAGAATGGCGCTGCCTCCAGTGTGGTCGGCTGGTACCCGAGGACCCCGGCCACTTCGCGCAGGCAGCGCATTCCGCGCTCTATTTCAAGGAGATGGCCGGGCGACCGGCCGCCTAAGGAGGACCGAGTCATGTTTGTACGTAGTCTGGCGGCGGTAGCGGTCACAGCCGCGGTTGTTGGCAGTGTTGCCGGTGTTGCCGGCGCAAAGTTGCTCGACGGCGGATCCAGCAACAGTACAACCAAGTCGGCCGTGAGCAGTACGATGAATTCCAGCTCTGACACGAGCCGGTCCGAGGCGGCGCTATCTAGCGAAGGTCTAAGCGCCGCGGACATCTATCAGAACGTGAGCCCGTCTGTTGTCGAGATCACGAGTACGCTCCAATCGGGAGGCCCCTTTGGACAGCAAGCCCAGGGCACCGGGACGGGCGTCGTGTTGGATTCAGACGGCCGCATATTGACGAACAATCACGTAATCGACGGCGCGCAAAATATACAAGTGCGCTTCTACGATGGATCGACTTCGTCAGCTAAAGTTCTGGGCACAGACCCCGCCAATGACCTCGCGGTCATTCAGGCCACCGACTCGGGCCTCCAGCTGCATCCAGCGCAGCTGGGTGATTCCGACGCTCTCCGGGTCGGCGATCCGGTCCTGGCGATTGGTAATCCGTTCAACCTCGAAAGCACGCTAACGCAGGGCATCGTGAGCGCGACCGGCCGGACATACAGCACCGGCGCGAACACGCGACCGATCCGGAACATGATCCAGACGGACGCAGCGGTGAACCCCGGCAATTCGGGAGGGCCCCTCTTGAACTCTCAGGGCCAGGTGATCGGCATCAACACGCTGCTGGAAAACCCGACCGGCGATAACGTGAACGTTGGTATCGCATTTGCGGTAGCGATCAACACGGCCAAGCAATCGGTGTCGCAAATGGAATCGGGCCAGACTGTCAGCCACCCGTGGCTGGGGATTGCGGGAGTGGACATCACCCCGGCTGTCGCTAAGGAAGCGAGCATCGATGCTCAGAAGGGCGTGTATGTCACGCTCGTATCGGCCGGAGGTCCGGCTTCGAAAGCCGGACTAAAGGGTGCGTTCACTTCACAGAACCAAGCAACCTCCAGCTCGACCGTCCGGCCCGGTGGCGATGCGATCCTCGCGGTCGATGGCAAAGACGTCTCCACACTCGAACAGCTCGCCGGCTATTTGGACGAGAATAAGAAGCCAGGCGACAACGTGGAATTGACGGTCGCTCGCAATGGGAACCAAATGTCCGTTCAGGTGCAGCTGGCGGAATGGCCCTCGTGATGTTATACGGATGACCAAATCCGGCGGGGAGGTGTGATGCCTCCCCGCCGCGCCACTAAAGCCGGTCGCTTCGGCGAACGTTCGGTTCTGTCATCTGTAAAGTGTGCACGGCTCGATCAAGCATGGAACTCCAATCTTTCTTTAATATTGACGACGGAAACTAAGTACAGAGGCAACCACAGTGAAGATCCTGCTTGTTGAGGACGACCGAAAACTGTCTAGGGCATTGTCCACAATGCTCGATGAGGACGGACACGAGGTCGAGGCGGCTTACGACGGCCGGCGCGGGCTCGAATTAGGGTTGGGGAACCCTTACGACGTCATCATCCTTGACGTAATGCTACCGCAGCTCGACGGCATTGCCGTTTGTCGCTCGCTCCGTGGCAATCACATCGACATACCCGTCCTGATGCTGACGGCTCGTACAACGGTTGGCGATCGTGTGCAGGGGCTGGACGCGGGAGCCGACGACTACCTGCCGAAGCCATTCGCCTTCCGCGAACTCATGGCGCGGCTTCGGGCGCTAGCGAGGCGTCAGATCGAGGTGCGCGAAGTGGATCGGCTGGAGGCTTATGGCCTCGAGCTGGACCTCAGGCGGCGTCGTGTCCAATATGACGGGCGCATGATCGAAGTCAGTCCGACTGAGTTCGCGTTACTCGAGTTCCTGATGCGCCATGAGGGAAGGGTCTTAACGCAGGCACAGATACTCGACCACGTTTGGGGTTACGATTCGTGGCCGGAGTCGAACCTGGTGGCGGTCTATGTGACTTACCTCCGACGTAAGTTCAAGCAGCTGAAGGTACCTGTCGAAATCAAGAGCATCCGCGGCGTCGGCTATTTGCTGGGCGAGTAATGTTCTCGGCGGCCCGCTGGCGGCTGACGTTCGTTTTCACCGGCGTCCTCGTCGTTGTGCTTATCGCCTGCGGGATAGTCGTCTACCTGACGACCCGATCGGTAATCTACGGTCGCGTCGACCACGACCTCGAGGACCGGGCGCGAAGCGACCTCGTCCTGTTCCAGCGCGGCCCCCACGAAGAGCCCGATAGAGGGCCGCCCGGATCTGGGTCCGAGTTCGATCCGGGCGGCTATTTTTACGCGATCTCAAATGCCGATGGTCAGATCCTGAGTAGCTCTCCATACCTTGATTCTGAGGCGTTGCCTTCGACCGCAACGCTCGTTAAGGCTGTTGACAACGGCGATACGTTCACTGATACAAAGTCATCTAAGGGCGAGCCCCAGCGCGTCTATGTCTTTCCTGTGACCGTGTCCGGCGGGGGCGGAGCGCTGGTGCAGATTGGGCGCAGCATCGAGCCCGAAGAGGCAGCGCTGTCCCAGCTGAGAATCATCCTTCTGGCGGTGCTCGCCGCGAGCATTGTGCCAGCCGTTGCGGGCGGATACCTCCTCTCGGGCCGGGCGTTGCGCCCGATAAAGACCGCGATGGAGTCCCAGCGGATTTTCATCGCTGACGCTTCGCATGAGCTGCGGACGCCGGTCGCTGTGGTACGCACTAATGCGGAGCTTTTGAAGCGACACTTCGAGCCGGATACGGCGCAGACGGCTGGCAGCGATCAAGTTGCACTGGACGACATCTTGAGCGAGTCAGACCGGCTGGGACGGATGGTGGACCAGATGCTGACGCTAGCGGAGGCGGATGCCGGTCAGCGAACGGTGTTGACGGCTGAAGTCTCGCTCAACGAGCTCGTAGACCAGGTGACGCGCTCGATGAGATCACTCGCAGAGGCCAGGGAGATCTCCCTAAATGCGCAGCTGAACTCGGACATCTCACTTAGCGGAGACCCGAGCCGGCTGCGTGAACTTCTGACAGTGCTCTTGGACAACGCTGTCAAATACACAGATGCGGGCGGCCGGATTGACGTGTCCGTGCGGAAGGAGCACAGGAAGGCGATCATCACGGTCTCGGACAACGGCCCGGGCATACCCTCTGAGGCGCTGCCTCACGTCTTCGACCGCTTCTACCGGGTGGATGAGGCGCGTTCGCGCGAATCAGGCGGGACTGGACTGGGCCTGGCTATCGCGCGCCACATTGTGGAGGCCCACAGCGGCACTATAGATGTCGAAAGCAAAATTCGCGAGGGGACCGTAGTGACTGTAGAGCTGCCCGCCTAGGGAGCCTCGCCGCACTTTCTAGGTAGCCCTGTCCGTCACCGGCAGTTCCACTGAATCGGAAACTAGATGCCGAAGGTCTCGCAGATCTCCGTTCTCATATCCGGTCTTTTCCGCTGGCAGTTGCCTGTCGGCCGAACTGAACAGGCATCTGCTTGATCCCGGCGATGAAGTTGGAGCGTAGCCTGCGGATGGGGCCGGCCTGCTCGATATCCGGGAGGCGGCGGAGTAGCTCCTCGAACATCACGCGTATCTCGAGGCGGGCGAGGCTGGCGCCGAGGCAGAAGTGGGAGCCGCCGGGCCCGAAGGTAACGTGCGGATTTGGGTCGCGAGAGACATCGAAGATATCGCCATTGGGGAAGACATCTTCGTCCCTATTGGCCGAGCCATAGTACATCACCACCTTTTCCCCCTCGCGGATCCTTTGGCCCCGGATCTCCGTGTCCTTGGTGACAGTGCGGCGGAAGTAGATGACGGGCGTCACCCAGCGGAGCATCTCTTCGACCGCTGCCGGTATCAACGACGAATCTGCGAGAAGGCGATCGCGCTGGTCGGGGTGTTCGAGGAGAGCCAGCATCCCGCCCGAGATTAGATTACGGGTCGTCTCGTTGCCGGCGACGGACAACAGCACGAAGAACGCATTGAACTCGGGTTCGGTAAGCGCCTCGCCGTCTACCTCAGCGCGCATGAGCGTGCTGATCAAGTCGTCACGGGGACGTTGCTTGCGGTCCACGGCGAGTTGGTTCGCGTACATAAACATCTGAGTGGCGGCGGCCTGGCCGTCCGCCGGGGAAGATTGGAACTCGGGATCGTCGAAGCCGATCATCCGGTTGCTCCACTCGAAAACCATGTGCCGGTCTTCGACCGGGATGCCCATAAGCTCGAGGATGACCTGCAGGGGCAGCTCGGCGGCGATGTCGTTCACGAAATCGCTTTCGCCTCGCTCAGCGACCCGGTCAATGATCTCGTTCGCGATTTTCCGGACGTGCGGTTCTATCGCGACAACGATCTTCGGCGTGAACCCTTTGCTGACTAGTCGCCGGTACTTGGTGTGCTTGGGCGGGTCCATGTTGAGCATGATCATACGGAGGAAGGCCAGACTGTCCTGTGGCGGGTCAGGGATGTTTGTGCCCATCTGCTCGGACGAGAATGTGGCTGAGTCGAGAGACACTTTGACGACGTCGTCGTACTTAGTGAGGGCCCAGAATCCCGGACCGTAGGGCTCTACATGGCGGTAGACTGGCGCTTCTTTGCGCAGGGCCTTGAATTGGTGATAGGGAACGCCGTAGACGAAGTTGTCCGGGTTGTAGAGGTCGATGTCGGCAAGAGTAGTTGTGCGTCCGTCCGCTGTCGTCATACTAAACCTCCTTCGGCGGCGAGCCGTCGATGCCGAAAAGCTGCGCGATCGCGGTCTTGAGAATCGCCGCTGGCGCTCGACCGCCTCGGGGCCGAGGGGGTCCTTACCAACGACTGTCTCGAGTAGCTGGGCGTTGGCGAAATAGCTGAAGATCAGGAGGTAGAGGCCTGCAGCGAGATGAGGCACTTCTTCTGGCTCCCAGATGCCCTCCAGGCTGGACATTGCCCACCGCCCCTGAGAGTATAGCGGACGGAGCCGCCGGACGGCGTAAGCGCTGGCGACTACGCTTGGTGCTCCCTTCGAGGGCAGTCAGCCGCTTGGCCGATATTTCACGCCATACCAATAGGAGACGCGAAGCCAGGAGCGAGGAACAACGCCCATCAATGGCAGAAGCGAAAATAAACGAGATCAACCTCCGATACGAAGATAGCGGGAGCGGCCCGGCCGTATTTCTGACGCACGGGTACGCCGCGACGGGCCGGATGTGGTCGCCGCAGCGACAGGCCTTGAACGACGCCGGATATCGCCTCATCACCTGGGATATGCGAGGTCACGGTGGCACGGATAGCCCGGACGATCCGGCGCAGTACTCGGAAGCGCTCACCGTGCAGGACATGACGGTGCTGCTGGACATGCTCTCGACGGAGCAGGCCGTTGTAGGCGGACTCTCACTCGGCGGGTACATGTCGCTGGCGTTCTACCTGACGCATCCGGAGCGTGTGCGGGCGTTGGTGCTGTGCGATACCGGCCCGGGCTATCGCAATCCGGAGGGAAGAGCGGTCTGGAACCGGCGGGCCGACAAGCAGGCGCTCAATTTCGAGCACAACGGGCTGAAAGCGGCGAGCCAGAGTCCGGAGGTGCGAGCGACGTTGAGGGACCACCGTTCAGCGATGGGGCTGGCTCACTCCGGACGCGGTATGCTGGCGCAGTTCGATTCGCGGGTGATCGACTCGCTCGCCGACATCAAAGTCCCAGCGCTGATCGTAATCGGTGAGCGGGATGAGCCTTTCATGGCGGGCAGCCAGTACATGGCGAACAAGATCCCCAACGCGCGGCTCGAGGTTATCCAGGACGCCGGTCACTCTTCGAATATGGACCAGCCGCACGCCTTCAATCGGGTGCTCCTGGAGTTTCTACAGAGCCTGCCGTAGGGGCAGGTCTCAAACCCGCCTGCCCGACAAACGCTCGATCATCGATATGCCGGTGACGCTCGAGTGGGAAGACTATCCCGAGCAGCCGTTGCCCGTGTTCGTGCCCGCAAGCGTGAACTGAGCGAGGTCCTTAGCGTGCCGCGACCTGGCTCGTGCCCGCCTTTGCGCAAGACGAGGGCGCACTGGTAAAGGCCCAGTCGAGCAGTTTCGTCGCGTCGCCAAAATTATCGCCACTCCCGAGGACGGAGACGATGAATCGCCTGCCATTACGCTCGGCCGCGGCGACAATCGTATGGCCGGCCGTGAGCGTGTAGCCTGTCTTGACGCCGATGGCGCCCGGATATTGCCCGAGGAGTTGGTTTAGGTTGTCCACGCGCGGCCCGTCCCAATTCGGCTGATAAGTCCGGGTGCCCACGATGAACGCCAGGTCTGGTTTCTGTAGAAGCAGATTGCCGAGCACGGCGATATCGTAGGCGGAAGTGTAGTGGTCGGCCGCATCGAGTCCGTGCGGGTTCACGAAGTGAGTGTCCTTGAGCCCGGCCTCGGCGACGCGGGCGTTCATTAGGTCTGCGAACGCCTTCACGTTACCCGCGACCTGCTGGGCGATCTGTAGCGCGGCGTCATTGCCCGAAGGCAACAGCAGGCCGTAGAGGAGGTCGACCATGCCCAGAGTCTGCCCCGGCACAAGGCCCATCACGGTCGCATCGGTGGCGGCCGATAACGCGGCGCCGTCGACCGTCACCTGCACGGTCTGAGCGAGGTCGACGCGTTCATCGGCAACCAGCGCAGTGACGATCTTGGTGAGGCTCGCGGGCGGGAGGTGGGCATGGGCATTAAAGCTGTGTACGAGCGCGCCGCATGGCTCTTCGAGCACGGCGACGGCGGCGGCCGAGATGGCCGGCGGCGGCTCCTTCTCATGTTGGCCATCCGGACTCGGCGCTCACGCCTCGGGGACGGTGAGTAGCTATAGGTATACCTTCGTCTGCTCATGGTGCCACTCTAGATAAACGTGAGCGGGCGCCACGTGGTAAATGGGCGTCTGCTATCATCGGTGCCCTGATGCTCGACCACCTCGTGTATGCAGTACCCGACCTCGAACGCGCTGTGGACGAAATCGAGCGTCAGGTTGGGGTGAGGCCTGCTTCCGGCGGCACTCACGGCGGAGGGCTAACGCACAACGCGTTGCTTTCACTGGGAGCCCGAAGCTATCTGGAGGTCATCGCTCGTGTGCCGGGTATCGAGGCGCCATCGGGAGCTCTGCCCTTCGGCCTCGAGACACTTACGGAGCCGCGGCTTGTGGCGTGGGCTGTGCCTGTGGACGACATCGAACAGCGTGTCGAGGGGGCGCGGGCGGCCGGCTATGACCCCGGCGAGATGATTGCCGGCGGCCGCGATCTTCCAGACGGCAGCCATCTCGGCTGGCAACTCGTCGTAAGGCAAGAACCGGCGGGCGGTGGGATCGTCCCGTTTCTCATTCGCTGGCTGTCGGAACCGCATCCGTCCGCGACGGCCCCGAAGGGCTGCCGGTTCGTCTCGCTAAGGGCGGAACATCCGCAGCCGGACACCGTCATCGACATACTTCAGGCGCTCGGCGTGGAGTTCCGCGTCTCGGAAGGTGACACACCGCGACTCATCGCAACGCTGGAGACGCCAAACGGCACGGTCGAGCTGTCCTGATATAATTCCGCTGCATTCCATCTAGCAGGAGGTCGCCTCGTGAAGTTCGGTATCGTCATGTTCCCCACCGACTACGCCATCGATCCTGTCACGCTCGGACGCGCGGTCGAGGAGCGTGGGTTCGAATCGCTCTTCTTCCCCGAGCACACACACATCCCGACGAGCCGCCGCACGCCCTGGCCCGGCGGCGCGGAGCTTCCGCGCGAATACTCGTACACGTACGATCTGTTCGTCGCGCTGGCGGCTGTGGCGGCGACGACCGAGAAGCTGATGCTTGGGACCGGCATATGTCTGGTGGTCGAGCGCGACCCAATCATTCTCGCGAAGGAGGTTGCGAGCCTCGACTTCATTTCGGGCGGCCGAGTGATCTTCGGCGTCGGCGGCGGTTGGAACCGGGAGGAGATGGAGAACCACGGGACCGATCCCAGGACGAGGTTTCCGCTAATGCGGGAACGGATCCTGGCGATGAAGGAGATCTGGACGAAAGACGAGGCCGAGTACCACGGCAAATACGTGGACTTCGACCCGATCTGGTCATGGCCCAAGCCGGTGCAGAAGCCGCATCCGCCGATCTACGTCGGCGGCGACGGTCCAGGCACGTTCGGTCGAGTCGTAGAGTACGGCGACGGCTGGTTGCCGATTGCGGCGAGAAGCCAGGAGCCGCTGGCGGATCGGATTCGGCGGCTCAACGAGATGGCGGAGCAGGCCGGACGCGGGCGGATACCAGTGACCGTCTACGGCACGCAACCGCGGGAGGAAGTAATCGCCCACTATGCAGACATCGGCGTTGAGCGCTGCACTTTCTGGCTGCCGCCGGTGCCGGAGGCGGAAGCCACAGCCCACCTCGACCGCACTGCAGAACTGGCAGGGAGCTTCGCCAAGGCTGGCGCGTCTTAAGGCGTCCGAATATTGGGCGCAGGCGTGTTGCGCAGGTGAAGCAGATTCCTGACCGCGCGCACGCCTTTCACATGAGCGGCGGCGTCCTCCAGCTCTCGGATTTGCTCCGGCCGGTCCAGCTCCCCGCGCAGGACGACGACTCCCTCTTCGGCGTTGATGTTGATCGCCCCCTTCGGAACGTCGCGACCGCGCAGGATCTGGCTTTCGACGCGTTGTGTGAGTGTGGCATCGTTGGGTTCTGGTTCGTACTCCGGGGCGATCGCGTTCTCAATCTGGTGCCCCAGTCCTTCTGCCCGAGAGGCGGCATAACGTCCGCGTCGTTCCATGGCGTCGGCGTTGCGGCGGAAGTAGGCTTCCAACCGATCGCGGGCCTTCGCGCGCCGTCCGCGGCCTCCATCCGGATCGAAGAAATAGGCGAGTAGCCCGCCGAATGCCGCAGCCATGAGCACCGTCACGATTCTCAGCATTGGATCATCCCTCCTTCCCAACGAAGCAATGTTCGCTGGGGTTGCCTAGTAAGTCAATTAATCGCTTACCGGTGCCGGTTAACTTTTTCTCGCAATCATCCTGATAGAGTTCTGCAACGGCGGCTGTGTAGGCCGTTGATTCGGCCGCTATGACAGTGTGCGTAAACTTTCGGGCGTTCGTGGCAGGGCAGAAGGGAGGAACGGATGACGCTGACGAATAAAACACAGTACACGCAAGGGGAAGGGAAAGAGCCGCAACATGTCCATCCCTCGGTGACCCATACGCACGATCACTATCACGTTTCTCATCACCATGGTGGGAAAGTGTTGGGCGAGTGGGACCACCGGACTTATTGGCACACACACGACCACAACCACACGGAGTTGACGCACAGCCATGACTACAGCCGCACGGACGAAGAAGAGCATCACGAGCGCGAGGCGCATATCCACGACCACTCATCGCCGGCCCGCTCCCCGGCGTAGCCACGCCTGGGCCGGTCTGTCGCGCGTGAGGCCCGAGGCAGTTCCACGCATGTCGCCGAGGACGGTCGCTTTCAAGCGCTGCCCGCGCTGCGGCGGCGATCTTCTGCGCGAGGACTACCTGGGCGATGTAGAGTTGGTCTGTCTCCAGTGCGGCAATCACTTGTCCTGGCCGCGTGCGTAACGCAACTCGCTGTGGAATTCCCCTCGAGCGAGGGGCCAGGTTTATGGCTGCATTGACATTTTCCGCAGCGTTCGCTAGCTTAAGCGGCAGCAAATTACGGAAGGAGGGCTCGTCAGAATGAATACCGTGCATGTGACCGTTCCCGCGGGCGAGCCCGTGTCTTCCGCTTTGCTTCGCTAGGCGACAACGCCTACAAGCTCCTCGAGTCGACACGGGTCCATCCGCCTGCCTGCTTGTCCAAGCTTTCGATAACGACAAGAAGAGACCCGTGTTTTCATTGGAAGAGCTCGGTTGGGGTCCATTCTTTCAGCAACAACTCAACAGAACTGATGTAGGCGGAGCATCTCCCGCACGTGTGTCAGAGGCGATGAAGGGTGCGTATCACGTCTCAACGGAGGCTGGCCCGCTCACTGCTTCGATTCGCGGCCGCTTGCTCCACGAAGCCGCTATGTCCGAGGGACTGCCTGCAGCCGGAGACTGGGTGCTCGTCGAGCGGCTGCCCGGCGAGGACCGAGGCGTCATCGTCGGATGTTCGAGCGACGGACCCAGCTCTCGAGAATGAGACCGTCGCCGAACCCGCGAAGCCAGCGGACCGAGGAGCAGGTCTTGGCTGCCTACGTGGACGCGGTCTTCGTCGTAGGCGCGCTGAACCGTGATTGCAACCCGCGCCGCATCGAGCGCTACCTGACGGTGGCATGGCAGAGCGGCGCAAGGCGTCGGCAAGTCGAGCCTACTCAACTGCCTGCTCGGCGATCCGACCCAGGTGGTGCGCGACATCCGCGCTGATGGCAAGGGCCGGCATACGACAACGTCCCGGCAGCTCGTCCTTATTCCGGGTGGTGCTGTTGTAATCGATACCCCGGGCCTGCGCGAACTGACGCTTTGGCATGCTGAGGACGGACTCGACCGCAGCTTCGCTGATGTCGATGCGTTCGCCTGGGAGTGCGCTTTCCGCGACTGCCATCACGCGGGAGAGCCGGGGTGCGCCGTCCGCGACGCCATCGAAGGGGGCGACCTGCCGGAGGAGCGTTTCGCGAGCTATCGGAAGCTCGAGCGCGAGATTGACTTCGTGGCGCGCCGGCGGGACAAGGCGCTGGAACTCGCGGAACGTAAGCGCTGGAAGCAGATTCACAAGCAGAACCGCGAGCGCATGCGCTTCCGCGGAAGGTAGATTATACGGTTCAGGCCTGGTTTAGGGCGCAGCAACGTTCGATCGAGATGGTTGTTGTCACTCGTGAGAAGCCGACCATTTTGGGACGAGGCTGTTAGCCCGCGTGCTGCGTCCCTACGCGCCCCGGACGAGCCCGTGGCGCTTGAGCACCGCCTGGAAGATGCGGACCGTAGCCGCATCGACCAATACGCCGGAAGCGCTGCCCGCGCCGGTGCCGCCGCTCTGGGCGGCGTTATAGGCGTCCACCATGCGCTTCGCCAGCGCGATCTCTTTCTCAGTCGGTGCGAAGACTTCATTAGCGATCGGCACCTGGTCCGGGTGGATCGCCCACTTGCCGACACAACCGAGCGTGCTGCCGTGAGTGGCCTCGCGGCGGTAGGCATCGGCATCACGGTAGTCGGGGAAGGGGCCGTCGATCGCGTCTAAACCATTCGCCCGTGCGGCCACGACCATGCGGACGCGGGCATAGTGCCAGATATCCCCGGGGTAGCGGAGGGCCGAGTCGCTGAGGTGGCCCATGCGCACGCCTTGGCTGGCCGAGAGGTCGCCGACGCCTAGGATGAGGGCTTCAAGCCTTGGCGAGCAGGCCGCGATCTCGTCGACACGCGCGAGCGCCTCGACCTCTTCGATCAAGACTTCGAGCCCGATGCGCTTCGAAAGG
>VBEJ01000307.1 GCA_005882985.1 Chloroflexota bacterium
GTCCTCGACGATCCCGGGAATCACGACATCGTCGCGATAAGCAAGGGTGGATGCGATGGCGCGCATCGCTTCGGCTTCGTGGATCATATCGACTTCGAGCGGGACATTAGCGGCGAGCTCGTTGTAAACGGGCTCGAGGGGGTAGTTGCTGAAGCGGGATTCCAGCCAGATGAGGCCACGAAGGATGCGAAGATCGGTGCGGACGAGGCGGGGGCTGTTCGGATAGACGACCTTGACGGCGACCTGACGGCCATCCTTCAGTTTCGCCTTGTAGACCTGCGCGAGTGATGCGGCAGCGACCGGCTTGCGGTTGAACTCGGCGAAGACGGATTCGATCGGGCCGCCGAGCTCGCGCTCGATGTGCGGCTTCATCTCTTTCCAGGGATGAGGCGGCACCTTGTCCTGGAGGAGTGAGAGGACGCTCGCGTACTCTTCGGGAAAGACGTCCGGGCGGCTGCCGATGGTCTGGCCGATCTTGATCATGAGGCCCTGGAGGCGCAGGACGCCACGATAGATGCGCTGCGCACTGCGGCGGTGATGGTCCCTCAGGCGTCGGTCGTATTCTTCCAGCGACATCCCCTTCTTTCGCATCGCAAGGAGTTTGTAGCCGGACAGAATACGGGCCGCGGTCGTCGCGGCATATGTGAACCGGAAGACTCTGTTCTCGCGGAGGCCAGGCAGCATTTTCGCTCTCCTTCCCCGGGGCTCCGGCGCCCCGGATGCTAGTCGGGCAGGGCTATCTTCGGCGGGCGCGTTCTTCCAAGGCTGTGAGTTGTGTCTCAAAAATGCGGTGTTCCAGAGACGGTCCGAGGAGGTCATCGAGAATAAATGCGTACAGGAAGTGGATGGCGAGAATGCCGCCCCAGATCCCGGCTACCCACTGGATGAACCAACCGTCCGGGGTCAGGACGTCGATGGCCAAGATGAGGAGCATCACCGGAATGAAGACGGCCAGGTGTTGCAGGAATCCCATTCGCTGGTGCGCGCGGTGTCGGGCCTCGCGCCGGAGCTTTTCCTCCTCGGTAAGCGAGGCGTCATCGCTGTCGTAGTGCCGGAAGCGTCCTCTCATTTTGGGCCTCCTTTCGTTCAGCGGGCGGCTGCCCTGGTTCTTGTTGGTACGCGGGCTTGCTGATCGGGTTTGCCTTGTGCCGACGGTAGGTATTTGTCGGCGCCGGCGAGGGCGCCGGGCATGAGCGACTTGACTCTGTCGAGGGCTTCCATGGCCGAGCGGACGTCGTTCACGCCGTCGTAACCATGTTGTTCATTTTCGAAAATGGAATCGTCGGCGGCCTTGACCTTCTGGATCGCGTCTTCACTCCACTCCAACTCGGCCCTGTGGACCTTCAGCCCGCAGTCGATCGTGAGCTGCCAGAAGAGGGCTTCCTGTTGGAGGCCGATCGCCTCAACGAATTTGTCGACAAACTGATGCGCGTGCTCGAGGTAGGTGACGGCCGTCCGCGTCTCGTCGGCGCAGTTCTGGAGGACGGAAATCAGATCTTGTTTCGACAGTGAGGACCCGAAGAAGACCTTGATGAGGATAGGCTCTCTGACCTGCTCGCGCTCCGCCGGCTTGGCGAGCCAGGCGATTAGCTCACGGCGGCCGGGCTCCGTAATCGAGTAGACCTTGCGGTTGGGGCGGTCTTCCTGGACTTCGACTTTCATTTCGACGAGGCTGTCGCCCTCGAGTTGCTTGAGGGCTGGGTAGATCTGACTCAGTTCCGCGTTCCAGAAGTGGGCGACCGAGGTGTCGAAGAACTTCTTGAGTTCGTAGCCGGTCATTGGTCCATAGTTGATGAAGCCGAGGAGCGCGTGCTTGAGAGACATCAGCTGACGCCCCCACGGCGGGGCAGTTGTTGGCGAGTCCGGTCCATTACCCCTCCTTGTTCCGGCTAGCCGCGACCGGCCGGGTTTGGGTGACGGGCGACCACGGAGCCGACGGCGCGCCCGTCGAGGTGCAGCGCCAGGTGCGCAAGGAGATCAGCAAGTGCGGTCCGCGCCGAGCGGCGTGTGACACGCAAGCGAGCCTTAGCGGTCAGTGCGGCGACTTCCCGGTGACGCTCGGCAATTTGCGCCTCCCATAGTAGGGGGCTTGAGTTCAAGTCCAGCATGGAACACCTCTTCTCTACTC
>VBEJ01000107.1 GCA_005882985.1 Chloroflexota bacterium
GCCCGCCCCATCGTTTCCCGTAGCGGCGAGGCACCCAACGAATCGGCTAACCGGTTCTCAATAGATATCGGCTGGAATACGGTTAGGACCCCTCTCTGTGGTTAGTGCCTCGCCCTGAAGCCGTGAACAACGCCCCGTTCGTGCCGAGTAGCCTGTAAGGCGTATCGAGGCAACCCGCGGCCTGGCGTCGCCTGGCTCCTAACTCGTGACTTCTTTCTCCCGCCCCTCCCTTGCGCCATCCAGCACGATGCCTAAAATTGGTGGCACCCAATCGCTCAAACCAAAGGAGGTCGCCATGCCCCGCTACGTAGTGCTCTACCGGTTCACAGACCAGGGTCTCAAGTCGATCAAAGACACCGTCAAACGCGCCGCGGACGTCCGCAAGGCGAACGAGGCGCGCGGCTTCAAGACGATCGGGACTTACTGGACGCAGGGCCAATACGACATCGTCTCGGTCATTGAGGCGCCGGACGAGGAGTCGATGAGCGCCGGTCTATTCAACATCGCGGCGGCCGGAAACGTCCACAGCGAGACGATGCGGGCGTACGACGAAACCGAGATGCAGCGCGCCCTCGACCGCGCCTAGTCTAGCGCCCGCTCGATTCACAGCAACCAGCCGGCCCTCAGGTGGGTAGGCTGCGCGCCCGATAACGTTTGCTGGCCGAATCCCGTTCGCAGCCGGTCAAGGTTGTTCGCAGCTTTACAACTCAGCTCAGCCTGCCCGGTCCCTCACGAGCATTTTGCGGGCCCCTACATCAGCTCGCCCAGCCACAGATCGATCGGCCTCTTCGAATCCGTCTCGAACGGCAGCGAGACGCGCTGCCCAGTCCGGGCCGACTCGTACGCCGCGAAGATGACGTCGAGCACCGCGCGGCCGTCTTCCCCCGTCAGCGCTGGCTGCTTGCCCTGCTCGATACACTCCACAAAGTGCGCCATCTCCTGCGGGAAACCGTAGCTCCACGCCTCGTCGAACGAAGTCCACGACCAGCCGCGGGAACGCGGCGCCTTCTCGCCCGGATAGCGGTAGCCCGGCCCGCTGTATGTATTGAGCGCGTTCCCTCGCGCGATGTCCGCCACCGTCATCCCGGCCGACCCAAAGATCTCGGCGCGATCATCCAGCCCACCCACGCGCGCCCACGAGTTCTCCGCCAGGCCGACACCTCCCCGCCGGTGGCGCTCCGTGCGGCCAAACCGTATGACGACAAGGGAATGATCGTCGCCGCGCGTCCGCTCACCGTGGACGAACGTCCCCAGCTCCGCGTAAACGCTTTCGATCGGCGCATTCGCGAATACCCAGCGGGAAAAGGCGATCGAATGGCAGCCCATGTCCATCAGCACGCCGCCGCCGGAGCGGCTCACGTCCCAGAACCAGTCCGAGTGCGGGCCGAAATGGCATTCCAGCTGGCGCACGTAATAAATCTCGCCGAGGGCGCCTTCGTCGGCCAGCTCCTTCGCCCGCACGTACTTCGGTGCGAAACAGAGGTTCTCGCCGTACATCAAGATCACGCCGGCCCGGCGGCATTCCTCGATCATCCGCTCGCACTCCGCCGGGTTCAACGCCATCGGCTTGTCGACGAACACATGCTTGCCCGCCGAGGCCGCGGCAAGCGTCACCTCGCAATGCAGGTCATTCGGACAGGCGATCGTAATAGCATCCACGAACCCGCTGTCCAGCATGTCCTTGTAGTCCTTGAACACGTGCGGAATCTCGAAACGCCGGTGAAATTCCCAGGCGTCCTCCGCGTTCGGCGATGCCGCCGCCATCAGCTCCGCCCCCGGCGCCTGCCGCAAGCCGAGAGCGTGCAGGTTCGCTGCAAATCTCGACCCCACGATGCCCACGCGGACGGTCACGCCAGCTCCTTCCGCATCACTGGCCTTGCCTCCGTCCCTCCCACCCGCACAAACCCCACCCGCTCGAACACCGATGCGATTCCCTCGAACCCTTGGTAGCTCTTCAGCTCTCCCCGTGCCTCGATCGGATACGCCTCGACCACGAGCGCTCCGCGCTCCCGCACGTAATCGAGCGCTCCCTTCAGCAGCCGGCCCATCAACCCCTGTTTCCGGTGCTCCTTGTCGATTACGAAGCAGACGATCGACCACAGACCTTCCGGGCGGTCGAGCGCCTTCACCTTCCGCGAGTACTCGAAGTGCTCCAGTCTTTCTCGCCGGTCGAGCGAGACCCAGCCCACCGGCTCGCCGTCTAGGTAGGCCAGCAGCCCCGGCGGCTCCTCTGACTGAACGATCGCCCGCATCGCCTCCTTGCGCCCTGCTGACCGGCTCGCACCCCAGTCCTTCGAGCGCAGCCGCGGCCACATGCACCAGCAGCCGGCGTACCCTCCGCGCGGCCCAAACAGCTGCTCGAAGTCACTCCAGCGCTCAAGCGTCAACGGCTGAATCTCGATATCGGGCATCGGCTTACCGCGCCGTATAACCTCCGTCCACGACCAGGTACGCGCCGGTCATGAACGACGAATCATCGCTGGCCAGGAACAGTGCCGCCTTCGCGATCTCCTCCGCGCGGCCCAGACGGCCCATCGGCGTGTTCTGCACCGCCCAGTCCAACATCGGCTGCGCCTCCTTTAGCGGCGCGATCAGCGGCGTATCGATCCAGCCCGGGCAGATCGCGTTCACACGAACGTTGTGCGGCGCGCCGTCCAGCCCGAACTGCTTCGTTAGTCCGAGCACGCCGTGCTTCGCCGCGATGTAGGCATATCCGAAGCCGCCCGGAAAGCCCGGCACGAAGGCTCCGATCAGGCCCGCCATCGAGGCAGTGTTCACGATCGCGCCTCCGCCCTGCTTCTGCATCTGCGCCAGCCCGTGCAGGCAACCGTAGAAGACCCCGCTCTGGTTCACGGCGATTACCTGATCCCATGTGTACTGCTGCCCGCCGATGCCGGCGTTGTTGACGAGAATATCGATCCGCCCCCAGGCGTCCACTACCGCCCCAATCGCCGCTCGCACCTCGTCCTCGCTGCTCGTGTCCGCCCGCAGCGAGCGCGCTTCGTCCCCCGAGTCCTCGATCTGCGCCGCGACGCTGCTTGCCGCCTCCTCGTTGATGTCCGCGGCCATGACCTTTGCGCCCTCTCTCCCAAAGAGCACACTGATCGCCTTCCCAATGCCGGACCCGGCGCCAGTAACCAGCGCATTCTTGCCCGCCAACCTGCCTTCTGCCATGCGTCCTCCTTCGCGCCGCCATAATAGCGCACTGTCCACCCTTATCCCTTATCGCTTATCTCTTACATCCAGTGCTTCGAACCTCGTACTTCGAACCTCGTACTTCGAACCTCGTACTTCGGTCCTCGCGTCGTCGACCGCCCCTACCATGCACCAGCCTCGCCTGCGATAATGGCCCGGTGAGCAAGCTCTCCGACGCCATCCGCCGCGCTGGGCGCACAGCCCCGGCCCCGCTCGGCTTCGCCGCCCGCGCCGCCTCAACGGCCGCAGTCTCGCCAACGGTCCTTTGCATCGTGCGCCTCAACGCAAACGACGCGAACAAGGCGGAAGAGGCCGTAAAAAAAGGCGCCGACGCCGTCATCATCGAAGGCGCGGACGCTGGCAAGGTCAAAGACTTCGCCAAGAAGGCCCCCGGCCTCATCCTTGGCGTCCGGCCCCACAAGACCGAGCGAGAACAGATAACGTCCCTTCGCGAAGCAGGCGCCGATTTCGTCGTCCTCGACGCCGAATCCGCCATGGCCGACGCCCTCCTGGAAGAGAATATCGGCTTCATCCTCCTCATCCGCTCCGACGCCGACGACACTCGGCTCCGCCTCATGAGCGACCTCAACCTCGACGCACTCGTCCCTCCTCCCCCGGACGGCTCGCTCACAATCGAACGTCTGTTAGAGCTCCGCCGCTTCTCAGCTCTCGGCCGAGCGCCTCTCCTCGTCGAAATCTCCGGCGATGCCGAGGCCGCGAGCGTTCAAGTACTGCGAGAATCCGGAGTGGCGGGCTTCATCATCGAGGCGTCCTCGCTCGGAAAGCTCGAGAAGTTGCGTGCTGCGATCGCCGCCCTACCGGCGCGTGGCCGCAAGCCCGATGAGCGCCGGGAGGCAATGATCCCCGCACCTTCAATGGCGGGCCATGACCACGACGACGACGACTTCGACGACGACTAGAGCGTGTCATTCCGAGCTCGCGGGGTGGGGCCCACGAATCGCCCTGAGCTCAGCGAAAGGGATCGGGGGGTGGCGAGGAATCTCAGCGCCCGCCAATCAGCACGTCCTCACGCTTGTCCTGCTTGTCCGCTCGTCGCGCTTCGTGCCTAGAACTTAACCTTGACGTAGGCGTTAAGCCGCGCCTATACTCCCATTCGAGCATCGGCCACGATTTACAGCTCAGGCGAGGGGAAATTGCAGTGCCGGACCCGGATGAAGCGTATCTCCAGATAGGCGAAGTCGCCGAGCGCACCGGCGTCACCCAACGCACCCTGCGCTTCTACGAAGAAAAGGGCCTGCTCCGTCCCCCTACGCGCATGGACGGCGGGTTTCGCCTCTACTCCGAGCAGGACGTTAAGCGCGTCGAACACATCCGCCGTCTGCAGGACCTGCTCGGCGTGGCGCTCGCCGAGATCAAGGAGATGGTCGATGCCGAAGAGGTCCTCCGCGAGCTGCGTGCCCAGTACCGCCCCGACTCCGCTATTGACGAAAAGCGCCGTCAGCTCGAGCGTGCGATTGACGTCGTCCAGGGCCAATACAGCATCGTGAAGCAGAAGACCGAGCAAATGGAGGAGATGAAGGCGCAACTCAAGGAGCGCCTGAAGACCTTCGACCGCTGGATGAAGGAGCTTAACGAGCTCGAAGCCAAGGAACCCGTAGCGCCCGCGTAGTCCAAACATGTAAATGACAGGCCCTCGCCTTTAGCGAGGGCCTTCTGCATTTCGCGAACCCCGAAGAGACCGTTTATCATATCAGCCTCGAAGGAGGCCCCCGGCGTCCAGCGCGTGACCCGCAGTTTGGGCCACGCAACCACAGGCGAGCCAACGAGATTCAGTTAATCGAGGTGCGGATCGTGCCGTCCGGGCGGTCTGCCTCCGTCGGTCGAGCAGTTCCGGTAGGAACGTTCAGGACCGGGCCGGCCCTAGAAGGGATTGCAGTCGTTCGACGGGTTCCAGTCGACGCAGTTTCCAACACCAGTAACCATGCCCTCGAGGGATCCCGTGAGCACGGCCACAGCGACCGCCAGAGCCAGCATCAGCGACAGTGCAATGAACCCGCCGAGCAGTGAGTACTCGATTAGGTCTTGTCCGCGCTCGCCATGTAAACGCCCCATGAGCCACCCAATTCCGTAGGCCAACCGCTCCATCCGTGTTTCTCCTTAGCCGATTTGCCGCTCGATTGTCTGCGAATCTCTCCCTTAATCTGCTGACCTCAAATTTAGCGGACAGAAATGAAAGTCCCCGTAGGAAATCACACAGAAAACCGTTGGAACCAGCCCGCCAACAAGCGTGTTGTCATTCCGAGCTCGCGGGGGCCAGGGCCGACCGTTAGTGCCGAACCACGCGATGCAGCCGGTGGGGTGGCGAGAGCCTGCCCTGCCGCCGACCGTGAGCAGCGCCTTTTCTAGCACGTCTTGACGGTTGCCGCCCGGCTGCTGGCGGTTCAACTCGGACACTCCCGCAGTCGGCGCTGAGATTGCAGTCGCGCGCATGAGCTCGCCCGAACTTGCGCGCACTGGCGGCTGAGCGTTCGCAACAGACGCTAGCCTCACTGCCAGCAGTACGGCGATTAGTACCGACATCGCAACCGCCAGTCTTCGTGTCGATTGGCTCATTGCCCGCGACTTTATCACAGGACCGTCGCTTCGCGTAGCGGTCACCAACCCATCGTATAATCCGGCACATGCGTGCATTCGGCCGAAATTGTGGCTAAAGGCAGCCGTAAAACTGCGACAGCCGGGGACGCTGCCGGCGGGCCGCCGCTACGCTATCGTCGGATCGTCGCCAAGTTCGGCACGAATGTCCTAACAGCGGGCACGGACCGCCTCAACCCGGATGTCATTCGGCATCTCGTCGGGCAGGTTGCGAAGCTTCACGCGCAGTCGGCCGACGTCATCGTCGTCACCTCAGGTGCCATCGCTGCCGGTCGATACCTCCTCCGCGATCGCCGGGAGCGAAAGGACATGCCCTACCGGCAGGTCCTGGCTGCCGTCGGACAGAGCGATCTCATGCAGACTTACCGCGAGATCTTCGGCCAGCACGGCATCACGATCGCCCAGACGCTGCTCACCCGGCGCGACCTCGGTGACCGCCAGGGTTACCTCAACGCCCGCAATACGCTGCTCGCCATGCTGGAGTTGAGCGTGGTGCCGGTGATCAACGAAAACGACGTCGTCGCCGTCGACGAAATTGAGGGCGCGAAAATCGGGGACAACGATAACCTCTCCGCGCTCGTCGCCAACCTGGTGGACGCCGACGTTCTGGTGCTCCTGACCGACACGGGCGGGTTACACACCGCCGACCCGCGCCGCGATCCAATGGCCGAGCTGATCGCGCGCGTCGACCGGATCGACCCGCGCATCGAAGCGCTGGCGGGTGGCGTCTTCGAGGGCCCCGGCGTCGGCGGCATGGCCACGAAGCTCCAGGCCGCGCGCCTCGCGACCGGCGGCGGGGCCGATACTGTCATAGCCGCCGGCGCGGAGGCTGATGTGCTCGTCCGGCTCGCCGCCGGAGAGCCGATCGGAACACTGTTTCCCGCCACCGTCACGCGCATGGAAAGCCGCAAGCGCTGGATGCTCGCCGGCCTTTCCGTGAAGGGCAGCATCGTGGTGGACAGCGGCGCCGCGAAAGTGCTGCGTGAGGCCAGGCGCAGCCTGCTGCCGGCGGGCGTGCAAGATGTGCAGGGCGCCTTCCAGCGCGGCGAGGCGGTGGCTGTTCTCGAGAGCGACGGACGGCGCATCGCCTGTGGAATCGCCAACTACGCGTCCGACGAAATCATGCGCATCCGCGGCCTCCGCTCAGACCGCATCGAAGAGACCCTCGGCCACCACTACGGCAGCGAGGTCGTGCACCGTGACAACCTAGTGCTGCTGTAGATGGCTCGCTTAGTCGTTCGAGTGCACGGAGGCAAAGGTGCGGAGCGAAACTATCGTGATCTCGATTCTTGGTCGAGGCTATGGTGCGGTGGCTGGTCCTCCCTTCTCGAGTGTCCAACGAACTGGGAATCGAGACTGCAGACGTCAGTCCAGTTGTGGCTCCTTCGGGAGAAACGGTAGACTGCGAATTCGGAACCGCGCTGATCGAGACAGAGGGAAGGCAAGGGGTCACACTGGTTTATAAGTTCGATGGTGCGGAGCCGAAGATCGGCTCCATCGCCCTCGGTTCGTTGGGAATAACAATCGATAAGGTCACAGGTGAACCTGTCATAGATGCGCCCGTTCGATTGCTTGGCTTTTGGCGTTCATGACCCTAAAGCGCGCCGCCGCCATCACCGGAATCGGCGAGATGAAGCCCACCCGCTCGCCGGACGGCAAGAGCACGCTCGGCATCTGGACCGACGTCGCGCGACATGCCATCCTCGACGCCGGCCTGTCGATCGGCGATATCGACGGCCTGCTGATCGGCCAGCCGATCACGGAGCAGGCGCAGATGTGGCCCTCCATCCTCGGCGAATATCTCGGCATCCACCCGAAATACGGCAACGTCGTCGATCTCGGTGGCGCCTCGGCCGCCGGCATGGTCTGGCGCGCGGCCGCCGCCATCCAGTCCGGCCTCGCCAACGCTGTCCTCTGCGTGACCGGCGAGGCATCGGACGTCGAGACCTTCTACGCGCCGCGCGCCCGCCGCTCGGCCCAGCAACTGCCCTACCGTGAGTTCGAGGTCCCGTACGGCCCGATGGGCGTCAACTCGGGCTATGCGCTGATCGCCGCCCGCCACATGCACGAATACGGCACCACCAGCCGCCAGCTCGCGAAGATCGCCGTCCACCAGCGCACGAACGCCTGCGCCAACCCCGATGCCCTCTTCTACGGCAAGCCGCTCACTATTGACGACGTCCTCGCTTCGCCGCTCGTCGTGGACCCGCTGCATCTCCTTGAGATCGTGCGGCCCTGCACCGGCGGCGCCGCCCTCGTTGTAGTCTCGCCGGAGCTGGCAAAAGAGTCTGGCAACCAGCCGGTCTGGTTGCTCGGCGCTGGCGAGTCCTCCCGAGGCATGATGCTCTCGCAAATGGACAGCATCACCACCTCACCGATCACCCAGGCCGCGCCCACAGCGTTCAAGATGGCGGGCGTCTCGCACAACGACGTAGACCTCATCTCTGTCTACGATTGCTACACGATAACCGTGCTCGTGACCCTCGAAGACGCCGGTTTCTGCGTCAAGGGCAAGGGCGGCCCCTTCGTTGAGGAGCATGGCTTCACCTGGCGAGGCGACATGCCGCTCAACACACACGGCGGCCAGCTCTCCTTCGGCCAGCCGGGCCTCGCCGGCGGTATGTCCCACGTGACGGAAGCGGTCCGCCAGCTTCAGCAGCGCGCCGGCGACCGCCAGGTCGCGGACTGCGAAGTCGCCTTTGTCAACGGCAACGGCGGCATCATGAGCGAGCAGGTCTCGCTGCTACTCGCTGTCGAATGAGCGACACCGCCGCGCAGTACGCAAAACCGCTTCCCGAGCCGTCGGCCGTCTCGGCGCCCTTCTGGGAAGGGCTGAAGGCCGGCGAATTGCGCCTTCAGCGCTGCGCCGCCTGCTCCCGATATGTCTTCTACCCGCGTAGCGTCTGCCCTCACTGCCTCTCTGACCGGCTGGAATGGCAGACTGTGAGCGGACGCGGGCGCGTCTACTCTTACACCATCGTTCGCCGGGCTATGAACCCCGCATTCGCACAAGAGGTGCCATACATCTTTGCGATCGTCGAGCTGGAAGAAGGCCCGCGCGTCACAACGAACCTCGTCAACTGCGCGCCGGAAGGCGCCAGGGTAGACATGCCGGTGAAGGCCGCTTACGATAGCGTTACGTCCGAAATAGCACTTCTGAAGTTCGAGCCAGAGTAGGAATCGGGCAGCAAGAAACAAGGAACGCGGAACAAGCGGCTCGAAAGAGAGTCCTTGTTCCCTGTTCCTTGTTCTATCTGGAGGTTTCATGGGTTCAGTCGTCAAGAAGCGACGCAAGAAAATAAGCAAGCACAAACACCGCAAGATGCTCAAGAAGACGCGCTGGCAACGGCGCCACAAGTAGAGGCCGCTTTCGCAGTATGATTGACTGCGAGGAGGCGCATCGTGAAGTTCGCTATTGTTCTGACTCCCGGTGAAGATGGCTTCATCGTCGCCGAGTGCCCCACACTTCCGGGATGCGTGACGCAAGGCAAAGCCGAAGATGAAGCGCTCCGGAACGCCAGGGAAGCGATCGCCGGCTGGCTCGAGGCTGAGGCAGACAAGGTGCGGAAGGAGGCGGAGGCGCCAGTCGTCCTGGTTGACGTCTAGTGGCCCGCCTTCCTGTCGTCTCGGGCAGGCAGGCCGTCCGGGCCTTCGAGAGAGCGGGCTGGGAGCACGTTCGAACGAAAGGTGACCACATGATACTGGTGAAGAATGGCGTGAGGGCAAACTTATCGGTGCCGGACCACCCTGAGCTCGATCGAGGGACGTTGCGCCGGCTGATCGCGCTGGCCGGCATCGATGTTCAGGAGTTCGCGGAGTTGCTACGCAAGTGACAATCGAAGTAAGCGAAGTCGGAGCCAAGGGCGCCGCCGCCCGCGAAGCCTCCCGTTCGCTCGCGCGGCTCTCGAGCACTGTTAAAGACCGGGCCCTGCTGGGCATCGCCCGCGACCTCCTGGAGCACGAGTCCTACGTCCTGAGCGCGAACAGGGAGGACATCGAGGCCGGACGCGCCGCCGGACTTAGCAACGCGGTCATCGACCGCCTCTTCCTCAGCCACGAGCGGCTCGAGGCAATCGCCAACGACGTGCGTAAGGTCTCGCTCCTCCCCGACCCCGTCGGCGAGATGATCGACATGCGGACACTCCCCAACGCCCTGCGCGTCGGCCGCCGGCGAGTCCCCCTCGGCGTCATCGCCGCCATCTTCGAGAGCCGGCCGAACGTCACCGTCGACATCGCTTCTCTCTGCCTGAAATCCGGCAATGCCTGCATCCTGCGCGGTGGTAAGGAGGCCATTCGCTCCAACAGCGCGCTGGCGAGCATCGTCCGCGAGGCGATTTCCTCGGCGGGCGGGCCCCCGAACGCCGTCCAGCTCATCGAGAACACCGACCGCGCGCTTCTCGGCGAGCTCCTCCGCATGCGCGACACCATCGATCTCGTCGTCCCGCGCGGCGGCGCCGAGCTCATCCAGTACGTCGCTGCCAACGCGACCATGCCCGTCCTTACAGGCGGCATCGGCGTTTGCCATACCTACGTGGACCGCGCCGCCAACACCGAGAAGGCGGTCGCGGTCGTGAACAACGCGAAGACCCGCAAGTACAGCATCTGCAACGCCCTCGACACCCTCCTCGTCCACCAGGACATCGCCGAAGCGCTCCTCCCTGACATCGCGCGAAAGTGGAGCGCAGCCAGCGTCGAGATGCGCTGCGATGAGGACGCCTACCGCATCCTGGAATCCGCTGGCATCGCCGGCCTGAAGCTTGAGCATGCGGCCCCCGACGATTTTGGCCATGAGTTCCTCGCTCTCATCGCCTCCGTCAAGGTCGTCGATTCCCTCGACGGCGCTCTCGAGCACATCGCCCGCTACGGCACCGGCCACTCTGACGCCATCATTACCGAGGACTACTCGGCCGCGATGCGCTTCGTTGACGAAGTCGACACGGCCGTCGTCTACGTCAACGCCAGCACGCAGTTCACGGACGGAGCGCAGTTCGGTCTCGGCGCCGAGATCATCGACTCGACTCAGAAGACGATCGCGCGCGGCCCCGTCGGCCTCCGCGAGATCACCACCTACAAGTGGATAGCCCTCGGCGACGGACAGATCAGACCTTAATCCAGCATTGACTACAAGTGCTCTGAGCTAGGAGGCCCGCATGGCTGGTTACCAGTTCGAGCGTGAGTGCCGCACACCGCAATCGGAAAGCTACATCGTGGAGCTCGACGAGGAGGAAGTCGGCCGCATCGATATCCACTACACCAACTCCGTCGCCTACGCCACCCTCTGCGTCCCGGAGAGCCTCACCAGCGAGGACATCCGCGAGCTGATTAGCGAAGTCGACGAGCGCCTCGTCCTCACGACTGACCCGTTTCGCGAGGACTTCGTCGTGACCGTCTGGGCCGGCCGCGAGTCAGCCGTCTTCTCCGATGAAGACTTCGAGGAAGACGGTGACGAAGAGGACGAAGACGACCCCGAAGGAAACGGCTACCGCCAGCGCTAACCGGCTGCTCACTTCCTCCGTCCAGCCCGACGTGATGTCATTCCGAGCTCGCGTGGTGGGGACCACCATACGCCCTGCGTCCCAGAAGGGACGAAGGGACCGGTGGGGTGGCGAGGAATCTCGGCGCCCCGTAATACGGATGATCATCGCGGCACCCATATGTCATCCTGAGGAACGAAGGATCTGTCTGAGCACGGCCAATCGACGACAAAGACGTCCCGTGACCCAGAAAGCGCCCAAGCGACCCGTTCCTCGCGACCCGTTCCTCGCGACCCGGTCATTCCGAGCCCGCGCCTGCCCCCATATGGCGGAGGCCTCGCCAGTTCGTGCCGAACACCGCATCAGGTGGGAGTACCCGCCTCAGACCCTTCTCGCCGCACGTGTTGGTAGTGGTGATCAAGCGGGCTGCCATGGGGACTCCGGAGTTCGTGGACCCGATCTTGCCGTGAGATGAGCGCGTAGAGGAGCGGCCGGGAGGCCGAGGCTGGACACGTGCGTCGGGAGGCGGAAATCGCGCTTCTTTCAGGCCCGCGGCCCAGTGTGATGCGGTAGGATTGGCTTATCGGTGTGGCGCGGCGGGCAGGATCTAACATAACCTTCTTATCGGACGTTGGGGCAAGACGCTCAGCAAGGTGCGACAAATCATCAAGGAAGCGGACCCCGATATCGTCGAGGAGTGGAAGTGGGTGAAACCCACGAACCCCGGAATACCGGTCTGGTCCCGCAACGGAGATATTTGTACTGGTGAGACCTACAAGAACGTGGTCAAGCTGACATTCTTCAAGGGCGCCTCGTTGAAGGACCCCTCCCGCCTCTTTAACTCGAGTCTCGAAGGCAACGCAAGGCGCGCCATCGACCTCCACGAGGGCGCGAAAATCGACGAGGAGGCGCTGAAGGCACTCATCCGCGACGCCGTTACTCTGAACTCGTCCTCAGCGCGCCGCTAGCCTTGAGTTTGGTTGGCATTACCGTTCGTGCCGAGTAGACGCCAGGGCGTATCGAGGCATCAGCGGGCAGCCCGAGAACCTACCTCTCCACCCCCGTCCTCTCCCGCACGAGTGCGTCGAACTCCTCCGTATGTAAGCCGTCGTCCGGCTCCACGTGGATCACGCATATCGTCCCCGGCAAACGCGCCTCGATCTCGCGCTCGATCCCGTCGCTGATCGGGTGCACTTCCGTGATCGTCAGATGAGGGTCGAACAGCAAATGCATGTCCACGTGCCGCACGGCGCCCGCGCGCCGTGTGCGCAGGCGGTGGAACCCGCGCAGCTCGTTCCGGTGCTCCACCAGCACGTCGCGGATCACCTTCAAGTCATGTGCCGGCAGCGCCGTGTCCATCATCTCCGAGAACGCGATCCGCACGAGGCCGACCGCCGTCCAGCCCATGTATGCCGCCAGCCCGAGCGCCACCAGCGGGTCGAACACCTTCTCGCCGGTGATGCCCACGAGCGAGAGCCCGGCGATTATCGTCCCCGCCTGCACGACGTTCGTCTGCAGGTGTGTGGCCTCCGCCCGCAGCGCCATCGACTGCGAGCGCTTCGCCTCCCTGCGCATGAAGAACGCCAGCACAACGTTCGCTGCGGCCGACACAAGCACCGCCGCCAGCCCGACCACAACATCGATATCCGGCGAATGGCCCACGAGCCGCCGCACGGCCTGGAACACCACGACTCCGCCGCCGATACCTACGATCGTCGCCGCCACAGACGCGGAAATCGTCTCGACCTTGCCGTGGCCGTACGGGTGCTCTTCGTCCGCCGGTTGCGCTGAGAGCCGCACGCTGATCAACGCCGCCGCACCAGCCGCCAGGTCCGTCCCGCTATCGACGGCGTCCGACAGCACCGCGATGCTCCCGCTGATGAGCCCGAGCACCAGCTTTAGTACGAGAAGC
>VBEJ01000108.1 GCA_005882985.1 Chloroflexota bacterium
CTGGCGCATCGGGCTGATGGGCTACGGCTCGAGCGAGGAGAACGTGTTCGCGCTGCTGTACGCGCTCGAGACGCAGCTGGCGAAGCAGAAGTTCACGCTCGACCGCGGGGCGGGCGTGGCGGAGGCGGGACGGGCGTTCGCGGCGGGTTGATCGTCGGCGAATAGAGAGCCCATACGCGAATTCGGACAGGTCGCGCGCCTGCATTCGGGCGCTGCTCGACAGAGGCAGCGTTGAAGGGCGAGGCATCGGGGATGCGACGACCCTACGTTACGCCCTAGAAGAGGGTCTCCCTGGAGGCGCGTGTCCTGCTGGATGCCTCGCCTCTACACGATGCCGCCTGCCGGTGGTAGAATCGCGGCGCTGGAAGGAGGAACGCATGGCAACGAAGGAAGAGATCATTGCCGGCCTGGAGATGACCGTCTCGCAGGCGAAGCGGACGACGTCGCTGTTTGCGGAGGGTGAGTACGACTGGAAGCGCGCGGGGGGTTGGACACCGAAGGAGATGTACGCGCACCTGGCGGCGGTCGCCGGAGTGATCCCGCAGTTGGGGCAGGGCCTGGCTGCGGCGCCGGAGGGGACGGACATCGCGCAGGGAATGGACATTAACGCGATGAACGCGCAGGCGGTCGGTGGCATGGCCTCGATGAACTTCGAGCAAACCATGCAGGCGTTCGAGACGAACTACCGGAAGCTGATCGACTACGTGAAGGAGCTTCCCGCGGAGACGCTCGACCAGAAGCGGCGGTTCTTCTCCGAATCGATCCCGGTGTCAGACATCTTGGCGAACACGGTTGTCCTGCACGGGTTGCATCACGTGTACGAGGCGAACAGCCGCTTCGAGTCTCCGATGTAGCAAAGGAACTCGGAACAGGGAAGAAGGAAACAAGGAAACAAGATACGACTTCGGATTCTCTCGAAGCTGTCGCTGCGGAGATCATTGCCTCCCGCAGGTGCGAGCGGTTGGTGGAGTGGCGGGAGCGGGTGGCGCGGGAGAAGACGTTGCGGTTTCGCGATTGGGAATACTGGGGGCGGCCTGTCCCGCCCTTTGGCGATCCGAACGCACGGCTCGTGGTAGTGGGGCTGGCACCCGCGGCTCACGGCGGGAACCGGACGGGGCGCATCTTCACGGGCGACCGGTCCGGCGATTGGCTGTTCGAGTCGCTGTATCGAGCGGGCTTCGCGAATCAGCCGACGAGCGAGCACCGGGATGATGGGCTGCGGCTGCGCGGCGCCTACATCACAGCGGTCGTGCACTGCGCGCCGCCGGGAAATAAGCCGACGCCGCAAGAGCGGGACAATTGCCTGCCGTACCTCGAGCGAGAGTTGAGGCTTTTGCCATGGCGGGTAATCGTCGCGCTCGGGTCGTTCGCATATGACGGCGTTTGCCGAGCGCTCGGCGTTCGGCGACGGCCTGCCTTCGGGCACGGAGTCGAGGCGCCGCTGAAGGATGGGCGCACCATTATCTGCTCGTATCACCCGAGCCAGCAGAACACGCAGACGGGGCGGCTGACCCGGGAGATGCTTGATGCTGTATTCGCGAGGGCACGCGAAGTCAGCACGGACGCAAGCCCCCGAGTCAATTAGTTACCTCGTTGACCCCAGCAGCCCCGCTCGGGGTATCGCGGCCGGATTCCCGGCAGGCCGCGGTTTAGATTGACGACCCATGGGCGGCCCTTATTCCCAATTCTCAAGCGAAGCGGCGGCCCGGCGTGGATCGGCCATCCCTTCAGACTGCCACCTGTTCCACAGGCGCTGGCGCAGAGCCCTCACCCTTGACACTATCCGGGCCTGTCATTCTAGCCGGCTCAGCGGCCTTGAGGACGTAGGGGGAGCCGAAGCGGTCAGCATCACGGACTAGCTTCAGAGCCGCCGGCAGCTTCCCATTTTCGATGAGCCATTTGATCTGCTTCATGCAGATGGCGCCGCGCAGGTAGGCCTCTTCTTCGGCCTCGTCGATCACCACGGTCCCGACGTAGGCCTGGCGTTCCTCTCCCTCGTACACGTATTTCACGAGCCTCGCATCTCTAAGGGTGAACGAGAGGTTGACCAACTCGCTCTGTCTTCTTGCGTTGGAATCCGACGCTTCTTCCGCAATTTTTTCCAGTCCATCCGATAGATCCGTCAGGGCGCCTCCTAAATATCGTCGAGAATCGCATCGTGGGTTCGGGTGGCGAAGAGTCCGGTACCTGGTGTAAGACCTCCTTTCATCGCGAGGCGGGGCGAACGTATGTTCTCGACTTTAGATTCTGGATATGGCCGATAGGAAGCGTCAAGGCGGCAATGTCACTTTGCTGGGATAATCTGCGGGTTGAAACCCGCAGCTAGTCCGCTGGAGCGTGTGCGGCGGTCGGCTTAAGCGCCGGCGGCCGGCAGCGGCGCCGCGCCACCCGCCCGGTGGCCGTCGGCCTGCTCGTAGGTCATGCGGTAGAGGTTCGCGTAGACGCCATCGCGCGCTAAGAGTTGCGCGTGCGTTCCTTCCTCGACGATCCGGCCATGCTCCAGCACGACGACGCGGTCGGCGCCGCGCACCGTCGATAGGCGGTGCGCGATCACAAACGATGTCCGGCCCTTGAGCAGGCGCTTCAGCGCCCGCTGGATCACCACCTCCGTGCGTGTGTCGACGTTGGCGGTCGCCTCGTCCAGGATCAGTATCCGCGGGTCCGCTATTACCGCCCGCGCAAAGGCGATGAGCTGCCGCTGTCCCAGCGACAGGTTGTGCCCCCGCTCGTGGAGTACTGTCTCGTAACCGTGCGGGAGCCGCTTGATGAAGTCGTGAGCGCCCACCGTCTTTGCCGCCTCGATTATGTCTTCCTCCGTTGCCTCCAGCCGCCCGTACCGGATGTTGTCCTGCACGCTGCCCGAGAACAGAAACGGGTCCTGGAGGACGATGCCCAGCCGCCGCGCCAGCGAGTGACGTTCGACGTCGCGGACGTCATGTCCGTCGATGAGCAGCCGACCCGTGGTCACGTCGTAGAACCGCGCCACGAGCGACGTGAGCGTACTCTTGCCCGCCCCCGTTGCGCCGACCAGCGCCACGGTCTCGCCCGGCTGGACTCGCAGTTCGATGTTTTCGAGAACCGGAACACCCGGAAGGTACTCGAACGTGACGTGGTCAAAGACGACGTCGCCGCGAACGTCGGGCAAAATAACGGCGTCGTCCGCGTCCACGATCTCCGGCTTCGTGTCGAGGACTTCGAAGATGCGCTGTCCGCCGGCCATGGCCCGTTGGAGCTGCGTGTACTGGAGGACGAGGTCCCGCACCGGGTCGAAGAAGCGCTGGACGTAAAGAGCGAACGCGACAATGGTGCCCACTCCGGCGGCCGGGTCGACGTCGCCGTGGAGCAGGCGGATGCCTCCTACGAGAATGACCAGCGCGGTTGCCAGCGATACCAGAAGCTCAACTACCGGCATTACGGCGGCGGTGACGCGGCCGGCCTCGACGTTCGCGCTGAGGTTATCGGAGTTCACGCGGTCGAAGCGCCGGCTGTTTTCGTCCTCGCGAGAGAGACTCTGGATGACCCTGACTCCGGAGACATTCTCCTGGAGGTTCGCGTTGACGATAGCAATCGACTGGCGCGCCCGGATGAACGCTGTGCGGGCGCGCATCTGCCACACGGCCATGACGATGACCAGGACCGGGATTACGGTAAACGTGACCAGGGCAAGCTCGACGTCCAGGTACATCAGGAAGAGGATGACGAGCGCCAGCCCGGCGAAGTCCTGGAGGACGGTAAGCAGCCCCGTAGTCAGTAGCTCTTGAAGGACGGTCACGTCGTTCTGCACGCGGGACATCACGCGCCCGACTTCGTTCCGGTCGAGGAAGCTCAGCGAGAGCTTTTCGATATGACCGAACATCTGTGTCCTGAGCGTGAGCAGCATGTTGTGGCCGATATAGGCGGTGGTCGTCTGCTGGATGTACTGCGCGGCCCAGGCGATCACGGCCAGCGCAACGAGAGCGATCCCGATTCGGTTTAGCCCCGCCAGGTCATCGTTCGCAATGAATCGCTTGACGGCCAGACCGATGAGGAACGGCTGCGCGTTCGAGGCGACGGCGGCCACGAGCATGCCCACTGTCGCGAAGATCGCCTGCCGCTTATACGGCCGTAGATACGGAAACAGGCGGCGCATGACGCTGTGGTCGTAAACGCGGCCGAGCTCGTCGTCGTCCCAGCCATCGACGCTGCGCTTGAGCCCGCTCGGTCGCTGCATCGAAGGATGCCCGGTGTTGCTCCAGCCCCCCGCGGCTCCTCCCCAGTGCGCCATCGTCAGCTCCCCGCCGCCGCCACTCCGACCGCGGCGGGCCCGGCGGCAGGCGCTGCCAGCGCTTCCTCCTGGTCCCTGAGCTCGAGGTCGTAGATCTGCCGGTAGATCCCGTCTCGCCGCAGCAGCTCATCGTGGCGCCCGCGCTCGACGACCTCACCGTCCTGGAGCACGAGTATCTGGTCGGCCATCTTTACGGTCCGCAGGCGCTGCGCGATCACGAAGGTCGTGCGGCCCTCCATCACGCGCTGCAGCGACTGCTGGATCTGGTACTCGGTCTGCGTGTCCACGCTCGACGTCGAGTCGTCTAGGATGAGGATGCGTGGGTCCATCAGCAGCGTCCGGGCAATCGCGATCCGCTGCTTCTGCCCACCCGAGAGTGTGATGCCGCGCTCGCCCACCCAGGTCTCGTAGCCGTCTGCCAGCCCCATGATGAAGTCATGGATGTGCGCAGCCTTCGCCGCCTCCCGTACCTGCTCGTCGGACGCATCGACAGCGCCATAAGCGATGTTGTCCCGGATCGTCGCCGAAAACAGGAAGACGTCTTGCTGCACTGTGCCGATCGTCCGGCGCAGCGAGGCGAGAGTCGCGTCGCGAATGTCGACGCCGTCGATCGTGATGCCGCCGCCTGTGGCGTCGTAGAAGCGCGGCATGAGGTTGACGACGGTCGTCTTGCCGCTGCCCGTTGGCCCCATGAGCGCGATAATCTGCCCCGGCTTGGCGTCGATGTCGATATGCGATAGCACCGGGCTGATCGCGTCGTAGCCGAACGAAACGTCGTGAAATTGGACGTGGCCCTCGACGCCGGAGAGTTCCTTAGCCCCGTGCTTCTCGGTTACGGCTGACTCCGCGTCCAGGATCTCGAAGATGCGCTGCCCGGCGGCGTTGGCGCGGGCTCCGATCATGATCACCCAGCCGAACATCCGGACCGGCATCTGAAGGATGTACAGGTACAGCAGGAAGGCGGTCAGCCCGCCCGGCTCCAGGTTGCCGTTGACCACCTCACGCCCGCCGAACCAGAGGGTCGCCGCGGTCGCTCCCAGCCACAATCCCGACATGAACGGCGCGTTTGTCGCCTGGATGCGGCTCGAGGTGTAGGAGTCGACGTAGACGGCCTCGGCCTCGCGCCGGAATTTTTCACCCTCGTACTCTTCGCGCCCGAACGCCTTGACCACGCGCGCCCCGGTCAGCGCTTCTTGGAGGACCGTAGCGATCCGCGCCAGCCCTTCCTGGATCGCCGTCCACAGCGGCCGTAGCTTGAACGCCATGACCGTCGAGCGCCAGACGATAAACGGGATGAATGCCCACACGACCAGCGCCAGCTTCCAGTTCGTGACCATCATCAATGCCAGCGAGGCCGCCAGCAGGATTACGATGTAGGCGCCGCGCACAACCCCCATGTTTACGAACATGCGGACGGCTTCGACGTCCTGCGTCGCCCGTGACATCAGCTGTCCGGTCTGCTGCTGGTCGTGGTACGCGTAGGACAGCCGCTGGAGCCGGTCGTAGATGCCGTTCCGCAGGTCATAGGCGACGCGCTGGCTGATCCACTCGGCCAGATACGTCTGCCCGTAGGCGAAAACGCCACGCAAAACCGCGAAGCCGACCACTCCGAGCGCCGCGACGACAAGGAGCCTCTCTTCACCCGTCGCTACGGGTCTACCATCGACTTGCTGAATATTCAGCCCATAATCGATACCCCAGCGGATCAGTTGCGGAACCGCCAGAATCGACGCGCCCGCGGCGAGCACGCAGATAGTCGCGACCAGAACGCGCCGCCAGTAGGGGCGTAGGAAGCTTAGGAGGCGTAGGGCATACATACGTTTAGCACGGAAGACATTCGTTGCGACACTCCGATTCTAACCAACCCTCACGCGAACGTAAAGGTGGACGGCCTTCGGTCGGGCGAGTTGGGTGTTGTTCCGTGAACCGGACGATCGACGAAGCCAGGCTGCGGCAACGCATTCACCCCTGCACAGCGGAACCGACTCCTACCGATGGCACTGCTTGTTCGCAGGTCTCTCCCTTCCGCCTCCGAGCAGAACCGCCTCGCGTACTACCTGGTGACGGTGGAGCGGAACGCCGAAGCGGCGGGGGAGTGGGCCGCGCACGGCGGCGGCCATGGGCACGGTTCAGATCACTCGGGCGCCGTCGGCCGCCTCTTCGGCGAGCTGCGGCACATCCTGGGGAACGAAGAGGACGAACGTCCGCTTCCACCGCTCGAAGAACGGGCAGAGCTCATCACCGGCGTGATCGGCGTCTGGCTCCTCGCCGACGAGGCGCACATCGTTACGATAGCGGTCAGGGAGAGCCACCGCCGTCAGGGCATTGCCGAGCTGCTCCTCATTCGCGCGATAGAGCTGGCGGGGGCGAAGGAGCAGCAGCTCGTTACTTTGGAATGCCGGGTGTCGAACACGCCGGCCCTCGCGCTCTACGACAAGTACGAGTTCGAGAAGGTTGGCCTGCGCCCGCGCTACTACTCGGACAACCACGAAGACGCCTACGTCCTCAGCCTTGATCGCCTGGGCTCGCGCGCTTTCCAGGCACGGTTTCAGGGGTTCAAGGACGAGCACGAGAGCCGCTGGGGGCACTTTGACGTCGAAGCGTAAGCTCGATGGCGGCTGCTGATCCCCGAGAGGTCGCTCCGGTGTGCCCAGAGCTGTTTGTTCCAGACGTGGGCGCCGCGATCGATTTCTATACCGGAAAGCTGGGCTTCACATTGTATCGAGTCGATCCGCCGGGCGAGCCCGGCCCGGCCAGCGAATTCGCGATTCTTACGCTCGGGCGCGCCGTTGTGATGTTCGCCAAGGACGACCTATACGCGGCCATGGGTGGGAGCACTGAGTCGCCCCGCGGCGTAGCCATCGATGTCCGGATCATGGTCGATGACGCCGACGCCATGTACAACCGTTGTCGTGAGAGTGGTGTCCAGATCGTGTACGACATCGCGGACCGCTATTACGGTCTGCGCGATTTTGTGATTACCGACCTGAACGGCTTTCGCTTGCGCTTTGCCGCGCCTCTTCGCTAGGCTGGCTGCGAAATGCCCACCCCCGCCGAGAAGCTGCGCCGGCAACTCGCTGCCGTCCCCGGCCTGCGCGGGCGCGGACCCGTCTCATACGACTACGGAAAGTGGATCGACGGCACGCATCATCTGCTCGTCACTCTCTTCGGTGAGCACTCAGCCGAGGAGCAAGGCTTTCTCGAGATCGTCGGAGAGGGTGCGGAAGCCCGCGGCTGGGGTCTGCCTCTCGCTCCGGACAATCCCTGGGGCATGCAGGCTCGCCTTGACCGCGCGGAGGAGTATTTGCGACGGCTTCTCGCCGGCGTGGAGGCGGCGGCTTCCTAGCGCCGGGCTAGACGCCTGCCAGCGCCGCTGACTTTGCCTTCGCCGCTGCTACCACGACATCGGTCGCGATCTCGTACGAGAGCCGCGTAGTGTCGACCGTCAGGTCATACAGCTTCGGGTCCTCGACCTCGACGTGCCAGAACTTCTTGTAGAAGGCGCAGCGCGCGCGGTCGCTCTCGACCGCCCTCCGCGTTGCCTCGTCGAGCCCGATCTCGTCGCGCTCCGCCAGCCTTTGCGCCCGCAGCTGCCGGCGAGCCACGCAGAGGACGTGCAGCGCGCCCGGCATGTCCGCCAGGACCATCTGGCTGCCTCGGCCCAGGATGACCACGTCGCCGCGCGCTGCCAGCTCTCGGATGATGCCCGTCATCGTCTTTAAGTACAGTGAATCGCTGAGCTGTGGCTCCTCCGCCGCCATGTCCGCGTAGCTCCGCGAAAGCACCGCCTCCAGTCCCGTGGCGCCTGTCAGCGGATCGGCGCCGGAAGCGGCTGAGCGCTCGAGGACGGTGCGGAGCAGCGACGACAGCCGTTCGCGGAAGCTTCCCCGCCGCTCGTCATGCTCGGCGACCGTCCCGACCGGCACGCCGCAGCGCTGGGCGGCCTGCACCAACAGCTGCTGATCGACGAAAGGGATTTCCAGGTTCTCCGCGACTGCCTGTCCTACCTCGCGGGCGCCGCTCGCGATATTGCCCGACATCGTTATTACGGGCATATGCTGTTGTCCTCCTTACCCCTAAGAAGCGACACCAGTATTGGCTGTCTCACGAAGGTCTGTCAAGGCTTGATAAGGAATATCGGGCAGACATAGCGAGAAGCTTCAAGGGCGACGTGGCTATTGAACGATCAGCGTCCCCGCCAGAAGCGTCGGGTTGAAGTCGTCCCGGAACGGGTATCGGCCCGGCGCATCTATCTTGCCCGATGCCTCTCCTGAGGCGCCGGGGTTCACGAACCCGCTCACGGCGATGTCATCGTCTGTGCGAAACTGCCCGTCCGGCCCGGCGATCCGCAGGTTATGGACCACCGTACCCGTATTCGTCAGCGTAATGCGGAAGCTCTTGCCTGCGGCCGCCGTGATCTCTGGCGGGTCGAAGCCACTGTCGCTCACGTTTAGCGCGAGCGTAACGTCCGCCGGGGCCGGCGTCGGCGTCGCGCCCGGAGCCGCCGTAGCGGTTGGCGCAGGCGTCGCTTCAGACGGGCCGACGACTACCTTCCCGGTGGCCGGCGGAACGCCCTCCTTGACCGGGGCCTCATCTTTGAACTCGTATTCGCCTGGAGCATCGAACCGGATCACGGCCGCCCCACTTTGCCCAGGGTCGAGCGTCGGTGGGTCGGTCACGAAGTCGTCGCTCGTACCGTACTGGCGGTCGGCGCCGCTGAAGCGGAGGCCGTGGAAAGGCGGGTTGTTCTTGTCTTCGACGACGCTCTTATTGCTGAGGGTCACCTTAACGGTCTCGCCAGCCGTCACATCAATGGAGGCGGGCGAGAAGACGGTGCCCGCGCCGGTCCCTGTGACGTCCATCGCAATTTCCCGCGTCGCCTGGTCCGGCGATATGATCGTGCGGTCGGATTGAACGACCGGCTTGACCTCCGGCGCCGCGAATACGATACGGATGCAGTCGCCGTCCTGCGCGATATAGCGTGAATTCACCCGCTCGAATGCCGATTCATCTTTTGCGTCGCAGGCCTGAATCGCGCGGGCGAAATCCCCACCCAGGGGGTGAATGCCACTGTCCGCGCGAAGGATTCTCAACTCAGCCGTCTTGCCGTCTATCTGGTCGCCGTTCTTATGCGTGTCCTTCTGGCCGGGGACTTTCAAAGAGTCGTCGCTAAGCTCGCCGCCCCCGTATTCGAAGAACTTCCCGAGTGCCGCGCCCCGTCCCTCCCCGGCGGTGATGAACGGGTGCATGTGAATCATGCCGTCGCCGTGAGTATGCGTCTCCTCCGGCCCGGTGAAGGTCGGTATGTTCGGCTGCCGGGTGTTGCCGATGTAGACGGCGTAGGCCGCGTGCCAGTGGTCACCGATATGAGGCGCGGCTGAGGCCTGGCGCGTGTAGAACAGGATCCCGAGAATTCCGAAGACGAGCACAATTATGAACCCGACCGGCGCCCACGCCGGGAAATGAAACCCCGTGATGCGCTCCCGGACCCCCATAGTCCGGCCGGCCGCGCGGGCATCCCGATATGTCCTCGCCTGCCCGCTGCGCCAGAAGTCCATGGGCGAAGTCGAAGCCGCGGGCGCGGCCGGTGCCGTGCGCTCTCGACGGCGCGGACGTTCACTCCCCGCCTCACCCGACCTCTTCCTCCGGAAACTGAACCGCGAGCCGGTTTCGCCGGGTACCGCGCTCTCTTCGGAGGGCGACATCTCCTCGGCCGGCCTCTCTTCTCGGGCGTCTGCCGGCGGCCGGCTCTCAGCGTCCTCGGGGCGTCCCCGCCGGCGTCCCCTTCTTCGCCTTCCCTGGGTCAATCGTTGCTGCCTTCCTCGGCGCTGCTGCCCGGACGAGTGCCCAAAGGGGCGCGATATCTCCGGTCCAGCGCATTCACTTTCTCCACATTTGCCTCTTCGTTGGCGTCTGCCTCAGCCGAGAACCAGGCGTCGAGGATACCCTTCGCGGCTTCCTCCGACGTGCTGGCGAGGCTGAGGCAGAGGACGTTTGCCTGGTTCCAGGCCCGCGCCCCGCGGGCGGTCTCCGCATCTGCGCAGAGCGCCGCGCGGATCCCCGGCAGCTTGTTCGCCGCGATCGACACTCCCGTGCCCGTCCAGCAGAAGAGCACCCCCTCGTCGGACCTGCCCTCCGCGACTCGCTCGGCGACGGCCTCGGCGACCTCCGGCCAGGGGCTCGCGTCTCCGGCCGGCGGCCCTAACAGCTCGACGTCATGGCCGCGGCGCCGCAGCTCAGCCTCGACGAACTCCGTCAGAGGCGAGCGTTCGTCGCTGCCCAGGGCGATGCGCAAGTTTTACTACCGAACAAGAGGGAATTGGGTGGCCTCACCTGTATCTATTATATGCGCCACTTGATTGATACGCCAAACGAGATACGCCGGTTCTGGCCGCCTCTGTGTCATGCGGCCTTATGGGATGACGAGCACCTGACCGGGATAAATCCGGTTCGGGTCGCCGCCGATCACACCTGCGTTCACATCATACAGCCGCTCCCACCGATCAAGGCCGAAGCTGGCCGCGATTCCTGACAGCGTGTCCCCTGGCTGCACGGTATACGTCCGTCCCGGCGGGGCAGCGACCGGCGGCGGCGTGCTGCGGATCGCCGCCACCGCCGACTCGAGATGACCGACGCGG
>VBEJ01000308.1 GCA_005882985.1 Chloroflexota bacterium
GACGGTCATCCTGGCGTCGCGCATTGCTGCGAAGGCGGAGGGCGGAGAGATCCTCGTCGCTGATACTGTGCGTGGGCTGTGCTCGGGGAAGGGGTTCTTGTTCGCGGACCGTGGGGAGTTCGTCGCGAAGGGGTTTGAGGAGCCAGTGCGGGTGTATGAGGTTAGGTGGCGAGACACTACTGCTAGTTAGTATCGCGCTCGATCCTTACCCGACAAGTCAGTGCTGTTGGGTAAATAGACCAGTGAACCACGCGTGCCTGGCCGCGCTCTTTCTGCGATTCTTGACTCCGTAACGGCCGACATTGTGAAGGAGGTCCGCCCCGTGATCAGTACTTGCATCACCGAGATGTTCGGCCTGCGGTATCCTTAGTGATCCCGAGTTAGGCGAGGCTGAAGAACAGAAAAAGAGGCGCCGAGATGACCATCAACCGAGGGAGTTGATCTCGCGGAGAGAGTCTCAGCGCCTGCCAAGCGATTGTCGCGGGGTTCTGCCATGCTTTGGTTACTCCTCGGTGAGAATCTGGTGTTGCTCGGTGATATCTTGATCTGGTCAGCCGAAATCTCGTAGGCTAAGCGAGCGAGGCCGAAGGCGTAGAGTGAAGAACGCGCGAGCAGAGCAATATGGGGCGTGAGGAAGAGGACAACGACTGGCAGGTCCCTAAAGTGCGACGTTCGTGCCTTGACGAAGAAGGCAACAACCAGCCGACGGAGGCTCCACATAAGAGCGCAGCCCAAACGGCGGCGTGAGAACTCCTAGGCGGACCGGCAGGCCCAATCGCCTGATCGTCAGTCCGCACCTAGATGACGCCGTGCTCTCGGCCTGGCATGCGATGGCTGACGGGCCTACGACGGTCGTCACCGTCTTCGCCGGTATACCCGTGTCCGATACACCAGTGCCGGCATGGGATCAGGCAGCCGGGGCGCACAATTCGGCCAAGCTCATGCAGCAGCGCCACGCCGAAGACCTGAAAGTGCTTGAGGCCATAGAGGCTCAGCCCGTTCACCTAGACTTCCTTGATGAGCAGTACCGGGATGGACGGCCGCCTACTCAGGCGATCATCGATGCCCTCGATCAGCTTGTGCAGGACTACGATGAAGTCTGGTTGCCGGCCGGCGTGGGAGGCAATCCCGATCATCGAATCGTCGCCGAAGCAGCACTTGCGGCCACTATCGGCCGCGTCAGGGTGATGTATGCGGATCAGCCATATGCCACACGGGATTGGTCTGGGGTATTAGCTTCACCGCTCGACAAGCTTGAGACGGTCGAGGCCTGGACCAAGGCGGTCCTCGACACCTCCCCCCTGGCGCCGCCGCGCGTGCCCGTGGTCCGCCACCTCGATGGGGGGGAGACGATGGCGAAGCGCGCGGCATTGGCTCAGTATGCCAGCCAGCTGCCGCTCCTGATTAAGGTGTTCCCGGAATGGTGGAACGACCCCGTCCTGTTTGACAAGGAATGGTTCTGGGAGATGTCGCCAACCGAGCCGAAGTGGCCGCCGCTCCTGCTCTTGCCGAGCCCCCCAAAACAGGAACCGACGAGCGAGCCATGCGGCCCGCAAGACATCTTCCTCTCGGTGATCGTTCGAACCAAGGGCATCCGTCCACAGCTGTTGCCGGAAGCGCTCGGTAGCCTCGCTGCCCAGACGAGCCGTGATTTCGAACTCCTCGTTGTGGCTCATGACGTCACAGAGGCTAACCTCACGTGCGTCCGTGACCAGCTGAGTGCGCTTCCGTCATGGCTCTCTTCCCTGAGAACTTCGATCTGGTCGACCATCTGGTAGGGAACAGATCTCCACTCTGCGGACTCGCTTTCCCCCGAGCCTGGCTGACTGCCCTCGGAGTGAGCTTTGACGAGTCGCTGGAGGTTTGCGAGGACTGGGATCTTCTCTTGCGCATTGCACCATTCTGTGGCGTGGCGGTGTCCCACTTGGTGACCTCTCACTATCGCTATCACGGCCTTGGCGACGCTCGCAGCGGCCACTCCGATATCGCTTGGGAGGTCGCCAAACGTACGGTCATCGATAAGGTCAACAGTAAACCCCTGCTGCTACCAGCGGGAAGCGTAAATAAGCTCAGAAGTGAGCGAGAGCTGCTGGGCGCATTGGAAGCGCGCCTTACCGTCTTGGAATCGGACCTCACTCGAAGCCTGGCGCATCTGGGCGCAACTCAGGCGGAGCTCGCTATGAGCCGGGCGGTGATGGAGGAATTCCGCCATTCGAGGAGCTGGCGAGTGACCGCTCCCCTCCGTGGCCTGGGTGATGCCGCTAGACGGTTGGGCCTCTTGAAGGCACGGTCTTCTGTACCCCGCTCAAGCGAAGGTCAGGCCGCCGATCAGCCGGAATTCGCAGCCGCGCAGCAGACTGTGCCGGTGGAGTACTTCGAGACTCTCTATGCCGATAACCCCGACCCATGGGGATTTGAAACAGAGTGGTATGAGGAACGCAAGTATGCGCTGACCATCGATTCACTTCCCAAGAAACGATACCGGCGGGCATTCGAACCGGGTTGTGGGATAGGCGTCCTGACTGCAACGCTGGCGACCCGCTGCGATAGCGTCATCTCGGTCGACTGCGTGGCTCGGGCCGTAAGGCAGGCTCAAGACCGTGTTCAGGGTATGGCGTGGGTCGAAGTCCGGGAGATGACGGTGCCGGATCAATGGCCCGAGGGCAGTTTCGACCTCATCGTTATTAGCGAGCTGGCGCGGTATTTTGGCGACGATGATCTCGGGCAGCTGATTGACCGCACCATTCTCTCTCTCAAGCATGGCGCGGATTTGGTCCTGGTTCATCATCGGCCCCACGGTGCCGTCCCCCAAAGCGCTGAGGCCGTTCATGGGGCTTTTGCGGCCAGGGGCGAGCTCGTTCGGCTGGGCAGTTACACACAGCCCGAATTTCTGCTGGACGTCCTTGCACGGGCCGGGCAACCGGCGTTTGAGTAGGATTGGCGAACCCGCCCATAGCAGGCGCCATCCAGGTTGAGCCTGCTCCTCATTCCCTCAGCACCAACCGGCAACCACGTGTCCCTGCCGCCATCCATCCCGGCGCCGACGCCTAATGGACTGGAGCCACGCACGGAGCTACGTCGCTAGGCTAATTAAGCGAGGCGAGTGGCCGTCTAGTTCAAACTGACCCTGCTATACTCGC
>VBEJ01000120.1 GCA_005882985.1 Chloroflexota bacterium
CGAAAAGTCAGAAGGCGACGTGCACGTCAGCGGCCAGGGCAGCGGCGAGGGCACTGCCGGCGGCCAGGCGAGCGGTAACGTCGATGTGTCCGAGCAGGGACAGGCTTCCGAGAACACCGGCGGGAACGCCTCCGGTGAAGCGAACGAACGAGCGGAGACCGAGGCCGGAACAGCGGTCGCCGGCTCGGTAAGCGGATCAGCCGGGGCCGGAACAGCAGCTGCTGAAAGTGTCAGCGGATCAGCGGGAGCTGAGGCCAGGGCCGGAGCAGCAGTCGCTGGCGCGCTAAGCGGACCAGCGGGAGCCGAGGTCAGCACGGGCACGGAAGTCGCCGGGACGGTAGGCGGATCGGCTGGAGCTGAGGTCAGCGGCCAGGCGGCTGCCGGAACCACCGCCGAAACACCGACCGCCGTGCTCGGCGCAACTGCCGGACCGACTTCAGGCACGGCCCAGACTGCCGCCGCGCTGCCGGAAACCGGCGGACGGCCCGGCGAGAACGATCAGTCGTGGCTGACGATTGCCGGAGCGGCATTCGCGATAATCTGCTGCGGCGCGATGGCGTACGCGGCGAGGCGCAGGCCCTCAGTCGAGGAGGCCGACTAGCGGACGAACGGACAGACGGACAAACGGGCGCCGGCACTAGTTGCCGGCGCCTTGGCGTTTGGAGCAGTAGAGCCAACCCATGAGCCGTCGTATCATGGCGCCGTTATGCCTCTCCCGATCGCTGAAGCCGCTGTTGAGGACCTGACGCGCGCGCACCGCGAGCTGCTGCGGCTCGTCGACTCGCTCTCGGAGAGCGACTGGGAGCGGCCCGTGCCGTACGGGGAGTGGACGGTGAAGGACCTCGTCGCGCACGTGACCGGGGACATGTCGCCGGGCTGGCCGGGCCTGATTCTCGCGGGCGTGCTCACTCCGCAGTTCATCGTCGACATGGGTAAGGGCTACGACGCTCGCACCGCGAACGCGGCAAACGTCGAAGAGCGGAAGCGATGGACGCGCGACGATCTGCGGCAGATGCTGTTCGAGGCGCACGACGCGATGATCGATGCGGCGCTGCGGCTCGATGAGTCGCATCTGCCCGTCCTCGATTATGTCGTGCCGATGGGTCCGGAGTACGACCTGCGGGTGTCGGACTTCCTGTGGCGAGGCTGGCACGACCGCCAGCACGCGGACGACATCCAACGGGCGCTCGAGACCAATTGGCAGCCGCAAGAACTGAACTTCGCAGCGGAACTGGAGCGCAAGATGCGCTGGGTTGTGCTCTCGCAGGACACTTTCCTGCGGGCGGTGTACTCGGTGGCGGACGACGCGTGGGACGAGCAAGCGCTAAGTGATGGCTGGACGTACCACGACGTGGCCGCGCATGTGTCTTCGAACGAGGCGAGGCTGCAGACGCGGCTTCGTTCGGCGCTTGGCGAGGCATCGCCGGAGGAGGTGGCGGCCGTCAACGACATCGAGGCGTGGAACGAGAAGACGGTGAAGGACCGGCGGGGCCGTTCGGTACGAGAGTTAGCAGACGAATTCCAGGCCGGGCGCTTCGGGACGATGCAGGTGTTGAGCCGCTTTACGGGGGAGACCCTCTCGAATCCGGTGACGCTGGGCGACGGCTCGACTGTACCGGCGTCCGAGTTCGTGAAGGGCCTGTCGCGGCACACGTCCGTGCACGCGGGGCAGTTGGTGGCGGGGAGTAGGGCGAGGCGCCTGGGCGGAAATGAGAAATGAGAAAGGAGAAATGAGGGAAATGGACGAGCAGGGAACCCGCCCAGACAATGCGCCAAGATATCGGCAGCTGAAGGCCTGGCAGACGTCTGACGATCTCGCCGTAGAGGTATACAGACTCACCAAGCGATTGCCACGAGATGAGTACTGGCTTAAAGATCAGATAATCCGCGCCGCCGTATCAACGCCGGCTAACATCGCCGAGGGATACGGCCGTGGCTCTAACAAGGAATTCGCTCAGTCACTTGTCGTGGCTCATGGTTCCCTCTACGAAGTGGACGACTTTCTGCACTTCCTGCAGAGAATCGAATTAATCGATCCGGTGCGTAGCGCCAAGTTAGCCGACGAGTGTCGTCAAGCGAGTAGGCTCACGTTCGGGCTGCTGCGCGCTGCTCGTTCCGACGCAAAGGGAACAGATACTAAGCACCGCTATTTGCGCGAGGAGCCGCTTTCGTATGTGTTCGACTCCGAATAACCCTCATTTCTCATTTCCCATTTCTCATTTCCGATGTCAATCTTAGTCGGCTCCTACACGCGTTTGCTGGTGCAGGGGATTACGGGGAAGGAGGGCTCCTTCCAGACGCGGCGGTGTATCGAGTACGGGACGAAGGTCGTGGCCGGGGTGACGCCGGGGCGCGGGGGCGAGGAAGCGGAGGGGGTGCCGGTGTTCGATACGGTGGCCGAGGCGGTGGCGAAGACGGACGCGAACTGCGCGCTCATCTTCGTGCCGGCGCCGTTCGCGGCGGACGCGGTGCTCGAGGCGGCGTACGCGGAGATGCCGGTAATCATCTGCATCACGGAGGGCGTGCCGACGATGGACATGGTGCGGGTGCGGCGCTTCCTGAAGGGGTCGGACCTCACGGTCATCGGGCCGAACTGCCCGGGGGTGATTACGCCGGGCGAGGCGCGGGTGGGGATCATGCCGGGGAACGTGTTCTCGAAGGGGAAGGTGGGAGTCATTTCGCGGTCGGGAACGCTGGTGTACGAGGCGGTCGCGCAGTTAACGGAGCGGGGCGTGGGACAGAGCACGTGTGTTGGCGTCGGCGGTGACCCGGTGATCGGGACGACGCAAGTGCAGGCGCTGCGCATGTTCAACGAGGACCCGGGGACGGAGGCGGTCGTGCTGATCGGCGAGATCGGCGGAGTGGCGGAGCAGCAGTCGGCGGCGTACATCGCGAGCGAGATGAGGAAGCCCGTGGTCGCGTTCATCGCCGGGGCGACGGCGCCGCCGGGGCGGAGAATGGGTCACGCCGGCGCGATCATCGTGGGGGCGGCGGGGACCGCGTCGGCGAAGAAGGAGGCGTTGCGGGCCGCGGGCGCCACGATCGTGGACTCGCCGGCGGAGATCGGGGCGGTCACAGCGGGATTAGTGGGTGCCAGGCCATAATATACATACAGTATGTATATTTAGCACCCGATTTTACAAAACGAACTTCAGGTAACTCCAAGACCGCGACCCCGAATGCGTACTCGCTTGGAGACTGCGGCCTCGGTTGATGGCCTTGTCACCGACCCCTATACTGGTAGAGGACGTCTGTGATATGTCGTACAAGATTCTCGAGACGTGTATTGGCTGCACCGCCTGCACTAAGCGCTGCCCAACGGACGCGATTACCGGCGCCCGCAACGGCATGCATATCATTGACCCTGCGCTGTGCATCGACTGCGGGGCGTGCGGCGTCGTCTGCCCTGTAGAGTGCATCGCGGACGAGTTTGGGGACATCGGCAAGGGTTTCCCGCGCCGGGAGTGGCCGAAGGCCATCGTCATCGAGGACAACTGCATCGGGTCGGGTTGCGAGCTGTGCATCCACATCTGCCCGTTCGACGCGCTGGAGCTGGACGTTTCGGGCAAGCAGGTGGGCGACTTCTTCGGCGTGGCGAAGGTCATCGAGAAGCGCTGCACCGGCTGCCGTCTCTGCGAGCAGGCCTGCGGCTGGGCGGCGATCTACATCGACCCGCCGCGCGAGACGCTAAAGAAACGCATCTTCGAGCCGATCGAGCTGACGGCCGTCGATACGGCGGCGAGCTAACCAGCAGCTTCACGTATTAGCTATCAGCCTTCAGCTATTAGCTGTCAGTTGGGGGCGGGCTGAGTGCAGCCCTACGATATTTCGATTCCAGCCCTCGTGCGAATTGCTATACTTGGGATGCCGCGCGGAGGGATCGCATAGTGGCCGAGTGCGCCCGCCTGCTAAGCGGGTAGGGGGCGAAAGCTCCCTCGTGGGTTCGAATCCCACTCCCTCCGCCACGTCCTCCTATGACTCTCGTCCTCGGCGTTGACGGCTGCCGCGGTGGATGGTGCTGCGTTGCTGTCGATGCTGACCGCGGGACGATCATGGATGCGTTCGTCCGCCGTACATTCCGCGACGTTCTCGACTCACCAGCCGGCGTAATCTGTGTCGATATCCCGATCGGCCTGCTCGACCGGCCGGGGCAGCGGTCATGCGACGTCGAGGCGCGTCGAATGCTTGGGCGCGGCCGCGCTTCGAGCGTTTTCCCATCGCCTTCGAGACGCGCTCTGGCTTCTGCGGACTACCGCCGGGCCAGTGAGGTTAATTTCCAGCTCACCGGCCGTAGGCTGAACAACCTAACCTCGTGCGTACTGCTGAGCTACCGACGGAACTTCGCGGCCTCTCCCAGATGGACGACTACGTTGACGCGCTCGCTTGCGCCTGGACGGCGCTTTGCGTCGCGCGGGGCAATGCTCGGCGAATACCCTCCGAGCCAGAGCTCGACGAGCGCGGGCTACGCATGGAGATGTGGTTGCCGGGACGGTGAAGTGTGCGTTGTGAGCCGTCTCGTGTGGGTTGTTAGTTCGCGCGCTTTAGGGGTTAGGTTCGAAGAGGTCGAGGAGGGCGTTCCCGAGGACAACAAGTAGGATGACGCGGATGGTCTTGCCGATCGCGACGGCGAGCATGAAGCGGCCGAAGTTCATGCGCGTAGCGCCGGCGGTGATGCCTGCGAACTCGAAGAAGATATTCGGGATGGCGGACAGCACCAGGAGCGTCGCGAAGCCGTAGTGCAGCATTAGCCAGTCGACCCAGTGGGCGGCGCGCCGCAGGAGGCGGCCGATGCGGCCGCCGAGCGGCATCGGCCGCTCCTCGGCGAGGCCCCGGCCGATCGCGCCGGTCGCGTAAGACGTGCTCTCGGCGAGCGTCATGCCCGAGGCGCCGGCGACGATCACGCCGATCGGGTTCAGGTTGAGGTCGCGCGGGCCCTCGACGATTAGCGCCTGCCCGGCGGCGGTGAGGCCCGGTACGGGAATGAAGACGGTCGCGGTGCCGAAGAAGTTCGCGAGGAATATCCCGGCGTAGCCGAACGCCTCGAAGTCTCCCCGGTCGAGCCAGCCGAGCGCGAACGGGATGATAGTCGCGGCAAGAACTACGCTCACGAAGGTGATCAGTACGCCGATGATGACGTTTCGCGGGAATTTCTCCGTGGGCAGCCAGGAGGGGGCGTCGAGGACGATGCGGTGGGTCGGCGGTTCGCCGTGCGCGCGCTCGGTCTCGACCGGCGTCTCTGCCATGAATTTCAGTATACGGGCGATCGCCAACGTTGCTCCGAACCCTCGGTACACGCTTCTCTGGAAGGGTTGCTCCGGGGGAACGGTTGCCCTCCATCTCGCGGGGTCGGAAGGACAGATGGCGCGTGCTGAGATTCCCGCCACCACCCCGGTTGTCGCCACGGCGACACTACCTGTGCGGCGCCACCCCGCGAGCTCGGAATGACACTGCGCGGGCGCGTGATAGAATCGGGCGCGCTGTGGGCGCTCCCCTCTTTCCGCACGCCGCCATCGCGACGCCGCACTACCTGGCGTCCTCGGCCGGGCTGGCGCAGCTAACGTCTGGCGGAAACGCCGTCGACGCGGCGGTCGCTGCGAACCTCGTGCTTGCCGTCGTGTACCCGCAGATGTGCGGACTGGGCGGCGATCTGTTCGCGATGATCTGGTCGGACGGCGAACTGTCCGGCCTGAACTCGAGCGGCCGGCTTCCGGCCGGCGCACACCTGAACGGCGAGACGGTCCCTCGCACCGGCGTAGGCTCGGCGGTGGCGCCCGGCGCGGTCGCCGGGTGGCTCGCGCTGCTCGAACGGTACGGCACGCGTTCGATCGAGGAGCTGGCCCAGCCGGCAATCCGGCTGGCTCGCGAGGGGTGCCCGCGGGCGCCCGGGCTCCAGCGCATCACGAACGCGGCCGCGCCACTTCTTCAGCGCGACGAGGAAGCCGCGCGCATCTTCCTCGCGGAGGGGCCGCTTCGCCAGCAGGACCTCGCGCAGACGCTGGAGAGGATCGAGGAGTTCTACACCGGCCCGGTGGCAGAGAACGCGCCTCCTCCGTTCACGCCCGCCGACTTCGCGGAGCACCGGGCGGAGTGGGTCGAGCCCGAACAGACGCGCTTCACCGGGCTCGAGATCTGCGAGATGCCTCCGAACAGCCGTGGACATCTCGCCCTGCGAGCGATCGAGCAATTGGAGCCGCTCGACGGACTTACGCCGGACGATGCGGAGTTCCACCTGCGAATGATCCGCGCGCTCGACGCGGTCACCGGCGGCGCAGGAGTGGCCGGCGACACGATCTATCTCTGCGTCCGAGACGAGAACGGCTTGGCGGTCAGCCTGAACCAAAGCCTATATCAGGCATTCGGGTCAGGCGTCGTCGTGCCCGGGACCGGGGTGCTTCTGAACAACCGGGCTGCGTACTTCAAGCCTGACGAATACGCGCCGAAGACGCGGCCGACCCACACACTGGCGCCGGCAATGGCGCTCCAGGACGGTAGGCCGAGGTTCGTCTTCGGGACGATGGGCGGCGACACGCAGATAGAGATCCACCTTCAACTACTCGCGCGCGTGTTCGTCACCGGGCAGGTGCTCGGGGAGGCGATCGGCGCCCCGCGCTGGATGCACCGCGGAGGCAGGCTGATGGCAGAGCCCGGCCTGCCGGAGATCGGCGCAGAGCCGCTTAGCGCCGACTTCCCGGAGCTGGCGGGGCACGCGCACGCGATTCTCCTCGGAGACGCGCATCTGGCAGCGGCCTTCGATCCGCGGTCGGATGGGGCGGCGTTGGGGTACTGATAAGCGGTGCATACCGTTTGTTGGGCGGTGGAACGGATTGACTATCAACAGACAGGAAGAGGATAAGCGGATTAGGCACCGGACTCTACTCCGGCCTCGGCTCGGTAAGCAGCGCCGCCTGCCACGCACCGGCGTCTGCGCCACCCCAGATTCCTTCCGGAGCCAATGCTTGGCCGCGCGCGGAGGTTGTCGTCGCTCAGAATGACGGGCCTGCTAAAATCGAGTGGTCATGCGGTATCACATCTGGACCGAAGGCTGCCAGATGAACGAGGCAGACTCGGAGAAGCTGGCGGCGGGCCTCGCGAAGCTGGGCTGGGAAGAGGCCGCGAAGGCCAACGAAGCTGACCTCGCGGTCGTGAACACGTGCGTCGTGCGGCAAAAGGCTGAGGACCGGGCGGCAGGCTACCTGGGACTGCTGCGGAAGCTCAAAGAGTCGCGTGGCGGCGGGCTTCAGATCGCCGTGATGGGCTGCATGGTCGGGCCGCGGACAGATGACCTGCGCTCCCGTTTTCCGTACGTAAACGTCTGGGCACGCCCGCAGTCTTTCGAGGTCGTCCTACGCCACGTGATGCCCGACTCCGAGCTGGGCGGCGAGTTCTGGCCGGACACCTTCCCCGAGCCGAAGGGGCCGACGGCGTTCGTGCCGATAGTCCACGGCTGCAATAAATTCTGCACCTACTGCATCGTCCCCTATCGGCGCGGAAGGGAGCGCTCGCGCACGATAGACGATATCGCCCGAGAGGTCGCTTGTCATTGCGCCAAGGGCGTGCGGGAGGTGACGCTGCTTGGGCAGACCGTGGAGGCGTACGGGAAAGACCTTCCAGCCGGCGAATCCGGCGCGAAGCCCGATCTCGCCTCGCTCTTCGAGGCGATCCACGATACGCCGCGGCTTCAACGGATACGCTTTCTGACGTCATACCCTCGGGACATGACGGAGCGGATCGTCCGCTCGGTTGCCCACCTACCGAAGGTCTGCGAGCACTTCAATATCCCGCTACAGGCGGGCGACAACGACGTGCTGGCACGGATGCGTAGGGGCTACACGATCGAGGAGTACGTCGAGTGGGTGCTCCGCATCCGAGAGGTCGTCCCGGATGCCACGCTGAGCACGGATGTGATCGTCGGCTTCTGCGGAGAGACGGAGGCGCAATTCAAGCGTACGCTGGGCGTCCTCGAGCAACTGCGTTTCGACAAGGTTCATGTTGCAGCTTACTCGCCGCGCCCTGGGACGATCGCGTGGCGACATATGGAGGACACGGTGCCGCAAGACGAAAAGATGCGCCGTCTCCACGCGGTCGAGGCGCTCCAGGAGCGAGTTGGGAGCGAGATCAACGCTCGGCTGGTGGGGACAGTGCAAGAGGTACTGATGGAGGGCGAGAAGGACGGAGTGCTAACGGGGCGAAACCGGGGGAACAAGCTGGTCCATTTCAGGGAACAGGGAACAGGGAACAAGGAACATGCCGGCCCGATCCCGGGCTATCTAGTCAATGTGACGATTACGAGGGCGACAGCATGGTCGCTGCAGGGCGAAATTGCGGCGACGGTGGCCGCATGAACTTGGCCCCGTGGCCTACAGTTTTCACGACCGAATTCGCCGAGATTCTTCGCTCGCGCCTTCGGCCTTAGAACAATGAGCGAGGGTCAGCGCTCAGCCGGTGCTGTGGCTGGTCCGAGGGGCTCAGAATGACACCACGTCCGGTAGCCGTGCTTGTCGTGATCTTCACGGTGGAGGCCGGACGCCTCCAGGTGCTGCTAATCAGGCGAAGCGCGGAGCCGTTCAAGGACGCGTGGTCGCTCCCGGGCGGGCTCCTCAACCCAGGCGAGTCGCTGAAGGATGCAGCGGTGCGCAAGCTGGATGACGAGACGGGCTTGACGGATGTGTTCCTCGAGCAGCTTTATACCTTCTCGGACCTCGATGGGCAGGGCGCGGTGGCGGTGGCCTACTTCGCGCTGGCGGACGTGAGCGCGACACATCTCGCGCGGCGGCGGGAGTGGCTTCCGGCCTGGTTTCCGGTCCGCCAGCTGCCGGAGCTGGCCTTCCGCAACGAGGACGTGATCGACTACGCACTTCGGCGGCTGCAGGCGAAGCTCGATTATTCGAACGTGGCATATTCACTGCTGCCGGAGGAGTTCAGCCTTTCGGAGTTGCAGGGAACATATGAGGCTATCCTGGGTCGCCGGCTGGACAAACGGAATTTTCGCAAGCGAATCCTCTCGCTGGAGATCGTCGAGGCGACGGGGCGGGTGACGAGTGTGGGGCGGCACCGGCCGGCGCAGCTCTATCGCTTCCGAGAGCGTAAACCGGTCATCTTCTAAAATACGCTGGCTCGGCCGCCTCGGCCAAGGAGAGGGATTTCTTACATCTTTGGCGGCTTTCCCTCTTGGCAACTCGCTGGATTCTTGAATATAGTATCGATACTTCAATTACCATTACGTAGAGGGTCGCCCACGTGAACAGGCAGCTAAGAGCGCTGCTCATAGGAATGCTAGGGCCCGCGCTACAAGCGGCGGGCGTGGCTTGGGACTTGCTGGAGCACGGCGTATTCGCGCGCGGCGAGATCGGGAATCTGACGCTGGAGCATATCGTTACCGGGCCGGCGCATCTCTTGATGGCGACAGGCCTCGTGCTTTCCGCGATCTGCATTCCTATCGCACTCCAAGTGGCGACCGCGAGCTCCGAAGAGCTCGCTCGGCCGGAGGACATTGTGAGCGATGCCGAGCTTGCGGGCGAGCTTCGGGCGGCGGAAGCGGCGAAGTGATGCTGGCGATCGAGGTCGGCGACCTGCTCGAGGCCGCGGGCCGGCTGCCGATGCACGGGGGCACAACGGGTGGAGCGCTGCCGGGACACCCGTTCTTCGGTGCCGGCTTCCTCTTCGTCGGCTCGCTCATGGTCGTCGAGGTGCTCGCGGGCGGCGTCTGGTCGCGTGCGTACTGGCGCCGTATGTTATGGCCCGGCGCTCTGTTGATGGCAGGTGCCGGCATGTTAATCGTCAGTTATGTCCAGACCGACTCCAAGTCGTTGCATCTCACGCTCGCGATGTTGCTCCTGCTCGGCGGCTACACCGAGGCGCAATACAGGCTGGGAAAGATCTCTCGGGCATCAGCGGACGCCTTCGCGATTCCGGCGCTGATCGTCGGTGGCTTCGTGATCGGGCCGATGCACACGAACGGGAACCTCATGGCCAACACGCTCGCGCAGACGCACCTGCTGGTCGGCGTGGTGGCCTGGATGCTCGCCGGCGTAAAGATAATGCGGGTGCGCTTTGGCCCGACCCTCGCGCTCGAATACAGCTTCGCCAGCGGCGTGATGATGCTGGGGCTTTCGCTGCTGCTGGTGCAGCAGTTCCACGGGGCGCACTGAGAACTGACGGCCGGGATCCTGCTCGCCGCGCGGCCGGTGGAAGAAAGGAGACCACGATGGTTGGCCAGACAAAAATGCTGCTATGGGCGCTTGCGGCGCGACGATGCTTCTTGTCGAAAGCCTGTTGTTCGCGGCTGTAGTCTCGGGCGAGGGAATGGCAACTCGTTCGGCAACGCATTCCTTGGCTTGCTCGGAGTAGCTGTAGTACTCGGTGGAATCGGGGTTCTTATCGCGTCTGCGCCGACGTTCCTCACTAGGCGCGAATGAAGGCAATTTGCTTCCTCGCTAACACCCGTTGAAGTAAACGACGGCGGACAAGCGCCGCACTAAGTGTTGACTTGACACCATCTCAGAGGCATGGTAGTCTTTAGCCAGACGAGATAGTGTATATCGAACACTAAGTCTGGAGCCGAAACGATGGTGTTGAAGCTAGCGCCCTCGCCGCTGCCGGTGACCGAGCGAGCCGTACTGAACGAGGCCAACGCTTGCACCTCGGACCGCCCGCTCGACACTAGGCCGCTGTCCGAGGAGCGCGCCTTCGCTTTCTGGCAGAAGGACATCCCGGAGGCGTACTGGGGGCTCGACGGGGCTGCGTTGAGCGAGCGCATCGCCGAAGCCCGGCGGCGGCTCGGCTCGCGCTGTGTGGTGCTCGGCCATCACTACCAGCGCGAGGACATCATTCAGTTCGCGGACTATCGCGGCGACTCCTTCAATCTTGCGCGCTGGGCGGCGGAACGCGGCGACGCGGAGTTCATCGTCTTCTGCGGCGTTCACTTCATGGCCGAGTCGGCCGATATCCTCTCGCAGCCGCACCAGAAGGTCGTGCTCCCGAACATGTCGGCCGGCTGCTCGATGGCCGACATGGCGGACCCGGACGATGTTTACGCCTGCTGGGACGAGCTTCAGGCGGCGGGAATTACAGACCCTTCGACTCCGGCTAGCGCCGGGCTCAGGGCAGGCGTAATTCCGGTGACTTATATGAACTCGGCGGCTTCGCTGAAGGCGTTTTGCGGGCGCAACGGCGGTATCGTCTGCACCTCCTCGAACGCGCCGAAGGTCTACGACTGGGCCTTCGAACACGGCTCGAAGCTGCTCTTCTTCCCGGACCAGCACCTTGGCCGCAACACGGGCCTGAAGAAGGGCATCGGCCTCGACCAGATGGCCGTCTGGGACTACACTCTCCCGTTCGGCTCGCTCGGCGGGAACACGCTCGAGCAGCTCGAGCGAGCGCGCGTGATCCTCTGGAAGGGGCACTGCTCGGTGCATCGCCGCTTCTCGGTTGCGCAGATCGAGAAGGCGCGGCGGGAGCACCCCGGGATCAAGGTGATCGTGCACCCGGAGTGCACGATGGAGGTCGTGCAGGCCGCAGACATGGACGGCTCAACGGAGTTCATCACGCGCACGATCACGGAGGCGCCCGTGGGCTCGAATTTCTCAGTCGGCACGGAGATCAACCTTGTCTCGCGGCTGGCGCGGGAGAACCCGGACAAGATGGTGTTCTGCCTCGACCCAGTCGTCTGTCCTTGCGCAACGATGTACCGCATCCACCCGGCGTACCTAGCGTGGGCGCTCGACGAGCTGGCGGACGGCCGCGTCGTGAACCAGGTGCGGGTCGACGAAGAGACCGCGCGGGACGCGAAGGTCGCGCTGGAGCGCATGCTCGCGTTGGTGTAGGTCCATCCGTCCGAACGCGACGGAGCCTCACGTGATCACCATGGAGGCCGCTGACGTCATCGAAATCATCAAAGCTCTTGACGAAGCTGGTGTGGTTGTCTGGCTTGATGGTGGTTGGGCGGTGGACGCTGTCCTCGAGGTGCAAACCCGGAAGCACGACGACCTCGATATAGTCCTCGCCGACGTGGAGGGGCTGTTGGCTGCCCTCGCGCCGAAAGGCTTTGCAGTCGTCGACGGCAAGCTGCATACGAATTTCGTGCTCGGCGACGCCGGTGGTCGGCGTATCGATGCGCACGTGGTGAACTTCGATGATCCGGGAAACGGGATCTTCCAGATGCTAGGGGGAGGCGAATGGGTGTTCCCGGCAGCTGGATTCGAGGGCATTGGGACTGTCGCCGGTCAGAGAGTTCGCTGTTTGACTCCCGAAGTACAAATGCAGAGCCACGCGAACGGCTACGAATGGACCCAAACTGACTTTCAGGATATGCGGGCCTTGCGCGATCGGTTCGGCGTGGAACTTCCGGAGGCTTACCGCTAGTGACCACCTCCTACGACTACGTGATCATCGGCTCAGGGATTGGCGGGCTGTATGCGGCAATCCAGGCGCGGGAGCGTGGGTCGGTGCTGGTGGTGACGAAGGGAAGCATCGACGACTGCAACACGCGCTGGGCGCAGGGAGGGATCGCGGCGCCGATTGGGGCTGGCGATTCAGCGAAGGAACACCTGCGGGACACGATCGAGGCCGGTGCTGGGCTCGTCGACGAGGAGGCGGCGCGGGTGCTGACCAGCGAGGCGGCGGCGCGGATCGAGGACCTGGTGCGGCTCGGGGTGCCGTTCGACACGAGCGAGGGCGAGATCGCGCTGGCGCGCGAGGGCGCGCACTCGCAAGCGCGGGTGCTGCACGCGGGCGGGGACTCGACTGGCGCGCACATCGAACTGACGCTGGCGTCGCTGGCGCGGCAAGAGGGGATCACGGTGCTCGAGAACACGATTGCGACAGAGATCGTGAAAGGGGAGGCGCCGAACTCCGCTCGTCCTACGAGTGCCTCAAAACGAGCGGAACGGGGCGTCTATGGAATTCGGGCGCTGAACACAAAGATGGGGGACGCCAGCGAATACTCGTGCCTGCATCTCATCCTCGCGACGGGGGGCGCGGGACAGATGTACCGCGTGTCGACGAACCCGGCGGTGGCGACCGGCGACGGGATCGCGCTGGCATACCGGGCGGGCGCCGAGGTGACGGACATGGAGTTTGTGCAGTTCCACCCGACGGCGCTGCGATTGCCGGGCGTGCAACCGTTCCTGATCTCGGAAGCGGTGCGGGGGGAAGGCGGCACCCTGCGCGACGTGCGGGACGAGCGGTTTATGCCTGAGTACGATGAGCGGGCGGAGCTGGCGCCACGGGACGTGGTTGCCCGCGCGATCGTCGACCGGATGGCGGAGACGGGAGCGGACCACGTGCTGCTCGACGTGACGCATCTCGAACGCGGTCATGTGATCGCGCGCTTTCCGCAGATCTACCGCTTCTGCCTCGACGCGGGACTCGACATCACCCGCGAGCCAATCCCTGTCTCGCCGGCGGCACACTACACGATGGGCGGCATTCGCACAAACGTCTGGGGCGAAACGACGCTCGCGGGGCTTTATGCCTGCGGCGAGTGTGCCTGCACGGGTGTGCATGGCGCGAACCGTCTGGCCTCAAACTCGCTGCTCGAGACGGTCGTCTTCGCGCAACGGGTCATCCAGCGGACCGTCGAGGCGCCGGGCGGGAGCGCGCCGGGCACGCCGGGCGCGCTGGATATTAGCGATCCGGCCGCGTCGGAGTCGGGCCCACCAGCGCGAGAGGCGGTGCAGTCGCTGATGTGGGACAACGCCGGCATCGTGCGTGAAGCGGGAGGCCTCGCGCAGGCGAAGGCTGCGCTCTCGGCGTGGGACGGGGCGTTGACTCGGGAGCGGAGCGAGGGCGACCCGAGGGTCGCCCTTACCGATCGGGCAGGCCTCGAGCTGCGCGACCTGATACTGTGCTCGCGGCTGGTGGCGGAGGCGGCGCTGCTGCGCGAGGAATCGCGCGGAGCGCACTACCGCACCGATTTCCCCGAGGCGCGCGAGGATTGGCGACGACACCTCGTGTTCCGGCGTGGCGCACACATTTGATTGCCGGAAACTATCGCGATTAGGGGCGCGCGCACCTTAGAGATCGCTTTGCGGAACAGCAATCATGATGGCCAGCGCAGAGATTCCTCGCCACCACCCTGGATGCTTCGACAGGCTCAGTACGAACGGTTCTCCCCTCCCCACGAGCTCGGAATGACACCTGTCAGTGTGGATTTGTGGACGGTGTTGAGAAAGTAATTGACGCCTTTTCGTAGCGGGACGATACTGCGCTTGAGCTTCCCAAACGGGTTCCAGCGAATCAGGCGACGAAGGGACTCGACAGACCGGATCGGGCGACCGGTCCTCTGATTCGAGACCCCGAAATCCCCCGAGGAGTGGGGCCCAAAAGGGAAGCTCTTTTATTATTTCGACTTCCCTGAAGTCCAGGGAAACTGGCTTCGACAGGCTCAGTACGAACGGATGACGGCCCTGCCGGCCATCAGCGGAGCGACTTGGCGATTGCGATCGCTTCCCCTTGCATAAGGTTGCCCTCGATACGGAAGACGCGGCCGTTCGCCGACCAAAGCAGCGTGTTCGCCTCCGTCGCGCGAACGGAATCTCGGATGACGGCCCCGCTCGAATCGTAATACTGGACGATTCGCAGTCCAGTGAGCCAGTAGGCCTCGTCGCCAAGGCCTCTCACAGAATGCGCCTGTGACGAGCTGAGGACGCCCTTGCCGGCGATCGGCAGGCCTTTGCCGACGGGAGCATTCGTCTCGAAGAGCGCGTAGGGCGTCCCGTCGCTGTGCCGGTAGAAGAGAACTGCGGCTTTGACGGAGTGGAAGTCCTGAAGGAGGACCCGATCGGGCTCGACTGTGGCGGCATCCCCAGGGAGCAACAGCGGCAGGCCCAGACGCGCTTTGGCTTCGTCCAAGCTCACCTGGGTGCCGCTGATCTCGCGCGTGAGGTCTGTCGGTACCTCGGCCGTCTCGAAGATGTTGATGCGGTCGAAGAGATCGGCGACGGCGTCACGGGCCGGACTGAACACGCCTGCGACGAATGCCAGCGCAACGGCCGCAGCTGCGATTGCCGTCACCGCGAGTTGCCACGTAGACGCCGGCGCAGGCCGTCTGCGCTCCAGCTCGATCCGTGACCGGACTCGCGTCGCAAGCGAGGGCGTCTCGGGGAACGCGAGCGCCCGGCTGAGCAGGGTTATGTCGCGTTCCAAGCGGTCGATTTGTTCTTGCATCAAGTTATGTCTCCCAGGAGCTGCGGGTAGCGTTGCCGAACCACCTCGCGCAGCTTGCCGAGCGCCCGGTGAAGGCGCGATTTGACGGTGCCCTGCGCACAGCCCAGGTATTCGGCCAGCTCGCGTTCGGGCAGGTTCAGGAAGTAGCGCAGGTAGACGACTACCCGTTCCTGCTCGCGCAGCGACTCGAGCGCCGCCCAGATCAAGCGGGCACGCTCGCGCTCGATGACTGCCTCGTCGATGCTGTCCGGCAGCGGCCGATCGCGCACAGCGAGACGTTCGGCGGCCGCAGTCCCACGGCGGCGCGAGCGGTGCATCGTGAGCGCCTGGTTGATGACGATGCGCAGCAGCCAGGGCCGGAACTCCCGTCCCAGCCGGAAGCTGCGGATCGCCTTGTATGCTTTCACAAGACCCTCCTGAGCAGCGTCTTCCGCCTCATCCGCATCGCGCAGGACCAGAAAGGCGGCCCGAAAGGCGCCCTCCTGGTGGCGGCGCACAAGCTCCTCGAAGGCGGCGGCGTCGCCCTGCTGCGCGGCGGCGATGAGCGTGTCGTCTTGCAGAGAAGTCCTCTCGCAGAGTCTACTCCGCAGCGCTCAGGTTGGTTCCCGACGGCATCGTCAGCGAATGCGGAAGCCAATAAGCGAATCCCGACCAGCTGGCTGAGCCGAGCGTCATTCGGTTATTCGATCGTCATGCCCGACGACTCGCCCGCTATAATGGGCGCATGCTCGGTGATCCCCGCGAGGTAAGAGATAAAAGGTCTTCTCGCATCAACAATTCCTGGCCAGAAGCCTTCCGCATCGCTATACTCGGGGAGATGGTGCAGATCCAGGTCGACGGCTTCAACGGGCCGATCGACCTCCTGCTCGAACTCATCGACCGCAATCAGCTCGACGTCAGAGCCCTATCGCTCGCGGAAGTGGCGGACCAGTACTGGGGCGAAATCGATTCCGGCGACGGCATAGAGCCGGAGGTCCTCGCCGAGTTCATCACGGTCGGCTCCAAGCTCCTCTACATCAAGTCCTGCGCGATCATTCCAAGTGCCGAGCCGCCGGCTGAAGGCCTCGCCGAGCGCATCGAGCAGGCGGCAGGAGAACTGACGGCGATGCTGGAAGAGCACAAGCGCTTCAAGGACGCCGTCGAGCTGTTCAGGCAGCTAGAGGACGAAGGCCGACGCACGTATGGCCGTGTGGCGCCCGGAAAAGGCGTGCCGCTGCCGCCGGGGCTCGAGGGGGTGACCCTGGACACGCTGCTCTCCGCCGTAAAGGAAGCGCTGACGCGCAAGCCGCCGGAGCCCGAAGAAGGAGTCCTGCACATCGAGCCGGTGACCGTGAACGAGAAGATCAGCGAGATCGACGCGGCCCTCGAGCAGAAGCGCGGACGCCTGCGCTTCCGGCCCCTGCTGGCGAAATGCGAGACGCGGACCGAGATCGTGGTGCTGTTCATGGCGCTGCTGGAGATGATTAAGAGCGGCCGCCTGTGGGCAGAGCAGGAGCGCGCCTTCGGCGATATCGTGCTGGTCGAGGCGGCGAAGACGCCGGCCTAGCGGAGACGGAACCTCACAACCGATTGCCTGCGGCGCAACGGATAAACGAATGCGCGTCTTGAGGCGCTTTGCTCCCACTCAATCCTTCGATACCTCAGGGATGGGGGGCGTTAGGGATTCAGGGTGGAGCGACAGGTGGGTCCCGATCGGGCGAGGTCAGGGATTCGACTAAGCGATGCCGAGGGCGAAGCATTTTCAAGGAGTAGCGTTGTTAGACCACGGTGGATGCTTGCCCTACGCCTATCGGGCGGTCGCGGGCGCCGGCCGCGTTAGCGGCGGCGAGGGCGAGGACGGCCGGCGGAGTTATCCGGGACGATGTCCAGGGTGCGGCCGTTTAGCTGCGTGCCTTTGAGGGCCTCCATGGCTGCCTCTGCGGCGGAGCGATCCGCTATCTGAACGTAGGCAAAGCCCTTCGTCCGGCCGCGGCGGTCGCTAACGATCTTCACGGAAGAGGGCTCGCCATAGGGCGCGAAGGCCGCCTTGAGCTGCGCTTCTGTCGTTCCATGTGCCAAATTTCCTACATAAAGCCGCGGCAAATTGTCGCCTCCCCTTCTACGCCACTGCCCGCCGGCGGGACCAGCGGCTTCGCCGCCATCCGCGCGACGCGGCGGGCTGCGGTGGCGCTGCTTGCACTGTTCTGCCGTCGGCGCTCAAGCGAGGGAGCCTCATACCGAGGCCGCGCTCGATCGATTGCCACTTCGGCAGGTCCACGGCGCTGACCAGCGTGATCGCCCGGCCAGGCCGCCCCATCCGTGCTGTCCGGCCCACGCGGTGCGTGAACAGCTCGTGTGTCTCCGGGAGTTCGAAATTGATGACACGCTCGATGTGGACGATGTCGAGGCCCCTGGCGGCGACGTTGGTGGCGACGAGGATCGGTACTCGCCCGGACCGGAACGAGTCGAGTGCCCTGTCCCGCTGCGCCTGGTTCAGGTTGCCTTCGAGAACAGCGACTCGATAGCCGGCGGCTTTCAGCCGCCTCCCCAGGTTCTGGACGCCGCGCTTGGTGCGCCCGAAGACGAGCGTGGCGCCCTCCGTGGGTTCGTTAAGCAGCCGGAGCAGCGTCTGGAACTTATCCTCACGGTAGACTTCCATGACGACGTGCTCGATGTCCGGTTCGCTGCCATCTTCGTCATTCGACTTCACGATCTCCGGGTCTTGCAGGTGCTTTGCCGCTATCTGCTCCACCCACGAGGGCGTCGTGGCGGAGAAGAGCGCGGTCTGCCGGCTGCGCGGTGTCATACTGATGATGCGCTCGACGTCCGGTGCGAAACCGCGGTCGAGCATCTCATCGGCCTCATCCAGGACCAGCATGTGGAGGTCGCCGAGGCGCAGATTGCGCCGCTTGATGTGGTCGAGCACCCGGCCGGGCGTCCCGACCACCACCTGGGCCCCGCCGACGAGCGCTTGCTCCTGTGAACCGTAACCGACGCCGCCGTAGAGCAACGTTACCTTGATGCCGCCCGCCCTGCCGAGCTGCGACAAGACGTCGCCGACCTGGCGCGCGAGTTCGCGCGTTGGCGTGAGGATAAGGGCCTGGACGTGGCGTCGCTGCGGGTCAATACGCTCGATTATCGGCAGGCCGAAGGCAAGGGTCTTGCCGGAGCCGGTCTGCGCCTGCGCTATGATATCGCGCCCTTCGAGCAGAATGGGGATGGAGCTGGCCTGGATGGCGGTCGGCGTCTCGATATTCATTTCGTCGAGCACCCGATGACTGGATGCCCGGAGTTGGAAGGTATGGAAAGACGACAAAAGAATCCTTTCGCGGCTGGAACTGAGGGACGATAAGACCGAGAGGTCGGAAAGTAATCGTGTCAGCGTAAACGTTAATGTTGACTTGAGTATACGTGTTCGGCGGCCAGAACGCAATGCTCAACTGGCACCCCGTCGGCTAGCAGGTTCCAGCCGCTTCCCGTACACTTGTGTCGCCATGGCCCGAATTCTGAAGTTCCTGCAGGGACGCAAGATGACGAAGAACGAGCGGGTGGCGGCAGCTCTGAAGGGCGATCACGTCGACGCCGTGCCGGTTTCCGCCTGGTGGCACGATTTCGAGCGAGAGTGGTCGGCGAGTGACCTCGCTGAGGCCACGCTCGAGGCGTACCGCAAGTACGACTGGGACTTTATCAAGGTCAACCCACGGGCGAGCTACTTCGGCGAGGCGTTTGGGGCGAAGTATGCCCCGCGGGAGGGCCGCCAGCCCGACCTGATCGAGCCTGGCGTCAGCTCTCCGGAGCAGCTGCGGCGGATCGAGCGTCAGGACGGAAGGGGCGGCGTGTGGGCGGAACAGCTCGAAGCGCTGCGCCTGATAGCCGCCAGGCTCGACGACGAAGCGCCCTTCATGCAGACGATCTTCTCGCCGCTCGCGACGATGAGCCGAATCACCGGGTCAACGAAGTACGTCCAGCGGCTGATGAAGGAGAACCCCGACGAGCTACTCGCCGCGCTAGCCCCGATCGCGGAAACGCTCACGGCCTACTCGAAGGCGAGTCTGGACGCCGGGGCGGCCGGCATCTTCTTCGCAACGGTGGAGTGGGGCTCGGGGGATGTCATCTCGATCGAAGACTACAACCGGTTCGCGCGCCCATTCGACCTGAAAGTGCTAGAGGGCGTCAAGGGAGCGCCTTTCAACGTCCTCCACGTCTGCCGGACCAACAACCACCTCTCGCAGCTGCTGGACTACCCGGGCATCGCGGCGTTCCACTGGGCGGTGCACCAGCAGGGCAACCCATCGTTATCGGAGATTGCCGCGAAGACAGACGGCGCAGTGATGGGCGGCGTCTCTCAGGAAGAGACGCTGACCTCAGGCCCGCCACAGGGCGTTTCGCGAGAGGCGCGCGGTGCGATCGAGGAGACCCACGGGCAGCGCTTCTTCCTCGCGCCCGGCTGCTCGATTGACCCGGCGACCCCGGAGGCCAACCTGCGCGCGCTCGTCAAGGCCGCGCGCTGATGAGTGTCTCGCTCGCGCGGCGCGAACTTTCGCGCGTCGCGGCGGGCCGGCCGTGCGGCGTGACGATCGGGGTGTTCGACGGCGTCCATCGCGGGCATCAGCACTTGATCGGCGTGCTACTGGAGCTCGCGCGGCGGGAAGGGCTCGCGAGCGTGGCCGTGACGTTCAACCCGCACCCGCGCACCGTCCTGCGTCCGGGCACCGCCTTGACGTACCTCACCTCGCTCGAAGAGCGGGTCGAGCTTCTGCAGGGACAAGGACTCGACTCCGTCGGCGTCCTGGCGTTCACGTCGGAGCTGGCACAGCTCTCGGCCGAGGACTTCCTCACACTGCTTGTTCAGGAGCTGGAAATGCGGCTGCTCGTCGTCGGGCCGGACTTCGCGCTGGGCCGCAACCGAGCGGGGACGATCGGCGTGATGAGAGAAATCGGCGAGCGCCTCGGCTTTCGCGTGGAGGTGGCTCCTCTGCTCGCAGAAGCGGATGAAAAGGTCGGATCGAGCGCGATCCGGCAGGCGCTGGCGGCGGGCGATGTCGAGCGCGTGGGAAGGCTGCTCGGGCGGCCGTTCTCGCTACGCGGGCCGGTGGTGGCCGGCGACAGCCGGGGCCGAACACTCGGCTTCCCGACCGCGAACATGGCCATCGGCCTAGACCGTGCACTCCCCGCCTATGGCATCTACGTCACGCGGGCGTACGTCCGGGAGAGCGCCTACGAATCCTGCACGAGTATCGGCATACGGCCTACCTTCGATGTGGAGCCGCGGCCGGTGGTCGAGACGTTCATTCTTGACTTCGACGAGGAGATCTACGGGCGAGAAATGCAAATCGACCTACTGCACAGGCTGCGCGGTGAGGAGCGGTTCGCTTCGGCGGAGGAGCTGGTCGCGCAGATGGAGAAGGACGTGGGGGCGACACGCGAGTGGTTCGACACGGAATGAGAAGGGAGAAATGAGACCGGCGGCTTCAGCTCCAGGTAGGTGGGGCTTGCTCCGGACGAGCCGCCCAGATTCTTCGCTCTCAATTGCGAACATAATTGCCGCTTTCGGGTCCCAACACCAAAAGAACGGCAGTTGCGGCGAGGGCTCAGAATGACAGTCGGGTCCGCGCGTGTCCCCGGCAGCGAAGAGCTGCGCTGGATTACGGAGCGCGCTGTTGCCGACATCATTCCGCGCGACGAGTTTGTGGGGGCGGTGACATCGGGGCGCGCGCTGCGCTTGAAGATGGGATTCGACCCGAGCGCGCCGGACCTGACGCTCGGCCACGCTGTGGGCCTCCGCAAGCTGCGGCAGCTCCAGGAGCTCGGGCACACGATTGTCGTCATCGTCGGCGACTGGACGGCGCGGATCGGCGATCCTTCCGGGCAGTCGAAGACGAGGCCGATGCTTACGGCCAAGCAGGTCAAGGAGAACGCCGAGACGTATTTGCGGCAGTTCTCGAAGATCGTCGACCGGGATCTGACAGAGATCCGGTGGCAGAGCGAGTGGTTCGACGAGTTTACACTCACGACGATTGTGAACCTCTCAGCCAAGTTCACGGTGGCGCAGATGCTTGAGCGCGGGGATTTCGCCGAGCGCTTCGCAGCCCAAAAGCCGATCGGCATCCATGAGCTGTTCTACCCGCTCCTCCAAGCCTATGACTCGGTGGCGGTGAAGGCGGACGTAGAATTCGGCGGGACGGACCAGACGTTCAACCTGCTCGTGGGTCGGCAGCTTCAGCCGGAGTTCGGGCAGAAGCCCCAGGCCGTCTTTACCGTGCCGCTCCTGGTGGGGACGGACGGCGTGAAAATGAGCAAGAGCCAGGGGAACTACGTGGCGCTCGACGAACCTCCGCATGAGATGTACGGCAAGCTGATGTCAATCACGGACCCGCTCGTCGGCGACTACTTCGAACTGCTGACCGACGTCTCGGACGAGGATCTCGCGGGCATCCGCGAGGCCGTGGCCCAGGGCGGCACCGGCGCGCGCGATGCGAAGATGCGTCTCGCGCGGGAGATCGTGTCGCAGTACCATGGTGAGCACGTGGCAAACCGGGCGGAGGAGGAGTTCCAACGCGTCTTCAGCAAGCGCGAAACACCTGAGGAAGCGCTGGATTTACCTGTCGCGTTCAACGGGGCGGCAAGGGTAGACATCGATCTCACAGACGTTCTCGTTTCGGCTGGAGTGGCCCCCAGCAAGTCGGAGGTGCGCCGCCTTGTCACTCAGGGCGCGGTCGAGGTGAATGGGACGCCTGTCGCAAGCACCCGTGTCACCGTCGGCAAGGAAACAATGATTCGCATCGGCAAGTATCGATTTGTTCGCATTCTAGATAGCAACAAGGCACCCCGAGCCAAAGGATAAACCGAAACCCCACACGGTGCGTTTTACGTATCAAATAGCAGGACTTCTGAGCGCTTTTTAGGAGGGGAAGGACCTGCAATTCGGCACTCGCCAAACTCGTCGCGCTGAATTGTAATTCGTGAAATCCCGCCGTATAATGCGGTCAGCCAGAGTCCCGGGGGGCCGGTAAGGCGGCCATTGTAAAGGAGGCAGCAATGGCAACGGACAGCGACTACTGGAGCCGGTTTTGGCGCACTCGCCTGAGCCGCCGCCGCCTGCTTCAGACATCGGCCGTAACCGCGGCGGGGCTGGCCGCGGCCGGAGTCGTAGGCTGCGGCAGCGATAACGAGAAGACGGGTGGCCAGACAGCAACCGCCGTCTCGTCCCCGAAGGCAGGCGGCACTTTCCGCGGGCCCCTCGTCGGGCTCTCGACCGGCAACCCCCCCAGCCTCGATCCTGAACGGCAGTTGTCGTTCCTCGCCCAGATCCCGGCCGCTTTCCATTACAGCCGTCTGCTGAAGTTCGCGCCGGGCAAGTTCACGGATGTGGAAGGCGTGACGAGCGTCCAGATCGACTTCAGCAACGTCGAGGGCGATGCCTGCGCAACCGTCCCTGAAGTTGTGGACGGTACGACATTCACCTTCAAGCTGCGCGATAACTTGAAGTTCCATAACATCGCGCCCGTGAATGGACGCGCGGTCACCGCCGACGATGTCAAGCACTCCATCGACATCTTTGCGGCCGAATCGCCGAACCGGGGCAACTGGTTGGCACAGGTGGCGAGTGTGGAGGTGGTCGACCCTAAGACGTTCACGATCAAGCTTAAGCAGCCATTCGGCCCGGCCTTCCAGGTCCTGTTCGCGAACAACGACGGCGGCCCCTGGGTTATCCCGGCCGAGCTTCTCGACAACAAGGACCAAGTCGGCAAGCAGGCGATCGGCTCCGGCCCCTGGATCTTCGACTCCTGGGAGCCGAATGTGGTCATCAGGTGGAGGAAGAACCCCGACTACTACGATGCCCCGAAGCCGTACATGGATGGCTTCGAAGGGCTGTTGACGGCCGACCCGGAGCAGATCCTCGCAAACCTGAAGAATCAAACGTTCGATGGATCGCTCGGCTCTTCCGACTTGTGGACGCGATGGCGAGGCGAATTGCCTCAAGGTCAGTTCTTTACCGGCCCTGAGCACGTCTGGGGCGGCGCCTACTTCAACTTTGCGAACCCGCCGTTCAACGACAAGCGCGTGCGCCAG
>VBEJ01000304.1 GCA_005882985.1 Chloroflexota bacterium
GGCCGAGTCCGGTCTATCGTCGCTAATCCGGGCGGCGGACCTGGGCGAGGCGGCGCGGAAGGCGGTGGAGGCGGCGGGGTCGAGTAAGAGGTGAGAGGTCAGAGGTCGGAACCGCCACGCTGCCAGCACGGGGGACAATCAGGGGATAGTGGGTGTCAATCGATGGTTCCGGGACTCGATTTCGTATTTGGCGCGTGATTGATCTCTGCCGCCCGTACTAGGCGTCGGATTGATTCGAGCGGTGTTTTTTCTTTTGTCGTCCTGCCACATTGGCGAACCGGGGTTCGTGACTGATTGAGTCCGATTCAGATAGTGGGATCGAATGATCAATCAGAGGGGGCATGGGAAAAAGAGAATGAGAAAAGTGGCGGGCGAGGGGAATGCGGATATTAAGGTGCCGGAATCTGATTCGAGAGTAGCGCTTCGCAGCGCGATCTCAAAGCGTCTGATGGCACCGCCGTAGTCGAAGCCTTTCGGCGCCTAACGTTCGTCCTACATAGCAGGACCTGAGAGACGGCCCCCTGCAAAGGGGGCCGTCTCTTAGCTAGTAGTGTGTGTCTTATGCGCTTATAGGATGAGCCTGCGGATCAGGATGCCCTCGGTCGGATTGTAGTTGCCGAGGAAGCCGGCTGTATCGCTATACACCGCGTCGGCGATCTGGATCTGCACTTCCCAATGCCCCTTTCCGGTCGAGCAATTGCCAGGAGCGGGGCTTGGGGCCGGCGTGGGCGTAGCGGTGACCGGCGCCGGGGTGGGTGTTACGCCAGGCGTTCGAGTCGCGGTAGGAGCCGGTGTCGGTGTTCTCGTCGGCGTAGGTGAAGGCGATACTGTCGGCGATGGCGTTGGCGTCTTCGGTTTGAGATTCACATTGCCGCCTGGGAAGTGGCCTGAGGAGTCGAACGCAAAGACGGTATCAGGTCCGCTCAAGGACGCAACGCTATTAGCGACACAGCTGTAGCTTTGGAGGTAGGCGAGTGTCCATCCTCTGATCGTCACGTCCTGGATGGGAACAGACGAGTAGCTAACGATGGGAATAATGATCAGCCAGGGGCTATTTGGGCAGGCGACGCTGTACGCCGGATCCGTTAGCCCGGTGGATGTAAAGACTTCGCTGAAATCGTCCTTGCCGTTGGCGTTGGTGTCACAAGCGGGTCCTGCCGCAAGGCGCTGGTCGATGCCATGGTCGGTACCACCCACTTTGTTACCTGTTAGCGAATCGACCGTGCTTGCCTGACACCCAGGAGCAGCCTGACCAGAAACGCAGTATGCGGTGTCTACCGTCCCGTCGATGATGTTTGACTGATATTCGGCCGACCCGCCTCCGTTGCCGTCATAGTCCAGAGCGCCATACCATCCGGTTATGGCGCTACTGCCGGCGCCGACTTTCACAGAGCAGGGTGCACTAAATATCGCGTTACCACTGGGGTCGAGACAACTGGTGTCGGTCTGAAGGAGGGCCCAGGGCATCATGTTGTGGCCACCGAGGAGCGTGCCGACGCGGGCCGCAGCCTCGGCGCCGACGTTGCTTGTGTTCATACCTACGACGCGACCGAACGTCCAGTCAAACTGGGCTTCTAGCTCAACATAGAGCGTGTCGTTCGGGTAGCCGGTCGTCCGCACCTCAACCTTCTTGATCTGACCCGCAGCGATCCCGTTTTTTATGGTGCCCCAGTCTCTGGCCTTCTGCATGGCGAGGGCCGACGATCAGCGCCTGTCCGCTCTGTAGATGGCTCACCCTAACGCGACCAATGCGGAACATTGAAGTCTCCTCCTTCGCCTGAGAGTTAAGACGCGGCAAAGAGGCAGGCGTTATAGGAAGACGGGTAATAAACGGTGAACAAGGGACGCTGGTGCGGCAGCCGACTTGTCCAGCGGAACGTCAAAGTTCGTCGGGGGCAATTGACGAAACTTGGGCCAACCCGCGGTTGGGCACTAGATCGATTCCGTTCGCGAGTGCCAGCCTACGAACCGAAAATCGACGAGCCTTCAGTCTGGATCTGTGAGACTTGACAGCAATCGCCGCCGGCCGCGTTCCATGGCGATGGGCGAAGGCACAGCTAGCGCGTTGCGTCGCAACGCATCCTCGACTTCCGAATGGCCGCATGATTCATCTCGCTCGCCATCAGATGTGCTGCGAGATGCAAGAGAAGAAAGACGTTCGGCGTATCTTGCTAGCCTCGCTCGCAACTCAGTCATTTTGATTCCTCGCGAGGTTGGTATCGCAGCCTCGCTTACTCGATAAGCGCTGCCCCGCCGTTCAGCGGAATCGAAATGTAGGGGTAGAAGTTCACGCTGGTGTCGCCCGTGCCTGAGATATCGACGGTGTCGGATATCACCTGGATCGAGCCGAGGTTGCCGCCACCTGATAGGTCCACTCGGCCGCCGGGCACGTAGATCACTCCGCCCACACCGCCCTGACCTCCCTCAAGCGCGAAGTCAACGGTGCAGGCCTTGTCCTGCCAGAAGACGATGTCCTTATAGACGCCACTCGTCGGGCCGGTAAAATTGAAGTGCGCGCTACCGCGAAGGTTTATCGAGCCGCAAGCGCCCGCGTTCTTGTTGAACTGCGGGTCGTACGTATTGTAGAACATGACCCCGGCGCCGCTTATTGTGCCGCTCCCGGTAAGTTTCAGGCCGCCCCCGGCCAGCACGTAGGTTCCCGGCAGAAAGGTAACGTTGGCCGTACTCTTGACCTCAATGCCGCCGTAGTACACACCCGGGTGGAGTGTCGTGTTGCCCGAGCTAACGGACTTGGGGCTGGGAGTAAGCGGAGTGCCGCCGGAGTCAACTGAGATACCCAGAATATTGAAATCAGGTGGCGGGAGGCCGGCGAGCGGGTCGGGGATCCGGTTGTCAACGGCGGTGGGCACAGGGGTGAATTGCCCCGACCCGGTCTCCGTGTAGCCGCCGGGCTTGTAGTAGTTGATTACGGCGGCCGTCACCGAGCCGCCTCCGTTACGTTCCATCGAAGGATTGCAAGACGAGTCGTCCATAATGCCGCCGTTGTTGTTGATGATCAGGTTACCGCCACCACTCTTACTGAAGGACTTGCATTTCGTCGGGTTCAGCACCAGAAAGGCGGCGTTTGTACCGGAGCTGCTGGACCTGGTTGCGACGGCCCGCGCCGAAACGGCATAGGACGTTTGTCCAAGGACACGGCCGAAGACCGCGTCTACCGGCTTGCGGAGTCGGCCGCGTTCTGCTGTCCCCTCCTGCCTTCGAAGACCAGACCTATATCGATAGTCAGCGCGACGAAGCCGATGAATGCCACGAGACCCAAAATGAACAAAACGAGCGCCTGTCCGGCCTCACGTCGCCTTTGATCCTTAAGCACGTTCATCGCTGCTGCCTTTCGGTTCTCGCAAGCCCTCAAGAATGAGCGGAGGGGGTGGAGCTTGACTGGGTCATCCATACTCTTCAACGTTGGAGGCAGGCTGGTATGGCGCTTCTTCTGGTAAACACTTGGTAGAGAGTCCTTCCCGTTTCTTACTGGTCCTCGCCGGGAAGCTCGAGACTGCTGCCCGAATAAAAGGAGTGAAAGTGGTGGAGAGCGCGAAGTCGTCTCGTTATGAGCCGACGCGTGCGGCGCGAGGCGCTTGGGCTAGTCTTCTAGATGGACCTGGGGCGGCCCGGGAGGTCCCGGTAAGCCCACGAGCGCCGTGAGTATGATGTTGTTGCCTGATAACAGGACTGTTTTCGCAACGATTGCTCCGTTTACCTGGACCCCTTGATCCCCATTGAACACCACGCCTGAATTGGGGGCATGAATGTAGCCCGTCTGTTCCCCACCGATGGCCGTAATGCCGATAGCGGGGAGACCGGCGGAAGCTGAAGAGGAATAGACGAGGAGCTGATCGAACCCGGAACCGGCCAGTCCGCCCGCTGGCTGCAGATTGTTGCCGGCGCCGAATATCAACACCCTGCCTTGCGCCGCGAGGGTCATGCGAGCCTGTGTAGCATTGACGTTTAGC
>VBEJ01000305.1 GCA_005882985.1 Chloroflexota bacterium
TGCGTTGGGTTCGCCTACTAACCGCTAAGCGTAAGGTCTAGCGCCTGTTCAAGCTCGGGAAGCCAGAATATGCATTCGACCGGGTTGACATCGATTCCGTTTTCGACAGTATGCACCAAGACTGGCGGTATCCAACTGACCAGATACTCCCTGCCGCTCTTTCCACCATCCACCCTAGCCACAAATCCCAGGGTGGCTCATCTTCCACGTCGAAGAATCCGCTCGTGACGTCCTGCGATGCTCCATCCGAGACCGTTTCGTCGGGAGCGTAACCGAGTAACCGACCCCCGATTGGGCCGACGAGAGCGACCTTATCGCCTCGCGGCCGTGTTCTAGCCGCCGCGACCGACCAAACGGCGTGCTTGCGGTCCGTTTCGAGGTGAGATGGGTGAAGGATGGGATTTCGAGGGAACCCGCTGCCCGGCAGTGGGCTCGCGGCTTCAAACCACGCCGCCGCCTCTGCTAGACGCTGCCTTACAGTCTCGAGGTCATCACCTTTCGCCGTATCGAACTCCAGTGCCACGAAACTAGTCGCGAACCTCCTCGAACCTCCGCTCTTCCGCAGCCTGCGCCAGCGCCACCTCTATCCGCGACCGCAGCTCCTCCAGCCCCGAGCCCTTTGCCGCAGACACCCGCTCCCCCTCCCGCGCCCAAGCAGGGACCGGGATTTCCTTGTTCCATGTTCCTTGTTCCGTGTTCCCATCGACTATCAAGTCGACCTTGTTCAGCGCCGTCACCCGCGGCCGGTCCGCCAGCCCCAGCTCCTTGAGCGTCTCCTCTACCGTGTGTACCTGTTCCTCCGCATCCCGGTGTGTTATGTCGACCACGTGCAACAGCAGCGTCGCCTCCTCCAGTTCCTCGAGGGTCGCCCGGAAGGCGGCGACAAGCTGCGTCGGCAGCTTTTGGATGAAGCCCACAGTGTCGGTCAATAGAGCAAAGCCGCCCAACGGGAGCCGGATGCGCCGCGTTACGGGGTCGAGCGTGGCGAACAGCCGGTCCTGTACGAGCACATCGGCGCCGGAAAGCGCGCGCATCAGCGTGCTCTTTCCCGCGTTCGTGTAGCCGACGAGCGAGACGATAGGTATGCCCTGCTTGGCCCGCTGCCGGCGGTGCAAGGCGCGCTGGCTGCGCACGCGCTCGATCTCGCGCTTTAGGCGGCTGATCTTATCGCGGATCAACCGGCGGTCGGTCTCGAGCTGCGTCTCGCCCGGTCCCCGCGTCCCGATCCTGCCCTCGAGCCGCTCCAGGTGCGACCACTGGCCACGCAGGCGCGGCAGGATGTACTCGTGCTGAGCCAGCTCAACCTGGAGCCGGCCTTCGCGGGTGCGGGCGTGCTGCGCAAAGATGTCGAGGATCAGCGCTGTGCGGTCGAGCACCTTGACGTCGAGCTCGCCCTCGAGGTTCCGCTGCTGCGAGGGCGTCAGCTCATCATCGAAGATCACGGTCGAATAGTCGAACTCGAACCGCTGCGAAGCGATCTCGGCGACTTTGCCCTTGCCGACGTACGTGGCTGGATTCCGGCTTTCAAGCCGCTGCACCGTCTGGCCGACGATCCGCGCCCCCGCTGTGTCCGCAAGCAGTGCCAACTCCTCGAGCGAGCTCTCAGCGTTCCAGCGCCCGCCGATGCCGTTCGTCCCGCGCCCGTCCGAGCCCCAGTGCTTGAGCTGCGCGGCCACCAGGAACGCTCCCCCGCAGCGTCTTCTCGCCCATCGCGCGCGATTACGAGCGGCCGGCACTTGTCCTGAGCCTCTTTCAGTACCGCCGCTGGCACCGCTTCCTCCTCTCACGCCTGGAGCTTCCGCCTGCCCCGCCGGCTTGGAGTAGCAAGGCGCTCCGATCCGCTCGTCCTGACGCTCTGGTAGGACGAGCGGCGGTGACCACGCCTCTTCGTGTGCTCGACATGGCGACCGGCACCGGCGCTCTCGCGTTCGATATCCTCTCGTGCACCGATGCCAACGTCACCGGAGCCGATATCACACGGCCGATGCTTCGCCAGGCCCAAACCCGGGCTGATGGCCGGCGTGATGCGCGCTTGACACTTGTCGAGTGCTCAGCCGAGTCTCCGCCCTTCGTGCGCGAGTCGTTCGACGCCGTCGCCTTCGCTTACCTCCTCCGTTACGTCTCCGACGTTCCGACAACCCTCAGAGGCCTCGCTCGCCTTCTGAAGCCCGGCGGCATGATTGCCTCACTCGATTTCGCGGTCCCGCGCGGGGTCTGGTACCCACTCTGGCGGCTCTACACAGACGTCGCTCTGCCCTCC
>VBEJ01000036.1 GCA_005882985.1 Chloroflexota bacterium
AGCGGGTGTCTGCGGCAAAGGGCTCGGGGCTGGAGGAGCTGCGGTCCCGGATAGAGGTGGCGCTGGCCGAGGAAGCTTAGGGCTCGTTCGACGGCGATGCGCTTAACGGTCGAGCCCGGTCACCGCCAAAAATGAATTCACCGGTGCGGGCGTCAATGAAGACGAAGGCATAAATAGCCTCGTAATGCCCCGGTGGGGCGCCCTGACCCATCGGCGGAGTCCCGGTAACTTGCTCGGATCAAAATGGACGGCCCAAGCGACACGAGTAGTCGGGTCCCCCGCGGTTTTGAGGTATACGAGCACGACCTCGCGCGGCACGCCACCGGGATAAGTCCGAACGGCTTGTCGTACAGCGGCGTCTCGGGTAACAGGCGTGCCCGGCTCCAGCTGGGCGCGGACTATTGTCATACCTCCACCTGTAATCTCCTCGGTCGGGATGCCCGCGAGAAGTGACTTGTCGGAGCTGGTTCGCTCTTTTAGCACTGCCACCAACAAGAGCAAAGCGACGAGGAGCAGAACCAGTAACGCGGCGCGCCACTGCCGCGCGACCGAAGCAACGGCTATCATGGCAGCCTAGATATTACATCGGACGTTCGGAAAAGAAAGGAATGCCCCGTGAAAGCAGCTGTCTATTACGAAACCGGCGCACCGGATGTGTTCCGCTACGAGGAGGTGGCCGACCCGGTCTGCCAGCCGGGGGGCGTGCTGATCGACGTCAAGGCCATCAGCATCGAGGGCGGCGATGTGCTCAACCGGGCGGGCGGCGAGATGCCTCGCTCGCCGCATGTCGTGGGTTATCAGTGCGCGGGGATCATCCGCGAGGTGGGGTCGCAAGTGACGGACCGGAGCGCGGGTCAGCGGGTCGTCTGCGTCATGCCGTTCGGTTCGCACGCCGCGATGGTCGCGGTCGCGGGCCAGCAGACGTTTCCCGTGCCCGACGACCTCGATCTCGAGCGAGCCGCCTGCATTCCCGTCGCCTATGGGACGGCGGACGAGTGCCTGTTCGAGTTCGGGCACCTGAAGGCGGGCGAGACTGTGCTCATCCAGGCGGGCGCCGGTGGAGTCGGGCTGGCGGCGATCCAGCTGGCGAAGCGCGCGGGAGCCACTGTGCTGGCGACGGCCTCGAGCGATGAGAAACTGGAGCGGCTGAAGGAATTCGGGCTCGATCACGGCATCAACTACCGCAGCGGCGACTGGGTCTCGGAGGCGCGTGGTAAGAGCGGCGGCATGGGCGTCAACCTTGTCGTCGATTCGGTCGGGACGACACTGGAGGGAAGCATTGCGGCGACCGGGTACAAGGGCCGCATCGTGGTCGTCGGGAACGCCGGGCGCGCTGAGAACCGCGGCGTCGACCCGGCGAAGCTCAGCGAGATGAACCGCTCGCTGACCGGTGTCTTCTTCGGCGGCGCGCTGATGTTCGAGCCGCAGCGCGGGCGCCCGCTCGTCGAGCGGTTGATCGGGGACGTAGCGAACGGCTCGCTGAAAGTCGTCATCGACCGCACGTATCCACTGGCGGAGGCGGCCGCCGCGCACGCGTACATCGAAGGCCGGCAGGCGTTCGGGCGCGTGGTGCTAGTGCCGTAGGAGTGCGCCTCACGGAGGCGCATTACGCGGTTGTTCCGCACTGTCCAGTGGTCCCGGCGACATCGGAGGATAGGGATCGTTCCGTGGACAGATCCTTCCTTCGTCAGGATGAGAGCGGGCGACGGCGCAGCTCCCAGAAGGTGTCGGTGACATCGGGCACATCCCTAGCGATCTTCTCGTCGATGCGGGCGATCAGATCCTCGATCTCGCGGGTGTGAAGGTCGCGGCTCAGCTCGAGTTCGCCGGTGACGAGAACGCTGTGTGAGCCGAGCTGCATTGAGAGCAGCCGGACGATGTGGGTGACCTCGGGGAACGACATGACGACGCGGTGCAGCGCCTCACGGACCTCCTCGCTGGCCGCGGCGCCGAGGAGGAGGCGGCGCGCCTGCATGCCGAGCATGAGTGAGACGGCCGCCAGTACAAAGCCGATGCAGATGGAGGCGATGCCGTCCCAAACCTCGCTTTCGGCGGCCTCCGAAAGCGCGAGCCCTCCGGCGACGAGAAGTAGGCCGGTGAGAGCCGCGCTGTCCTCGAAGACGACGGTCTTCGTTGTGAGATCTGGCGATTGCCGGATGTAGCGGATGACGCTCCAGCCGCGGCGCCGGGCGCCCGACATAAGGCTTCTCATCGCGACCGTGAAAGAGAACGACTCGAACAGGAATGCCATTCCGAGCACACCGAAGGCGACGGTAAGGTCGAATGAGCTGCGTTCGTGCGCCTCCTCCTGGATGAGCGTGCGCGTGCCTTCGAAGAAAGAGAAGGCGGCGCCGGCGACGAAGATGAAGATGGCGGCGAGGAACGACCAGAAGAACGCTTCCTTCCCGTGTCCGTGCGGGTGCGCTTTGTCGGCTTTGGTCTGCGAGAGGTTGATGCCGAGCAGAAGGAAGACCTGGTTCACCGTATCCGCGACGGAATGGCCGGCCTCGGCGAACATCGCTGCGCTGCCGGTGAGCGCGCCGGCCACAAGCTTGCCGCAGGCGATGGCCAGGTTAGCGGCCATCGCCGCGAGAACGGCGCCCCGGCTCTCTTCTCCGGTAGCTTCGGGGGCGCGCGGAGCCGGCGTTGGGGCTTCGGCCATAGCGGAAATAACGCTACCACGTCCAGCGAGGGGCGGACATCTGAATCCGGCGCCGGCGCCTTCCGCGCAGCCGGGACCCTGGCTTGGGAAGCCTAAGCGCGGGCGAGCTTCTTGGCTGCGCGCAGGGTCAGGAGGTGAGCGCCGAGCTCGTCGTGGCCGTTCCGCTCGAGATGCCGGTGGTATACGGGCAGATAGCGGAACTCGCCGAAGTGGCGGATCACGTGCCTTAGCGTCTCCTCCGCGTCAAAGGGGAGGCGCTTCTGGCAGTAGCCGCAGCGATAGGTCTCTTCCGTCTTTGCCATATCTATCCCAGTGAGTAGACGCGTCATTTTCGACTGTGTTACGCTGGCTGAGGATATTGACAATCATCTATAAGCAGCCTATTATTCTTTTCGTGATGACGACCGAAGTGAAAGTCCAGCCGGCTACCGAGATCTGCTGCCCGATTCCCAAGCGCCATTTCCACCCGGAAGAGAACGACGGGGCGAAGGAGGCGGCGGCCGTCTTTCGCGCGCTCGCCGATGAGACACGCCTGCGCATCCTGAAGGGGATATCGCAGATGGGCGAGCTGTGCGAGTGCAATATCGTGCCTGCCTTCGGCCTCTCCCAGCCGACGGTGAACTATCACTTGAAGGTGCTGCGCGCGGCCGGACTCGTGAGCTCCGAGCGGCGGGGGCAGTGGGTCTATCACCGCGTGAACCAGAAGGCGGTCTTGGGCGCTGTCCGCGACCTAACGGAAGTGGCATGAGCGAGCGAAGTTCACCCGGCCGAGACGACATCATCGAGGTCCTCCACTGCGACCTGAACGCGCGGCCAGAGGCAGCACCCGGCATCGACGCGCTCCTGCCACACGTGCGACGCGTTTCGACATCGGACGGAGCTCTGCTGGTCGACGTCGATGAGCAGGCTGCGCGAACGCTCGAGGCGTTCGTCGCGGCCGAGCGGCTCTGCTGCGCCGGGATCGGGTGGGAGATCGAGCGTGGGCCGGTGCTTCGCCTTCGCATCACGGCGAACGAGGGCCAATTGGAAGCTATCAAATCGCTCTGGATCAGCAAACCAAATATAGAAACTTATCGATAAGGAGGCGTCATGACGACCGAGCAGACGATTAAAGAAGAGGTGCGAAAGAGGTACGGCAAGGCGGCAACCCGCGCCCGCGAAAGCGCCGCTGACGGCGGCTGTTGCGGCGGCAAGGGCGACGGCAACGCCATCAGCTCTCACCTGTACACGACGGACGAGATCAGAGATCTGCCGCAGGAGGCGGTCGTTGCGTCGCTCGGCTGCGGCAACCCTGTAGCGATCGCGGAATTGCGCGAGGGCGAGACCGTCCTCGACCTCGGCTCCGGCGGCGGCATCGACGTTCTGCTCTCCGCGCGACGTGTCGGGCCAGCAGGGAAGGCGTACGGGCTCGACATGACGGATGAAATGCTGGAGCTGGCGCGAGAGAACGCGCGCAAGTCCGGGGTGACGAATGTCGAGTTCCTGAAGGGCGAGATGGAGGACATGCCGCTGCCGGACGCGTCGGTCGATGTGATTATCAGCAACTGCGTGGTCAACCTCTCACCGGACAAGGATGCTGTCTTGCGAGAGGCGCATCGTGTACTTAAGCCGGGTGGGCGATTCGCTGTAGCGGATATCGTCACGCGCGGCAAGATGCCCTCGGCGCTGAAGCGGAGCCTCGAGCTGTGGGCGGGCTGCGTCGCCGGCGCGCTTTCCGAGGACGAGTACCGCAGCAAGCTCAGCGCGGCGGGCTTCGGCGACATCGCGATCGAGGCGGTCCGCGAGTACACGGCCGACGACGCGGCAAGCGGTGGCCTGGGCGAGCTGGTCCAGCGCTACGCGAAGAAGGGCGCCGAGCATCTCGGTATTATTAGCGCGGTCGTTCGCGCGCGGAATGCCGGCGGTGCGGACACCAAGCCGTTCGCCCAGACGAGCGGGCGTCTTCCCGAGCCGATTCCGGTCGTGGCTTCGCAGGGCTCGGTCTGCGGGCCGGGCGAGTGCTGCTAGTCAGCGAATCTTAGAGCGAATTAGCGGATCCGGCGGAAGGGAGGCTAGTGTTAGGCCCGCCTCCTTCGCTATTCGGCGCTTACTGCCAGTGCGGCTGTTGCGTTGACAGGCTTGCAGCGCGCTGCCTAGCATGAAATTTAGACGATGTGCCGAAGCATCAAGACTCTACGCGGTGACGAGACCGCCGGAGAAGAAGAGGTCCGGGCGGCTGCCCTTCAGTTCGTGCGCAAGGTGAGCGGCTATCGCAAACCGTCTCGCGCCAACGAGGAGGCATTCGACGCGGCGGTGGACGAGATTAGCGCGGCGTCTCAGCGGATGCTGGACGCGCTCCAGCGGAAATAGGCCGACCCTTCGTCTTCGTAAGTGGCTTGAACGCTACGGCGTGCCGCTGATCTCGATCGCGCCCTCGCTGAACTTTGGCGTGTAGTTGTGCTGAAGCGTCAGGTCGCGGAGCTGATCGTTGATCATGTCTTCGACCTGCCCCTTGAGCCGGTCGGCGGCGGAGCTCGGCAGATTGCCGGCCTCGAACTTCGTCATGGTGACCTTCGGGTGCGGACCGCTGAAGTCTATAGTGCCGCGGGCCAGCACGCGGCTTCCGAACGCTCCGCCCACGCCCGGGAGATCGCTCAGGACGGGCAGCTCAACCTTCCCGGACGCCTCAGCCTCTCCGTTGTGGAAGCAGATGATCAGGTCCTTTAGCGGCGCTTCCTTCGAATCGAAATAGCGGGTCGCCCGGGAGGTCGACTCGCTCTCAGTGAAGCCAACACTCGCCGGTTGACCGGCGTCGAGCTGCTGGTCGAACGCCGACCACTTTGTCTGCCAGGCGGTAGCAAGCACGTCTTCGTTGTTCACGCCGCGAACATCATTGTGGCCAGAGGCGTTCGCTTGGTCGCTTCGGCACCCGTTCGTCTCGCTAGGGCCGCCGGTTGCAGCTAATGCGGTCAGCGTGATCGCGCCGATGATCGCGGCGACGACGCAAAGCCCGATGAGGGTGCTGACCACCGTTGTGATTTTTTGCGCCATTCGTTGCTCCCTGTCCGGACCGCGCTAGTAGCAGTCCTGTAGGCGAGTGTTCGGGCCACCTGCCCGCGATGTTGCAACTCTAACGACGAACGAGACCGGCGCGCCGTTACGGAAGTAGACCAGCCGCGCGCCTTAACCGGCGGTCTTCGCCCGCTCCTGCTCGATCAATTCGCGGCGGAGGATCTTGCCGGAGGGCGTTTTCGGAATCGCCGCGACAAACTCGATTTCGCGGACTTTCTTGTACGGCGCAACCCGCTCTTCGACGAAGCGCATGAGCTCTTCCGGGCTCGCTTCCTGGCCCTGGCGGAGGAGGATGAAGGCCTTCGGCACCTCGCCCGACTCGGCGTCGCGCTTCGGGATAACGGCCGAGTCCATGACGGCGGGGTGCTCCATGAGGAGCGCCTCGAGCTCGGCCGGGGCGATCTGATAGCCCTTGTACTTGATCATTTCCTTCTTGCGATCGAGGATAGTGACATAACCTTCCTCGTCGCACTGGACGATGTCGCCCGTCCGAATCCAGCCGCCGCCGGGCAGTGTTTCGGCCGTATCCTCAGGCCGCTGCCAGTAGCCCTGCATCACCTGCGGGCCGAAAGTCAGCAGCTCGCCTACCTCGCCGACACCAAGCTCACGCCCGTCATCGAGAGCGACAACCTTCTCGACCGTGTCGGCGATGGGGGGGCCGACAGTTGCGTCCTTGATGCGGTTCATAGGGTTGACGTTCGTGACGGGGCTTGTCTCCGTCATCCCGTACCCCTGGAGCACGACCGTGCGCAAGGCGCGCCCGGAGGCCTGGGCGACCTCAGGCGGAAGGGGAGCGGCGCCGCTCATGATCATCTTGAGGCTTGAAGTGTCGTACTTGTCCGTGCCCGGGAAGTTGGCCAGCGCAAGCAGGGCGGGCGGAACGGCGAAGAGGTTGGTCACCTTGTGCTTCTGGACGAGCTCCAGGCAGAGAGTTGGATCGAAGCGGCCCATGATCACCTGCGTGGCGCCGGCGGCGAAGCCGCAGGCCATGAGCACGACCATCCCGTAGATGTGATAGAAGGGCAGGAAGTCGAGCAGCACCGAGTAGGAGCTGCTCATGCCGGTGGACAACGTTTGGCGGACGTTGCAGACGAGGTTGTAGTGACTGAGCATAACGCCCTTCGGCAGGCCGGTGGTACCACTGGAGTAGGGCAGAGCGGCGAGGTCCTCCTTCGCGTTCAACGAGACTGGATTCGGGTCGCCCTTCGCTTCGTCGGCCAGCGACCAGACATCCTCGATGGCGAAGACATGTCGCAACTTGGGCAGGTGCTCGCGAACGCCGTGGACGAGGGGCTGGAGGGGGCCCATGGCGAAGGCAGCGCGCGCACCGCAGTCCTCGAGCTGATGGAGGACTTCGCGCTCCTTATACAGCGGGTTGAGTGTGGTGACAACGCCGCCCGCGAAGAGGGTACCGTAGAAGGCGATGAAGTATTCCGGGCAGTTCGCCGAGAGGATGGCGATACGGTCGCCTTTCTGGATGCCGGCCTCCTGGAGGTGCCGGCCCAGCCGAAGGCTCGCCTGCCAGGCCGCGCCGAAGGTATAGGTACCGCCTTCCGGGGTGATGAAAGCCGGCTTATCGCGAAAGCGATCGACCGAAGGCGCCAAGAGGTCGGTCAGCGGGATCTCGGCGTACGGTTCGAGGCTGAACCAGGGGCTGTGGAAGAGCATCTCAGTCGCTCCTTTCAGGAAGGCGTGCCGGTGCCGACCAGTCTAACAGCAGTCTCGGCAACGCGCCGCCCCAGAGAGCGCGCCTGCTCACGGTCGTCCTCCGTCACCTGGCCATGAGCGGTTGCGCCGTAGTAGGAGCCCGACACGCGCATCCGCTCAGACCAGGGCAAACCGACGACGAGCATTCCGTGGGCGAAGAGGAGGTGCAGAAGCTGGAGGAGCGGGGCCTCGGTCCCGGCGGAGCGGGAGTATCCGGCCGTGAAGGCGGCGCCTACCTTGCCAGCGAGCTCGCCACTCTCCCAGAGGTCGCCCGAATAGTCGATCCAGTCCTTCAGCTTGCCTGTCATTCCGCTCCAGTTCGGCGAGCCGAGGATCAGCGCGTCGCATTCCTTCAGCTCTTCGATCGCGGCCTCGTCCAGGCGCCGATAGCTGAGCTCAGCCTCAGGGACGCTGGTGACGCCTCCCCCAATCGCTTCGGCCAGTTGTTCGGTGAGCCCGCCCTGTGAGTCAAACAGCAGGAGGATGGCGGCCAAGTGAGAGGACTAGTCGCCGAGTGCCGTAGGGTAGCCGAGCGCGACTATGTCCTCGACGTATTCGGAACGCCAGCCGGGGTTCGGGAGGGGCGTGTGGCGCTCGCGGAACCAGGCGTGGATCTTGAGGTATTGCTCCTCGAGGTAGCGGCGCCAGTTGTTTTCTTCTTCGAAGAGGTCCGGGTCGACTTCTTCCAGCCGCTTATCCATCTCTTCTGGATCGATGTCGAGGTCCTCCCGCCAGAAGTCAGCGAGATAGTCGAGAGTTTCCTCCAGGTTGCGGCGGCATTCCTCCAGCAGCGAGTGCATGAAACCGTCCTCGTCCAGCCGCCGGCCGCGCAGGCGCACCTCGGTCGAGCAGTTCTCGCAGAGCAGGACGAACTTGCGGGCGTCGCAGTTTTCGCGCTTGGTGCAGCCTTCGCAGAGCGGCGCCCATTCGGAGGCTTCAGGCGTGCGGAGGTAGCCGACGAAGACGTCGTCAGTGAAGCTGCCGCAACGCGGGCACGACAGCTTCTTGGCAAGAATGTCGTTGATGGCGCGCTGCCAGTCGATCTGCATGTAAGCGGTTAACCCCCGAATCAGCCTCTTCGGCAGGATACATGATATGGTATTTGGCCGAAGTGTCAACCGAACTTCTGCGCCGGCTCCGCCGATGACTTATCGCATAACCCTCGAACGGAACACCCTGCGCTTTGCCGCGGCACACTTCACTACGTTCGGCGGGGAATGCGAGCCCATCCACGGGCATAACTACGACGTATTCGTAGAGGTTGAGGGGGAACTCAGCGCTGACTCGTGGGTGCTCGACTTCAGCGAAACGAAGCGCAGGGTGGCCGCGATCTGCGAGGAGCTGGACCACCGCTTTCTGCTGCCAACGAAAAGCAGGTCACTGGGAATCGAGGAGCGTGACGGTGAATACGAGATCGCGTTCGGTGACCGGCGCTACGTGCTCCCCGAGAGCGACGTAGCGGCGCTGCCGATCGACAACTCGACTGCGGAGCGGCTGGCCGAGTGGCTGAACGTTCGTATCCGGGCTGTGCTGTCAGCGTCAGGGGCTTCGAATGTCGGGCGCGTCACGGTCGGAGTGGAGGAAGCACCGGGGCAAGCGGGCTGGTTCGCAAGCGACGGGCCAGAAGGCTAACCTATCGTGCAAAAACATTACATATTCATTTCCTACCCATTCCTGTTGCAATCTCTCCGCGGCGTGATATATGCTTTCGCTCGCAACACGCCCAAAGGGGGAGATAGATGACTGACGTAGCTACCGTCCAGAGAACTTACCCTTGGACAACCAACGTGGACGGAGTGCGCCTCACGTTTCGGCTCATGGAGCCGTCTGACCGCCAGGCTGTTCTCGACTTCGCCCGGTTGCTGCCCAACGACGACCTGATGTTCCTACGCACGGACATCACCCAGCCGAAGACGGTGGACGCCTGGATTAACTACATCAAGACCGGCCGCACGATAACTGTCGTCGCGGAAGCCGACGGCAAGATAGCCGGCTACGCGAGCATCCACCTGAACGATGCCCTCTGGACTCGCCACGTCGCCGAGCTGCGGGTCCTCGTGGCCCGGGATTATCGCGGACTGGGCCTTGGCAAGAAGCTAACGAATGAAGCCTTCGCGATCGCCAAGGATCTCTCGCTGAAGAAGATCACCGCCCAGATGCCGACGGATCAACGCGGCGCTCGCCAGGTGTTCGAGCGGCTCGGCTTCCGGCCCGAGGCACTGCTCGCCGACCACGTGATGTCCCGCGACGGGCAGACACACGACCTACTGATCATGTCGTACGACGTGGCAGGCTTCAACAACGACGCTCACGGCAGGTCTCGAAACTAGCCGAAGTCCCAGAAGAACAAAAGGCCGCCCATTAGGGCGGCCTCGATTTTTAGTCCGAATCGCTAACCGGCATCCGCCGCCATGCGCTCGCCTGCGGCCGCCGCGGAACCGCGGCGACGGCTTCCCACCCTCGTCGTTTGCCGGGCGGCACCCATCTGTGGCAGGTCGGACCTATCCACGCCAGCGGCCGAGCGAAGCTCCACGAATGCCTGGTCCAGGAACTCCTTTAGCCTAGCGACGTCGGGAGCGGCGTTCGGGTCGGCCATGAGGCCGAAATAGAGCTTCTGATCATAGCTGGTCACCCCGCAGCCGACGCCCATCTCCCACGCAAGGGGCATCATCGGGTAATGGGCGAGCAACCGGTGACCGACGCTATACAGCGGGATCATCGGCCCGGGGATGTTCGTGCAGACGAGGTTCGCCAGGTTGTTGGGCGGCGGCGGCAGGAGCCCGGCGAGCGACTGGATAGCCGGCGGGACTGCGCCGAGAAAATCGGCGAGGATCTCCGTGCCGGACGCCACGTTTTGCCGCTTCAGCTTCTCCGTCGTCTCGGTTATTGTCCTGAGGCGGGTGACGGGATCGTGCTCGCCGGCCGGCGCCTCGATCAGCAGCATCGAGACACGGTTCCCGAGGTTGCCGCGCTCGTCTTCGCGGCGAACGTTGACCGGCGCCAGTATGCGCACCTTGCGGTCCTGCGTGCTATGACCATGCATCTCCAGGTAGCGCCCGAGCGCGCCGGCGAGGACTGTCAGCACGACGTCGTTGACTGTCCCGCCGCAGGAAGCGCGAATGCCGCGTATCTCCGCGAACGAGAACTCGCTGCAGGCCAACCGGCGCTCTCGTGTCAGGGGCTTGTTGAATGGCGCGCGAGCGACCGGGTTCGCCATGTATGGCTGCGTCGCCTCGAGGCTGCGCAGCGCGGTTCGGGTGCGGCTTTCGCCGGTGATCATCGAGTCGACGGTGCTCTTCTGAAGGTCGCTCAGCCGGTCAAGGCGCTCGGTCATGTTATCGAAGATCGCGTCGATAAAGCGCGTAGGCGCCGCCGGAATCGACGGGCGGGCATCGATAACGACCGGCGGAGGAGGCGCCGGATTCGACGACACGTCAAAGACGATCATCAGGAGCTCGATGCCCGAGACGCCGTCCACGAGGCAGTGGTGAACCTTCGATACCAACGCGGTCCGATTACCTTCCAACCCTTCGACCTGGTACATCTCCCACAACGGCTTGTTGCGGTCGAGCATGCCTTCGAAAAGCTTCGCCGACGTCTCCATGAGCTGCACATCTGTTCCCGGCCGATCGAGCTTGACGCGCCGGACATGGCGGTGCAGGTCGAAATCGGGGTCCCATTCCCAGGTCGGGTGGCCGATGTTGAACGGCGCCGGTACGGCGCGCTGCTGGTAGCGCGGAATCAGGTGGATCTTAGACGCGATGTTCTGAACGAAGCGCTCATAGGGGACAGCCCCGTCGAAAATGGCTATGGAGCCGATATGCAAGGGCGCTTCCGGTCGCTCCATATAGAGGAAAGACGCGTCCTGCGCACTGAAGCGCCTTCTGTCATTGTCTTGGGACATCGTCGCTTCCCTTCACCCGGACGGGCTTTCATGATGGGCTGACAACCTGCCGGTCCGGTTGACCCCCCGCAAGCGATAAAGGCATTATATACCGTCACTAGCGAAGGGGAACCTCTAAATGCGACTTTTCTAAGCGGGAAAAGCGCGCTCTGTTAATATAGAACCACGGTACGTCTATTAGCGGTGCTATATGGCGAAAAGGCGTAAGTACCTTGACGAAGAGTTCGAAGCAAGCGCCTCTCTTCCGCTGTGGCGAGAGGCATTGCTGGGTATCGACTGGCTTTCGCTTCGAATCTCTGCCGTCTATCTAGGAATCGGCATCCCGCACGGCGACAACTCCGCCGTGCTGATAATCCCCGGGTTCATGGGCTCCGATCAGTACCTCGGCGATATGTACAGTTGGCTCGGCCGCATCGGCTACCAGCCATATCTTTCCGGCATCGGCCGCAATGCGGACTGTCCGGAGGTCCTGACGATGCGCCTGCGTGAGACGATCGACCGCGCTTCCGAAGAATCGGGAGGCAAAGTGCATCTCGTTGGGCATAGCCTTGGCGGCGTAATTGCCCGCGGTGCGGCCACCCGCTGGCCCCATCTCGTCGCCTCCGTGACGACGATGGCCTCTCCCTTCCGCGGTGTCCGCGTTCATCCGTTCGTCCTTCAGACGGCGTTCCTCGTGCGCGGTCGCATCCGGCAGCGGCGGAACGGTCCGTCCGTCATGCCCAACTGTTACAGCGGCGAGTGCGCATGCGAGTTCGTCACGTCCGTGCGCGCGAACTTCCCGGCGTCCATGCCGAAGCTGGCTATCTACACTACGACGGACGGCGTCGTAGACTGGCGCTGCTGCATCAATGAAGACGGCACGGACGTAGAGGTGCCCGGGACTCACGTCGGCCTCGCTTTCAACCCACAGGTGTACCGCCACATCGCAAACTTCCTCGCCGCACCCGAGAATTACAACCGCAAGCGCCGTGGCGCCGCTTAGCACCCGCTCCCGGCCAAACGGCATCGCGCGCTTCATTCCGCGGGGTAAGCTACGTCCGTTCGTCGATCTGATCTTGCAGTACAACGGCCTATTGCAGGCGCACGACCTCGAACGTGTCCTGCCCACCGGCACGATGAGTATCATTATCAACCTGGCCGACGACAAGTCGCGCAAATACGCTCCGGCCGACCCACGCCGCGTCGAGCGCCTCCCGGGTAGTATCCTCAGCGGCCCTCACGGCGCCTACTTCTTGATCGGCACAGCCGAACAGGCGTCCGTTCTCGGCGTCGCGTTCACGCCCGGCGGCGCGGCTCCTTTCCTCCACATGCCGGCGAGCGAGGTCCGCGATCTACTTGTCTCTCTGGAGGATGTCTGGGGCGCCGAAGCGCACGGCCTTCGTGAGCGGCTGCTCGAAGCCACACCCGATGGCCGCTTCGCGATTCTGGAAAGCTGGCTGCTGCAGCAGGCTTGCGGCGACCTCACCCAGCACCCGGCCGTTACCCACGCTCTGACCGAGTTCGGCGGCGTGCCTCACATACAGAGCGTTTCCGAGGTCACTGATCACGTTGGCCTCAGCTCCCGGCGTTTCATAGAGGTCTTCGACGACGAAATCGGCCTGACTCCAAAGCTCTACTGCCGCATTCGGCGCTTTCAGCACGCGATCAGGCTAGTCCACGAGAGCGATGACGTCGACTGGGCAGACCTGGCCGCCCGAGTGGGCTACTACGATCAATCGCATTTGATCGGGGAGTTCCAGGAGTTCTCCGGGCTCAACCCGAGCGCTTACCTCAAAGACCGTGGCATCCACATGAACCATGTGCCGTTTCGGGCCTGATCCCCTGGCCGGGTCAATTTCTTACAATACTCGCTGCTATCGGCCGTCGGACAATTGGGGCGGAAAGGAGGAGCGTAATGGCAAGCGTTCGGTACATGGTCAATAACGTCAGTGAGGCGATGGAATTCTACTGCGAGCGCCTCGGATTCGCCATTGAGAGGGACATGCACCCGAACTTCGCGTCTGTTCGCCTCGACGACCTCTCGCTCTGGCTCGCTGGGCCGGGCAGCTCCGCCGGCCGGCCGATGCCGGACGGCGCGAAGCCGGAGGCGGGCGGGTGGAATCGGCTAGTGATCCATGTCGATGACATCGAGGCGCTTGTTCAGCGACTCAAGGATGCCGGAGCCTCCTTCAGAAACGAGATCGTGCGTGGCCCGGGAGGCGCGCAGATTCTCATCCAGGACCCTTCCGGCAACGTCGTCGAGCTGTTTCAGCCGGCGTCATAGTCCATCTCTGGAGCCTACAGGTCGATCACGGAGGCGCAGTGGCGAACAAGAGCGCCTTAGACCGTGTGCGCGAGATCTGCCTCGCCCTACCCGAGGCGACGGAGAAGCCCTTCGGCGGACATACTGATCCGACCTGGCGGGTGCCAGACAAGATCTTCGCGATGTACAGCGACAACCACCACGGCGACGGAAGGGTCTCGCAGTGCAAGGCACCTCCGGGGGCACAGGAAGTGCTGACCGGCGCAGACCCCCAGCGCTTCTTCATCCCGCCCTATGTCGGTCATATTGCTGGGTCGGTATACGACTCGACGTCCGGCCGGTCGATTGGGATGTCCTCGCAGCCCTCGTCAATGACAGCTACAGGATGACCGCGCCGAAAGGGCTGCTAAAGCAGCTAGACCCGGCTGGCTAAAGGATGCGAAAAGGAGGAAACTCTATGCCCGAGAACAATAACAACGTCGCGAACAACGTCGCGCAACACATCGTCCCGATGATCGCCTATGAGAATGGCGCCGGGGCGATCGACTGGCTGGTACGCGCCTTCGGATTTCGGGAGGTTATACGCATGTCAGACAACGACGGGCGTATCGGCCACGCGGAGCTCGAGCTCGGCGGGGGCGTGATCATGCTGGCCTCGGCGACGCCCGACTACCAGAGCCCGCGACGTCACCGCGAGCAGTGCGAGCCGGCGAGGGCATGGTCGGCCGTTCCGTGGATTATCGATGGAGTGATGGTCCAAGTGAGCGACGCCGACTCCCACCATCAGCAAGCCCGGAAGGCCGGTGCACACATCCTGTCGGAGCCGGAAGACAAGCCATTCGGCCGCATCTACCGGGCCGAAGACCTGGAAGGCCACAGATGGATGTTCTTGCAAGCAGCCGGCTAGCCGGCTGAGCGACCAAGATTCGAGCAAGAGAAGGAGGAAAGAAAATGGCAGTTAAATGGATTCCTGAGGGTTACCACGTGGTGACGCCATATTTCGTCGTGCCCGGCGCGGCGGACTTCATCGAGTTCCTGAAGGAAGCATTCGGCGCGCAGGAGAGGGAACGGTTCGGCCCGCCTGACGGCCAGATCATGCACGCGGAAGTGAGCATCGGCGACTCTGTAATCATGCTCGGCGACGCCTCCGCTGAGTTCGAGGCCACACGTTCCTCGACACACCTGTATGTGGACGATGTCGATGCGGCGTACGAGCGCGCACTCGGAGCGGGCGGCGAGTCCCTGCGTGAGCCGCAGGACCAGTTCTACGGAGACCGCAGCGCGGGGATTAGGGACCGCTTCGGCAACCAGTGGTGGCTGGCAACCCACGTCGAAGAGGTCTCGGTAGAGGAGATGCAGAGGCGTCAGGCGGCAATGGCGCAGGCCTGACGACCCGCGGAACCAGAAGGAGAGACGCCCCGGAGAACCGGGGCGTCTCATCGCTGCGGGAGAGGGGAAGGCGATTTAGCTGGCGGTGTCGGACGACTCGCGGGCGCTCTTGCGCGCGGCCGCCTTCGGGCGGCCGTTGGTGGCGCGGTTGCGGATGCTCTGGACGGCCGTGCCTGCGCGGCCGACGGCCTCTCGCGTCGCCTCGATCGCGGCCTGGCCAGCGGAGCGGTTGGACTCAATCACGCGCCGCACAACCTCGCGGCCCTCACGCTGGCTGTCCGAAAGCTCGTCCAGCAGCTGGCGCGTTAGATCGAGCACGCGCCCCTGGGAGTCCGTCGCCGAACGCACGGCGGCGGTGTAGAAGCCGCTCACGTCTCGCGGTGACGAGGCGATTCGCCGGGTGAGGTCGATCGCTTCGCGCTGGCCGCGCTCAACCTCGTCGATGAGCTGCCGGGAGACGCGGTAGCCGCGGTCGTTAGCCGACTTGGCGGCATCGAGGAGCGCGTCATAGGCCTCGTTCACCGCGGTGAAGAACTTGTCCACATTTTCTGTCCTGGGCATTGGTCTAACCTCCTATTGACAAAGAATTTATCTAGGTGCAGAATACACATAGCAGCAATTTGATGTCAACCCCCTTGAGAGGGCGAATTTCAGAAAATGGCGAAGACAGCTAAGAAAAACACGGAAAACGACGCAGCCCATAACGGCAAACCGGTAGGCTCTCCATTTAGTCCTCGCCTGCACGGCGATCTGCTCAGCTCCAGCTTGCTGGCCTACCTGCGCCGCTGGAATGCATACGGCTATCAGCTCGTGCAGGAACTGGGAAAGGCCGGCCTCGCGAGCTTCGACTCGACGACTGTCTACCGGACGCTTCGACAGCTGGAACGCGCCGGGCTGGTCTCGTCCTTCTGGGACACGTCGGAATCCGGGCCCGCGCGGCGGATGTATGCCCTCACCCAAGCTGGAGAGGCTATGCTCGAAGTGTGGCTGGAGCTGTTCGGCCGCTATCAGCAGGTATTGCATTCCGCCCTCAACTCGTTAGACAATCTCAACCGTCCCGCCGCCCGGCGGTCCGAGGCCGCTGATGGCCCGGACGAGCCGGCAGAGGAGAAGTAAATGCCTGAGACGAGCACCCGCACCGACGGCGCCGCCGGCGAGGCGATGGAACTGTGGCGAAACTGGCTGACCGAGACGGAGCGCCAATGGAACAGCTTCTTTGCCGAGGTCATGGGCCGAGACTCTTTCGGCCGCGTCGCCGGCAGCTATATGGAGGCCTACTCCGTCGTGCAGCGCGCGCTCAACCAGGGGATGGAGCGTTACCTGAACACGTTCAACCTTCCGACGCACAGCGACGTGGTCGAACTTGGCGAGCGGCTGCATAACATCGAGGAGCGGCTGGCGACGCTCGAGGCGAACCTGAACAACCTCGCTTCCGCGGCCGGCATCCCGACCACGGCAGCCGTCACCCAACTGCGGCCGCGCCGAACGCGCCGCCCCCGCACGTCCAAGAACGAATCCAAGTAACAGTCCATCCCCGCTCCAAGGAGGGCAGCCGTGGCTACCGTCCGTCAGCCCGATGTAAATAGACTTCTCGGCGCCGCCCAGACGGAGGTCCAGAAGAACCGCCAGCGGATCGAGAAGGGTCTCGATATCCTCCTCGCCCGTGAGGAGCCGCCCGTTGGCGTCACCCCCAAGGACGTCATCTACTCACGCGGGACGCTCCGCCTGTATCACTATCGCCCCATGACCGACGAGGTGTACCGCGTGCCCGTCGTCTTCGTCATGTCGCTTGTCAGCAAGCCGTTCATCCTTGACCTGACTTTCGGCCAGAGCTTCGTCCAGTACATGCTTGCCCAAGGGTTCGACGTCTTCATGGTGGATTGGGGCATTCCCCGGCCGGAAGACAAGCGCCTGAAGCTGGACGACTACGTGCTCGATTTCATGCCGCGCTGCTTGGAGCAGGTGCAGAAAGCGACGGGAGAGAAGGAGTACAGCATCCTCGGCTACTGCATGGGCGGCCAGTTGGCCCTGATGTACGGTGGACTGAACCCCGAAGCGCCCATCGCCAACCTCGTCTGCGCCGCGACGCCCGTCGATATGGAAGGGATGGGACTGTTCCGGCACTTCTCCGATCGGCGCTGGTTCGATGTGGACCGTCTAGTCGACGCCATCGGAAACATCCCGCCCGATTTCATGCTGCGCTCCTTCGAGATGCTGCGGCCGATGGACCGTTGGATGAGCTATGTCCGCCTGCTAGACAATCTGTGGGACCCCGTCTTCGTCTACGGTTACCGCGTCATGTACAAGTGGACGAACGAGCAGATCCCGTTCGCCGGCGAGGCCTACCGCCAGATGATCCGCGAGCTAATGTGGGAGAACAAGCTGATGAAGAACACTCTCACGCTCGACAACAGGCGGGTGGACACGAAAGCGATCACCTGCCCGGTTCTCAACGTTATGGCGGAACACGACCATATCGCGCCCTATGCGGCGACGAGACCCCTGACTTCGCTGGTCGGCAGCCTGGACACCGAGGACGTGCTCTTAAAAGGCGGGCACGTCAGCCTCGTGGCCGGCAAGAACGCCGTCGGGCGGCTTTGGCCGAAGGTCGCGGAATGGCTCGGCGAGCGCTCAGTATGATGCGCATCGAAGGCCGCACGGCGATTATCACCGGCGCTTCGTCGGGCATTGGCCAGGCAGCGGCGCGCGAGCTTGCCGGCCAGCAAGTGAACGTCGTGCTCGCTTCACGCAGCAGGGACAAGCTCGAGGCGCTGGCACTTGACCTGGTCGCGCTTCCGGGGAGGACGCTCGTGGTTCCCACGGACGTGACCGACCGGCTCGCGGTTGAAGCGCTGGTCCGTAAGACAGCCGAGGAGTTCGGCGGCGTAGACATTCTCGTCAACAACGCCGGTTCGGGTCTTTTCGCACCTATCGCCGGCGGCAACCCCGAGAACATGCGCCGCCTATTCGATGTCAACTTTTGGGGTGCGATCAATTGCATTCAGGCGACAGTCCCGTACATGCGTACCCAGCGGGCCGGCCATATCGTAAACGTGGCGTCGCTGGCCGCGAAAGTCTCTCCGCCGTACATGGGTATCTATTCGGCCACCAAGTTCGCGCTGTCGGCAGTATCGGATGCGCTGCGCTCTGAACTCGCTGGCAGCGGGATCGGGGTGAGCACGATCTATCCCGGGCTGACGTCGACTTCATTTATGGAGAACATGACCCAGGAGCTCGAGGTGCCGTCCTTGCCGCCCGTTGCGCGCTTCGTTGACGCCAGCGTTGTGGGTCACCGCATCTCGCAGGCCATTCGCTTCGGATTCCGCGATGCGTACATCTCCCCGGAAGATATCGCCGCAGTTGCTCTGAACACCGTCGCGCCGCAGATCGTCGACTGGACGATGCGGGTATTCATGGGCCGCCCGCCTGCGCTCGATGTCCCGGAAATCGAGCTTCCTCGCTCCGGCCTGCGGCGCCGGGAAGCCGACGCTGAACCCTCCGAGCCTGCCTGAATCTGGACGCAACGTCGCCAGCTTTCTGAAACCCCAGCGCTGCTCAGTGTTACCGTCGTGCAAGCTTTGACGGATTATGCTCGCACTTGACGGAAGGGTGCCGCCCTAGAGAGAGGAGGCAGCGAGGTGCAGACGATCTTGATTCTACTTGTTGGCGCTGTCGTCGCTATCTTGCTCGTTGGCGTTGCGATCCTGTTCTACGAAGAGGACCGAAAGCGGCGCGACCTTAGAATGAGGCAGGCTATGGGGCGTGGGCGAACACTCATCCCTACGGGTGCCCGTATAGCGCCCCAACACGAGATCGCGCCGGCGCAACGTCTAAGCAGCCTGACAGTCAACCCACTTACGAGCGTCGAGGCGGCGCGCTTCTCGGGAGAATGGCGAAGAATACAGGAGCGTTTCGGGGACAACCCGCGCTCGGCACTTGCGGACGCCGACTGCTTGGCGCAGGACGTTATGGAAGCGCGGGGCCACCGGATGAACGACTTCGAACGAGTCCCGACCAGCATTCAGGCCGAATATCCGAGATATATCGAAAACTACCGCAGGGCTCGTCGCATCTCGCTGCTGATCGTCCGGGGCCAGGCCGGGACGGTGGCACTACGACAAGCGCTGGTGCACTACCGTTCGCTGTTTGAAGAACTGCTCGAGAGCGAGGAGGGGGTCCTGACGCGTTCCTAGTGAGGAACCGGTGCTGAGGCCCTCCGAGCAGGACCATGAAGAAGGGGCCGGCATGAGTCGGCCCTTTGTTTGTCGGCGATGGTGGAGACGGAGGGGAATTGAACCCCTCGTCCAGAGGAAAGCCTCCCCGAATCTCCTACAGGCTTAGCCGTCGTTTAGATCTCGCGCGGCGTACGTCCGCGGCCAACTTGCCGCCGCGCCAGCCGATGATTCTTAAGCCCCTCGTTATCGGCGTCGGAGGGACAGCACCCCGACATTGCGTCGTCGGGCCCTGCCCATCGGGGTGAGGCCTGGGCCCAACGTGGCTACCTTAGATTAGGCAGCCAAAGCGTACTGGTTTGTTCTGCCAGTTACTTTTAGCGCCACCTGATTTACGAGTTGGTGACGAACTCGGCCTGCAATCCGGGCTCAACCTTCCCTGTCGAACCCTTTCGTCCCCGCGCCCCTATTTTAGCACGTGCGGGGAGGCGGCGCGGCGTTCGACATGGACCATCTTAACCAATGGCCCACCCGAACTGGCGATTTCGTTTACCCAACCGGCACAGGCCGGCTGCTATCGTGTTTGCGGAACCCGGTCTGGAGGTCAAAAATGCGCCGAAAACCGTCTTTACCATTCGCGGCCGAAAAGGGGCAAGCAGTCACCATCGCGATTCTCTGCATGTCGATGTTGTTGGGGATGGTCTCGATGGCCACGGACCTCGGCCTGTTCTTCCATGACCGGCGACATCTACAGAACTCCACTGATGCGGCAGCCCTCGCCGGCGCCGCCGAACTGCCGCTCCACCCGGACCTCGCGGTCGATCGCGCGCGCCAGTGGGCGACGAAGAACGGGATTCCCAACGCACAGATCAAGAAGCTGGAAGTACGAACGACCGTAGTTACGAACGACACCATGTATGTTGAGGTCGAAAAGCAGTTTAACTGGATCTTCGCGCGGGCTCTGGGGCGATTCAGTGACGCAGTCTCCGCCCATGCCGCGGCGAGAGTTGGCTCCCTGTCGGGCGGTTATCACATGATGCCCTGGGCGCTGCTCCAGGGCGAATCTGTGTGCCTCAACGCCTCCGGCAATGCGATCCTGAATGCGAGTTGCAGTGTGAAGGTGGGGGCAGCCAGCGGCATTACCGGCTGGTACGGCGCTCTCGACTTCGATGGCAACGGCGGGGGCGCCTCGGAATACCAGGCGAACATCATCGATGGCACTACGGACTGGAAGTACTGTATTCACGGCGACCCCGCGCCCGGCTGCATCTCCGCGGTCTCCGTAATCGATACACTCACGGGCAATAAGGTGGGACCGACCGGGGCGGGGATCGATACACGGCTGTCGGCTGTAATCTGCGACGCTAATCACAACGGAAAGGATGACTTCGGCGAGGTATTTCAGACAAACCCGGGCGGCAGCCCGACATACGTCACGACTTGTCCAGACAGCCCGCGGCTGGTGATCATCCCGATCGTCAGCTACACGAACGTGCCGATCAAGAAGGTGACCATCGAAGGCTGGTCCCTGGCTTACCTCTCCGGCTACGCGTGCGTCGAGGCGCCTAACTGCTCGAGCGGGCACGGCCACTGGGAGGTGCAGATCCAGATCGTGGATGCTGCCTATTCCCAGTCGGCCGGCTTCCTCGGCGCCTACGACGCCGATTCCGGCATCACGATTCGCCGTCTAATCGACTAACCCTCCTTCTCCCTCCAGCATGCGGCGGCCTGTTCGAACAGGCCGCCGCTCGGCTCGCCCGGCTCGCCTCGCATTCAGGCTTAACCGAGCATTCACTAACGTTAACTTCTGGTAAACCGAAAGCCGCCAGCACCGGCGATAGGCTAATTACAAGTCAAGAAAGATCTGAGGGTACGCTAATGAAGACGACGCAAGCAGACAGCCGGGGAGAAGGCGGGCAGACGCTTCTAATTTTCGTTCTCGCGCTGACCGTCCTGCTGGGAATGACGGCCATGGCCATCGACGTCGGCTTGTTGTTCGAGGACCGGCGTCACATGCAGAACACCGCCGATGCGGCCGCACTGGCAGGAGTGGCGGAGCTTCCGGGCAACCCGGCGGCCGCGAAGTCTCAGGCAGCATCATGGGCGGCCAAGCACGGGCTTTCCTCGGGAGAAATCAAGAAGATCGAGGTACGCACCACCGCTTACCCCAACGATACTCTCTACGTAGAGGTGGAGCGTCAGTTCAGCTGGGTGTTCGGCCGGGTTCTCGGTAAGAGGACCAGCGTGGTGCCGGCGAGCGCCGCGGCCCAGGTAGGTTCGCTCTCGGGCACCAGCAACTTGATGCCCTGGGCGATGGTGCTGGGCGACTCCGCCTGCCTAACTCCAACTGGTACCCCGATCGTCGATACCAATTGTAGCGTAAAGGTGGGTTCCGGACTCGGGACGACTGGCTGGTACGGCGCGCTGGACCTCGATGGTAACGGCGGGGGTTCAAGCGAGTATGAATCGAATATCAACGACGGAATGGCCCAAACAGTCTACTGTGCACAGGGTCAAACGGAGCCGGAATGCCAGACATCGACCGTCGACGCGCTGGAAGGCAACAAAACAGGCGGAACCGGGCACGGCATCGACCAGCGCCTGGCAGCGGAGCCAAGTGCCGGCTGCGATACGAACGGCAACAAGAAGGACGACTTCTCTGAGGTCTTTGGCGCCAACAGCGGCGGCACGCCAAAGTACGTCGTCACTTGCCCGAGTAGCCCGCGCATCATAATTGTGCCGATCGTTACGCTCAATGGAGATCCTGTGAAGACGGTAACGATCCAGGGCTGGGCGCTAGCGTATCTCCAAGGCTACACGTGCGTAGGCGCCACCACTTGTAGCGGTGGAAAGGGCCACTGGGAGGTCCAGCTGACGATCGTAGACGCGATCTATTCGCAGTCCGCCAGCTTCATCGGGACCTTCAACCCGCTGAGCTCCGTGGCAGCCCGCCGCCTTATCGAGTAACAAGCCGCTTGGTTCTCCGATTGTGGCCCACCGTTCGCTAACCCAGACGATGGGCGGCCTGGTTTGGCAAGCGACGAGAAGTCAGCTACGGCGGCGAAGAGCGCGCTGCATCTGGCGCTGAGCATCGCGCTTCGCGATTGCTTCGCGCTTGTCATAAGACTTCTTGCCGCGCGCGAGTGCAATCTCCAGCTTTGCTTTGCCGCCTTTCAGGTACAGCCGCAGGGGAACGAGAGTCGTCCCCGCCGCCTGGATCTCATGCTCGAGCTCGCGGACCTCTCTGCGATGCAGGAGCAGTCTGCGAGAACGCGTCGCGTCGTGGTTGTCGCGGCCTGCCGGCGGGTAGTGCGCTATATGGGCGCCCACAAGCCACATCTCGCCGTTCTGGGGGCGGACGTAGGCCTCGCGGATGCTTACGTGACCGTCGCGAATAGACTTGATTTCGGTGCCCAGGAGGGAGAGTCCAGCCTCGACGGTACGCAGGATGTGATAGTCGTGGGACGCCTTACGATTGACGGAAACTGTTTTCTCGCCCAAGCCGCTCTCCAGCAGGGAAGGGCTTTACATAAACTACTGGCGCTGCGCCTGCGCGCCGTTTTGCAGGAAGTCAATCGCGGCGAAGAGCTGGGGGTCGCGGTGGGCTTGGACGTCTTCGGGCGTTAGCGCCACCGGCACATCGGGCTGGAGCCCGACGCCTTCGATCAGCTCGCCGTTCGGCGTCCGCCAGCGGGCAATCGTAACGTAGAGCGCGCCGCCGTTGGACAGGTTGCGAATATGATTGACCGAGCCCTTGCCGAAAGTCTTTTCGCCGATCAGCTTCGCCCGCCCGTGGTCGCGGAGGGCCCCCGCGAGCACCTCCGACCCGCTCGCCGAACCCGGGCCGACGAGGATCGCTACGGGAAGGTCCGTGACGTGGCCGGGCTTCGCATTATATACAGTCTCGCGGCCGTTTCGGTCCACCTGCGTAAGCACAACGCCATCGTCGAGAAACATGTCGGCGACGTCAACGGTGGCGTCCAGACCACCGCCGGGGTTCCTGCGCAGGTCCAGGATGATCCCCTTGTAGCCGGAGTCCTGTATGCGCTTGAGTTCTTTGTTCAGGTCGCCCGCCGTCTGCTCGGTAAACTGCTGAATTTCCAGGTAGGCGAGATCGCTCACCGGATTGCCGTCCTGGCCGCGCACTTCTTCCGGAAACACGGTGGGGATCTGGATGGTGGCACGATCGATCGTCAGCTGCTCCTCGGTCTTGTCGGTGTGACGCACGCTCAGCGTGACCGGAGTGCCCTCCGGGCCGCGGATCTTCTTGACGGCGTCCGCCACTGTCCAGCCTTCGGCCGATTCCCCGTTGACGGAAAGCAGCACGTCGCCGGGCAGAATTCCGGCCTTCTCCGCGGGTGAATCGCGGAACGGCGCCACGATCACGATCTCACCGGTGGTGGGGTCCTGGTCGACCTGAGCACCGATCCCCTGGAAGGCGCCGGAAATGATGTCTATTCCGACCGAGAAGTCTTCCGGTGATATGTATACGGTGTGCGGGTCGCCGAGGGACTGAATGAGGCCGTTGATCGCACCCTTTTGCAGCGTATCCGGGTTAACCGCGTCAGGCTTGACGAAATCCTCTTTTAGAATGCCTTGAATTTCATCGAGAATCGAGTAGCCCTGGCTCGCGCTGCTCTGCTCTTCCTGACGCGAAGTGCCGGAACTCGAAGCGCCGGTATCCCCGATGGCATAGCCGACCACGCCCACCATTAGGATCACGAACGCCAGCGCGACGCCCGCCGTCCCAAGCTTTATCGTCTTCCACATCAGCCAGTCACCTCGATTTCAAGAGCTTTTGACATAAATAGCGGCCCGCAGGCCGCCGTCTGTCTTCGTGAGATAGTTCGGATGTAAGCCAGCTTCGGATGAGCGCTAATCGCCAATTAGTGTAGCATCGGCCTACCCGCCTGGCAATTTGGGTTCGGCTGATTGCGCTGCTTTCTCGACGTCTTGGCGACCCATTTCCTGTCGAGGCCGGCGCGGCGGCGGCTCCACTCCCCGGGCGCGTCAACCCAACTTGCAGCTACCATAACAAATATAGTGCGAACATATAACAGCCGAACTCGGGCAGTGGTTTGACCGCCTTCGGGGCCGATGCTAGACTGACCTTTCGCTGAGTTGATTCCCTGTCTCACGCGCTCAACGCTCGTTCCGCTTCGGTTTCGACCTTCGCTCGGGGCTGAAGATGCTCGAGGGGTACTGGACACACTCGAGGCAGAGTTGAGCGGCGTGAAGAAGGAGATCGACAGATCCTGTCTTCGAAAGCAGAGAAGGACTGAACCATGCAGACAACCGTCGTAGGGAACTACCCCAAGATCCCGAACCGTCCTCGCCCCGCGCGTCTTCGTCAGGCGATCAACCGCCGCGACCGGGGCGAAATAACAAGCGAGGAGCTCGCCCGAATCGAGGACGAGGTTACGGTCGAGGTGATCGGCGAGCAGGTCGAGGCTGGTCTCGACATCATTACGGACGGACAGGTGCGCTGGGACGATGACCAGACTTATGTCACGCGGCGCCTCGGCGGCGTCGAAATAGGCAGCCTCGAACGCTACCTCGATACCAATACTTACTACCGGCGGCCTGAGGTGACCGGCCCCGTCTCCTGGCGCGAGCCCATCCTGGTGCGCGACTACCGCTTCGCCGCCGAGAACAGCGCCAAGCCCGTCAAGGCGATCATCACCGGCCCCTATACGCTCGCCGCGCTGTCCCTCGATAATCACTACGGCAGCCGGGAGAAGCTAGCCCTGGCGCTGGCAGAGGAATTGCGAAACGAAGTGCAGGCGCTGGCGGAGGCCGGCGCGCCGATCATCCAGGTGAACGACCCGGTGATCGTATTCAATAAGGACGATATCGAGATCTTTTCCCGCGCCCTGACGCGAATGCTGAACGGCGTCCAGGTGGAGACGGCCGTCTACACGTGGTTCGGCAGCGCAGCGCAAATCCTCCCTGCCCTTCTTGATCTACCGGTGGCTACCATCGGCCTTGACTTCGTATCGGGCCGCGACAACTGGGAGGCGGTAAAATCCGTCCGCTTTGACAAGAAGCTCGGCGCCGGAATCGTCGACGGGCGCAACACCCGCATTGAGTCCCTTGAGCAGATTGAGGAATCGATTAGGCGTCTGTCCGAGTCAGTCCCGCCGGCTGATATTTATGTCAACCCTTCTTGCGGCCTGGAATACCTCCCGCGGGAGACGGCGTTCGAAAAGCTGAAGCGAATGGTCGAAGGCGCACGCAGAGCGCAACCTGTAGCCGCGTAGGCGTCGATGGGGTAAGGTTTAAGCACGACCTCCGTCTTGAAGCCACGGCTTCCGGCAACGAGGATTGAGGCTTAAACCTTCAGAGATTAGGCCGAGAAGGCCAGCCAAAGAGGAAAGCAATGCCCGCACTAACAACAAACGCCGTCGGCTCCTATCCCAAGCCTGACTATCTCGCCCAAGCGCGGACCCAGTTCTCCCAAGGCAAGATCGACCGCGCGGAGCTCGATAAGCTAGAGCGCAAGGCCACCGAATACTGGATCCGCAGCCAGGAGCAGATCGGTCTCGACGTGCTCGTCCACGGCGAGATGGAGCGCGGCGACATGGTCGCCTACTTCGCCGGCGAGCCGGGCGGCAATCCGATCGGCGGTATGAAACTCGGCGGCCTCGTCCGCTCCTACGGCAATCGTTACTACCACAAGCCGATAATCGTCGACAGGCTGACCTGGCCCGGCCCGATGACCGTCGAGATGTGGCGCTACGCGCAGAGCCTGACCGACCGTCCGGTCAAGGGCATGCTCACCGGCGCCTACACGATGGTCGAGTGGTCGTTCGACGACTACTACCCTTCCCGGCGCGACGCGGTGCTCGACATGGCGCCGATCATCCGCCGCGAGGTCGAGGAGCTGGTCAAGGCAGGCGCGAAATACATCCAGATCGACGAGCCGGCCATCCACACGCGGCCGAACGAGGACTTCGACCTGGCCGTCGAGGCGATGCACCTGACCGTCGACGGCATCGACGCCGAGTTCCACACGCACATCTGTTACGGGGAGGTCGAGAAGATCTATCCCGACATGCTTCGCCTGCCCGTCAAGCAGATCCACCTCGCCTTCATGAACACAGACTTCGAATACCTGAAGCTGATCGAGCAGACGCCCTTTGATAGCGGCAAGGATCTCGGCGTCGGCGTGACGGACATCCACACGCGCTTCATCGAAAAAGTGGAGGACGTTAAGGACGGCATCCGCCGCACGCTGAAGCTCTTCCCGCCCGAGCGACTGTGGATCTATCCCGACTGCGGGCTAAAGACCCGGACGACGGACGAGGCTGAGGCGAAGCTCCAGGTAATGGTGGACGCCGTCCGCGACATCAAGCGCGAACTCGAGATCGAATAGCGTCCGCCCCAAGCTCCAGTGACCTAGCCGTCCGTCCACCAGCGCAAGCTGAGCTGATCGAAGCCGAACCTCGACAGTCTCCGAACAATGTTTGCCGCTAGTCGAATTCGCTGCTAAACTCGCTCCAAACCTCACGCGCACGTCAATGTTTATCCGATGACTACCGCTGAAACCGGGACGGGAACCACCGCCTCCTCCCTCAATGACATCTTCCACCCGCGGTCTGTCGCCATCGCCGGCGTCTCCACGCAGCAACCGGGGTTCGCCGGCGTCGGCATGGGCTTCCTTCTCTCGCTCATGGAGCTCCGCTTTCCGGCCGTCTACCCCGTCAATCCCAAGTACCAGGAGATCGAGGGCCTCAGGTGCTACGCCAGCGTGCTGGATATCGATGGGCCGGTCGATCACGTGATCTCGAGCGTCCCTGCGCGCATCGTGCCCCAGCTCGTGGAGGACTGCATCGCCAAGGGAGTGCGCAGTGTCCACTTCTTCACCGCGGGCTTCCGGGAGACCGGCGATGATGAGATGGCCGACCTCGAGACGCAGGTCGTGGGCCGTCTAACCGGCTCCGGCATTCGCGTCTTCGGCCCGAACTGCATGGGGCTATACGTTCCCGAATCGAAGCTCGCCTTCATGCCCGGCTTTCCCGCGGAGGTCGGGCCTGTCGGCTTTATCTCGCAGAGCGGCGGCAACGCCGGCGAGATGGTCTACACCGCCGCCGTCCGCGGCATCCGCTTCTCGAAAGCCGTCTCGTACGGCAACGCCTCTGATATCGACGAGAGCGAGCTGCTCTCGTACCTGGCTGCCGACCCGCAGACGGATGTCATCTGCGCCTACATCGAAGGCGTCAAGGACGGCCGGCGCTTCTTTGAGGCCATGGGCGAAGCCGCGGGCGTCAAGCCGGTGGTGGTCCTCAAAGGCGGGCGCACTGCTTCGGGCACCCGTGCCGTTATGTCACATACCGCCAGCCTCGCCGGATCGCTGGAAGTATTCGACTCGCTGTGCCGACAGGTGAATGCCGTGCGCGTCAACAGCGTCGAGGAGATGGCCGACCTGGCGATCGCCTTCCGCTACATGCGCGCGCCGGACGGCCCGGGCGTCGGCGTGGTAGGCGGCGGGGGCGGCTTCAGTGTCTTCGCCGCTGACGAGATCGACGACGCCGGTCTCCAGTGCCCCGTGCTGCCGGAGCAGACCCAGAAGGCGCTCGGTGAGATAAACCCAGTCGCAGGCACGTGCGTGCGCAACCCGGTGGACACGATCGCGATCTTCGAGTCGCCCAAGCTTGAGCAGACGCTCCGCCTCATCGGCGAGGCTGAGAACATCGATGTCATCCTCTACCACACGAGCTTTAGCTGGGGGCGCGGCCGCCGCTCGATGGCGATGCTCGGCGCCGACCCCGTTCACTACATGCAGATGCAGGTCCAGCAGATGGTGAAGGCGCGCGAGGCTTCCGGGACGCCGATCGTCGTCGTCCTGCGACCGCCTCTCGACGTTGAGAGCATGGAGCGCACGGCTGCTTTCCAGGAGAAATGCTGGCAAGCGGGCTTCCCCGTCTTCCCCACCATCCCCCGGGCCGCGAACACTATCGCTAAAGTCCTGCGCTGGGCGCGCGGGCGCTCAGTCTGAGGATGCCTACCTTCGTCCGAACTCCCGCGCCAGCGCGTCCGCGCTGAGGTGGATCATCGTCGGCCGTCCGTGCGGGCAGGTGTTCGGCGTCTCGCTCTCCTCGAGCTGTCTCGAGAGCTCCCGCATCTCCTCCACCGAGAGCGTCTTTCCGGCACGGACCGCCGCGTGGCAGGCCAGCGACATCGCAACGCGGTCCCGGCGATCGCCCTCGCCCTCCTCGAACATCAGGTCGAGGAACTCGACCACCGCCTGTCTGACGTCCCCGCCCGCGAGGGATCTTGGGAGAGCTCGCAGGACGCAGGCACCATCCCCGAACGGCTCGATCTCGAAGCCGTGGGCAGCAAGGGGCTCCGCCTGCTCCGCGATCAGCGTCCGCTGACGCGGCGATACCTCGAGCGACAGCGGCTCGAGCAGGCCCTGGAGCTCCGGGGTGCCCTCCTGCCGCTTCCGCCAGAAGCGCTCGTAAAGCACCCGTTCATGCGCTGCGTGCTGGTCGATCAGGTACATTCCCTCCGGCCCCTCTGTGATGATATAGGTGCCGCCCATCTGGCCTATGACGCGCAGCACGGGCAGCGCTTGTGATGGCGTTGCTGGGATTGCTTGCGTTGCACCGTTTGGCCCCGGACTCCCCGCGACCGCGGGCGGAGCCGTGGTAGCCGCCACGCGCACGCCGTGCTCCCATAGCAGGGGAGCAGTCGCCTGGGCCGACAGCCCAAGCGTGGGCGCGGCTGCCAGCACCGGCGCGCCGGCGAGCAAAGCTGTGCGCACCGCCCGCTGAACAGCGCCGAATACCGCCCCTTCATCGCGGAAGCGCACCTCCGCCTTCGTCGGATGGACGTTAACGTCCACCTCTTCCGGCGGAACTCGCAACTGAAGGACGGCTACCGGATGGCGCCCCGTCATGAGCAGCCCTTGATACGCCTCCTCCACCGCGAAGGAGATACGCCGGTTCTGGATCCAGCGCCGGTTCACGAACAAGCTAATGTACTGCCTGCCGGCCCGCGAGACCTGCGGCGGCCCCACCAGCCCATCCACGAGGACAGTGCTCGCGGGCTCCCCGTTCCCCACCTCGAGCATCGCCGCCGCCGTTTCCGCACCGTACACGGCCACGAGAGCGTCGCGTGCGTCGCCGCTTCCCGGCGTCTGTAGCGCCTGCCTGCCATCGATGGTCAGAGTGAAGCGGACCTCTGGGCAAGCGAGCGCGTAGTGACTCACCACCGCTGTTACCGCGCTTGTCTCGCTCGCTGGCGAGCGCAGGAACTTGCGCCGCGCCGGCAGGCGCGCAAAGAGACGCCGGACGGTAACGGATGTGCCCACCGGGGCACCACAGGCCGAGAGTTCGGCCGGCGCCTCGGGCACGAGTCGCAGCCTTGCCGCCGAATCGCTTCCGGCCGGCCGCGACACCATTTCGACCTCGGCCACCGCTGCGATCGAAGGGAGAGCCTCGCCGCGAAAGCCCAGGGTCAGGACCTTGTCGAGATCCGCGTCGTCGGCGAGCTTACTGGTGGCGTGACGCTGAAATGCTGCCTCGAGCTCCGCCACCTCGATGCCCGAACCGTCATCGCTCACTCGTGTTGAATCGAGCCCGCCGGCGGCTACTTCAATAACGATCCGCGCGGCGCCGGCGTCCAGCGCGTTCTCGACGAGCTCTTTGACGACCGAGGAGGGGCGTTCCACCACTTCACCGGCAGCGATGCGAGCGGCGACATTAGGCGGCAGAACACGGATCGGCAAACGGCTTCCTCGCCGCCGATTCTAGCACGTCCGTTCGCCTGATGAAACCGCATGTTCGGGGCCACGTTTGTCACATGTCTTTGCGTGCCGAAAACGCCGTCAGCTCGCGTTTGGGACATCTCTGTAACAGGCGCTCTATTTCGGGACTCTTATATGTAGGGTGCGGCCCATTTACCCGCCAATAACCAATCTAAGACACACGGAAAGGCGGACCTCCCGCTTGGCCGAAGCCGAATCGCGCGCCACGCGCATTGCCTACCTAGAACACGCGGCTGCCATACTCGAGCGCAGCCAGGCGCCTGCTACCCCTGCACAGCAGGAACCGAGCGACAAGGGCGATCGTGACGGCGCGGCATCCTCCTCTCCCCCTCGCGCGAGCAAGCTCGCCGGCGACGGGGACCGTGGGCACACGACACTGTGGGAGCGGTTCGACCTCTTCCCGTTCGTTACGCCCAATCCAAGGTTAGTCCTGGCGCTCCAGGCGTTCGCAAAGGCCGCCGGCCTCGCCGTTGTCATAACGGGCGGGTTCGTCCTTGCCGGTTGGGCACTAGACATTACGCTTCTAAAGAGCATCTCTTCCAGTTTCGTTGCGATGAAGCCGAACGTTGCGCTGGCGTTCGTGCTAGCCGGCGCGGCTCTCAATATCGTGTCGACCAGCCCGGCAAACCGGAAGCTCCGCTTCGCAGCGCTCGCCTGCGCTTTCCTTGTCGCCTTAACAGGCCTCCTCACCCTTAGCGAGTATCTCTACGACTGGAATCTGAAAATTGACCGCTTGCTCTTCAGCGAACCACCTGGAGCGCTCGGCACATCTACCCCGGCTCGCATGGCGCCCACGTCTGCCCTCTGCCTTTTCCTGATCGGTATCTCTCTCCTTGTGCTCGAGGTCCGGCGTTGCTATCCGGTGGCGCAGGTCCTCACTCTCCTCGCCGCGCTCGTTTCCCTGACGGCCTTCATCGGCTACGTCTACGGCGTCGGCTCTCTTTACGAGGGCGGCTCCTCAACTGCGATGGCCCTCCATTCCTCGCTGTGTTTCCTGCTCCTCTCGTCGGGAATCCTCCTGACGCGCCAGGACCACGGTCTCCTCGCCATCGTCACCAGCGATGCCGCGGGTGGCGTTATGGCTCGCAGGCTGCTGCCCGCCGCCATTCTCATCCCGCTTCTGCTGGGCTGGGTCACTGTACTCGACGAAGAAGCGGGCCTGCACGGGCCCGCATTCGGCGTCTTCCTCGTGGTCATCTGGAGCATCGTCAGCTTCGCCGCCCTCACCTGGTGGAACTCGGGTTCGCTTTACCGTCTCGATGTCGAGCGTCAACGGGCGCAGGACGAGTTGAAGAAGGGCCAGGCGCAGCTTGCGGAGGCGCAGCGGATCGCGCACGTGGGGAGCGCCGAGTGGGATATCGCGACCAAGGCTATCACCTGGTCGGACGAAATGTTCCGCATGTTCGGTAACGAGCCCGGCGAAGTGCCGCCCGGCTACGAAGTCTTCTTGCAGAGGGTTCACCCGGACGACCGCAGAGCGGTCGAGCAAAATATCACCCGCACCGTGCGCAGCGGCGAGCCGTTCGCCTTCGACTACCGGATCGTCCGGCCCGACGGGTCGATTCGCATGGCCCACGGCGAGGGACAAGTTGTTCGCGACGAGGCGGGCGCGCCTGTCCGGCTGCTCGGGACCGCCCAGGACATTACCGAGCGCAAACAGATTGAGCACGCCCTCCGCCAGAACGAGATGCGGACGCGGTCGATCATCGACACCGCAAATGACGCCTTCGTGGCCATCGACGCGGCGGACGTAATCAAGGACTGGAACCCGCAGGCCGAGCTTACCTTTGGCTGGAAGCGAGAAGAGGCGGTGGGCCGCAGCCTCGCCGAAACGGTCATCCCTCCTGCGCGTCGGGAAGCACATCTGGAAGGGCTGCACCGTTACGTCCTGACCGGCGAAGGTCCGATGCTCAACCGCCGGGTCGAGCTTGAAGGTCTGCACAAAGACGGCCACCTATTTCCGGTTGAGATGACAATCTCGCCGATCCGCTGGGGCCGCAGCCATATCTTCAGCGCCTTCATTCGCGACATTACAGAACGCAAGCAGGCCGAGGAGGCGCTGGCGCACCAGACGGGGGAGCTGACCCGCATCAACGCGGAGCTCGAAGACTTCACTCACAGCGTCTCGCACGACCTTAAGGAGCCGCTCAGGGGTATCGAGGCGTTCGCCGGCTTCATTGCGGAGGACTACGCCGACAAGCTCGACGAGCAGGGACAGGGCTACGTCAACGTGCTACGCGAGAGCGCGGTTCGTATGAAGGACCTCATCGACGACCTGCTCCAGCTCTCACGCATCGGCCGGACGAGGCTGGAGCAGGCGCCGGTCGCGATGAGCGCTCTCGTCCGGGACGTCAGTCTCGAGCTCAGCTTCGCCCTCCACGAGAAGCGCGTCGAGCTGCTCATCGATCCGGACATGCCTACCGTCCCGTGCGATCCAGCTCGCATGCGCGAGGTCTTCAAGAACCTGATCTCGAATTCTGTGAAGTACAACGATAAGCCGCAGCCCAGGATCGAGGTCGGCTGCGGCATAGATAACGGCGCATTCATCTTCACCGTGCGTGACAACGGTATCGGCATCGCGGCGGAGTTTCACGAAAAAATCTTCAAGATCTTCCAGCGCCTGCACCACCGTGAAGAGTACGAGGGCACGGGAGTCGGTCTCGCCATCTGCAAGAAGGTAGTGGAAGCGCACGGTGGACGCATCTGGGTAGAGTCAGCGCCCGGCGAAGGCACGACCTTTCTCTTTACGATACCCCGCAGCGCGGCCAAGCAACTCGGACAGGAGGAACGCGAGAATGGAAGCTACGCTGGCGCCGTTTAGGATCCTGCTCGTCGAGGACAACCCGAACGACATCGAGATTACCCGGCGCGCTCTTGCGAAGGGCCAGGTGAAGAACGAACTGACCGTCGCCCGCGACGGCCAGGAGGCGCTCGACATCCTCTTCGGCTCCCGCGCTGGGACATCCCTTCCGGGCCTGATCCTGCTTGACCTCAACCTACCCCGAGTCGACGGCCGCCAGGTCCTCTCGCGCATCAAGAGCGACCCCGTGCTGAGGCGCATTCCCGTCATCGTGCTCACCACCTCCACGCGCGAAGAGGATGTTGTGCGCACGTATGACCTGGGGGTGAACACCTTCATTTCGAAGCCGGTTCGCTTCGAAGATTTCATCAAGGTCGTCACGGCGATTCAGGAGTACTGGATCGTCATCGCCACACTGCCGCCGACAAGCGCTGCCGGAGGAGTGGCGTGATGGTCAGAACTTCAGTACGCGTCCTCCTCGTCGAGGACAACGACCACGACGCAGAGATCGTCAAGCGAATGCTCGGCAAATACACGGCGGTTAACTACGTGCTCGAGCGCGTCCGCTCAACGGCCGAATGCCTTGATCGGATGGCCGTCGTGCCCTTCGACCTCCTGCTCCTCGATTACAGCCTCCCAGGTGAAGACGGCCTGAGCTTTTTACGGCGGCTGAACTCCGACGGCGACCAGCCACCCGTCATCATGCTGACCGGCTGGGGAGATGGGCGCGTTGCTGCGGAGGCGATGCACAGTGGCGCTTACGACTACTTTCCCAAGAACGCAATCAACTCCCAGATCCTCGCCCACGCCATCCACCAGGCGCTCGAGAACTACCGCTGGGGGCGCGAGGAGAAGCGCCTGCGTCAGGAACTCGAGCGCCTCGCCATCACCGACGAACTGACCGCCGTCTTCAACCGCCGCTACATGGCGCAGGCGCTGGAGCGCGAGTGCAACCGCGCGCGCCGCTACCGGCGGGAACTCGCCTGCCTGATGATCGACCTGGACGACTTCAAGACCTACAACGATATCCACGGCCACCTGGTCGGCGACGTTGCGCTCAAACAGGTCGCAGCGATGATCAGCCAGTGCGTCCGCGAGACCGACGTCGTCGTGCGCTTCGGCGGCGAGGAGTTCGTCGTGATCATGCCGGAAGCCAACCAGAGCGCCGCCATGCTCGCCGCGGAGCGCATCTGCGACTCGATCGCGGGCCAGGGCCTCGCGGTGGGCGACGGCGCGGTCGCTATCACTGTCAGCATCGGCGCCTGCACGTCGAATGACGACCACGAGATAACACCCGACACAATGCTCGCCTGCGCTGACCGTAACCTGAGGCAGGCCAAGATCGAAGGAAAGAACCGGGTGCGCGGCCAGCCACCGCGCCCCGCCGCCGCGATGTGAGGGAGGGAAGATTGACCAGGAATACGCTGCGCGTGCTCGTCGTCGAAGACAACCCGGGGGACGTCGGCCTCGTCCGGGCGGCGCTCGAAGACAGCACCATCAGTTTCGAAATAGATAACGTGACTTCCCCGAAGTCCTGCCGGCACGCGCTCGAGAGCGAGCGCTACGACATCATCCTGCTCGATTACTCCCTGCCGGGCGAGAACGGCCTGGACTTCCTGCGTTCGATCAGCGGTAAGAAGCACGTCCCGCCCATCATCATGCTCACCGGCCAGGGCGACGAGCTGATCGCCAAGGACGCTATCCGCGCCGGCGCGAGCGATTACTGCGCCAAGGGACGCATCAACTCGACGACGCTCACCCGCGCGATCCTCGAGGCGCTCGAGAAGGCGCGTCTTGAAGCCGAGGAGGAGCGCCAGCGCGAGGAGGCGGACAGGCGCGCGGTCACAGACCCGCTAACCGGGCTTTACAACCGCACCTACTTAGCGGACGCGCTGGAGAAGGAATGCCGCCGCGCCAAGCGTTACGGCAGCCCGCTCTCCTGCCTTATGCTCGACCTCGACGACCTTCAGGACATCAATGATAAGCGCGGCCACCTCGAGGGCGACTCGGTGCTGCGCCAGGTCGCAATCGCGATCGGGAACTCGGTGCGCGAGATCGACATCGCCGCTCGCTACGGTGGCGACGAGTTCTGTGTTCTGGCCCCCGAGACTGGCCTCGAAGGCGCAATGCAACTCGCTGAACGGCTGCGCTTCGCCGTCGCGGCCATGGAGGTCAGGGCGGGTAGCCGCTCGGCGAGGATTACCGTCAGCATCGGCGTCTTTTCGCCGGCCACCATGAACCAGCTCCGCCCGACAACGCTCCTCGATCACGCCGAGACGGCGCTGCGCAAGGCCAAGCTGACCGGCAAGAACCAGGTCTGCAACTACACCGTGCCCTCCATCGGCGTCGCCTAAACCGGGCAACGGCACTATTGCAGGCGGGTACCTTCAGGGTACCCGAGAGGAGCGAGCCGCTCCGTTGATGAATCGCCGAAGCCACGGGATCCCCACGGTGCCGTGAATGCTGTCAGCACGCCCTTCTTTGCTACCTCCTCCTTCCCGCTTCCTCTCTCGCCTTCTCCGCCAGCTCATAGAGCTTCGTCATCGCCTCCAGGGGCGTCATTCCGTCCACCTGGAGCGCCGACAGCTCCTTGCGCAGCCCGTCCTCGCGGGCGAGCAGCGGCAGCTGTGCCGGCGGCTCCACTCCCCCGACGGACGACACCGCGGGCGTTTTACGCGTCTCCAGCTCCTCCAGTATCTCCTGCGCCCGCGCGATCACCGAGCGCGGCAGCCCAGCCAGCTGCGCGACGTGCACCCCGTAGGAGCGGTCGGCACCACCCGGCAGGATGCGGTGCAAGAACACTACGCGGCCCTCCTCTTCTGCAACGGCGACGTTGTAGTTGCGCACGCGCGGCAGAAACGAGGCCAGCTCGGTCAGCTCGTGGTAGTGCGTCGCGAAGAGCGTCTTCGCCGCCGCCTCCCGCCGGTTGTGAATGAACTCGACGACCGCCCGGGCGATCGCCATTCCGTCGTAAGTACTCGTCCCGCGCCCGATCTCGTCGAAGATAAGTAGGGAGCGGGGCGTCGCGTTGTGCAGCATCGCCGCCGTCTCAAGCATCTCCACCATGAACGTCGAACGCCCCGCCGCGATGTCATCCAGCGCACCGATGCGGCTGAAGATGCGGTCCACCACCCCGATCCGCGCTTCCGCGGCCGGCACGAACGAGCCAATCTGGGCCATCAGGACGATCAGTGCCACCTGCCGCAGGTACGTCGATTTCCCGGCCATGTTCGGTCCGGTCAGCAGCACGACCTGCGCGTCAGAGCACGATAGTTGCGTGTCGTTCGGCACGAACGTGCCCTCCGGCAGCATCCGCTCGACGGCCGGGTGCCTGCCGTCGCGTATCACGATCTGGTCACCGTCGTCGACGACCGGGCGCGTGAAGCCGTAGCTGCAGGCGGCCTCGGCCAGCGCACAGGAGACGTCGACAAGCGCCACGGCCGCTGCAGTCTCGAGGATACGCTGTCCGTGCGCGGCTACCTGCGTGCAGACCTGCCTCAGCAGCGATTGCTCAAGCTCCTGCTGCTGCTCCTGCGCGTGCAGCACCTTGTACTCATGCTCCTGCAGCTCCGGCGTCGTGTAGCGTTCGCCACCGACCAGCGTTTGCTTGCGCTGGTAGTCCTCCGGGACAGAGCGCGCGTTTGCTTTCGAGACCTCGATGTAGTAACCGAAGACGCGGTTGTAGCCGAGTTTGAGCGATTTGATGCCGCTGCGGTCGCGCTCCCGGCTCTCGAGCTCGGCCAGGTACTGCCGGGCGTCGCGGGTCGTCGTCCGCAGCGAGTCCAGCTCCTTCGAGAAGCCCGCCCGGATGACCTGCCCCTCCGCGGAAGGATCGTCCGTGACCGCCGCCGCGATTAGCTCGACGACCTCCCGGCACGCATGAAGACCCGCGATCATCTCTTCGCGCACGACCTGCTTCCCGCTACCCAACGACGGATCATGCTCGACCGTCTCCCTCAGCTTCTCGACGGCGTCAAGCCCGCGCCCCAGCGCGACAAGGTCCCGGGGCACACTCGCCGACGGTGAACCAGCCGCTGCTGTTGAGACGCGTGCCAGTAGACGCTCGATGTCAGGAACCTTGGCGAGGAGGACCGTCGTCCTTCCCCGCCGTACCGCCGAGTCTACAAATAGCTGGATCTGGTCCTGCCGTCGGCGTATCGCTGTTATGTCGAGCAGCGGCCGCGCGAGCCAGCGCCGCAGCAGCCGCGCGCCCATCGCCGTCTTCGTCCGGTCGAGAACCCTTAGCAGCGATGAACCCTCGGAACCGGGTCTCAACGGCTCGTAGAGCTCGAGGTTGCGCGCCGTGTTCGCATCGACGGTCATGAAGCCAGCGTTGCTCTGGTAACCAAGCCTTGTAATGTGGTTCAGCACAGCTCGCTGGTTCTCCTCCAGGTAGTCCAGAATCGCTCCCGCAGCGCGCGCCGCTAGGCCCCGACCGGCAAGGCCGAGCCCATCGAGCGAAGCAGTCCCGAAGTGCGAAAGCAGCCGCGCGTTCGCCGCCTCGGCGTTGAACGCCTGCCCGTCCAGTGGCGTGAGCGTCCCGATTGAGTTTCCCGGCGGCGCGCTTCCCCGCGGCAGCAGCAGCTCCGCCGGCGCCAGCCGCTCGATCTCCAGGGCGGCCTCGGCCGCCTCGGCCTGAAGGCAGCCAAACTCGCCCGTGGAGACGTCGACATGTGCGAGGCCGGCCTGCCTGTCTTCCAGCAGGTATGCGGCGAGATAGTTGTTGGCCGCACCCGCCAGCAGGTTCTCCTCCACGAGCGTACCCGGTGTCACGACCCGGACCACCCGGCGGTCGACCAGTTTGCCGCCTTTCGGCGGCTCCATCTGCTCACAGATGGCGACTTTGTAGCCCCGCGCGATCAGCTTGCCGAGATGGGAATCGAGTGAATGGTGCGGAATACCCGCGAGCGGCACCCGCTGCCCCTTGCTCACGGGCCGCGAGGTCAGCGTAATCTCGAGCTCGCGAGCTACCGTCTCTGCGTCCTCATCGAACGTTTCGTAAAAGTCGCCGAGGCGGAAGAAGAGCAAGGCGTGGGGATAGCGGCGCTTGATGTCCAGGTACTGACGTCTGAGCGGGGTTGTCACGCGGCCGGCTGCACCTCGAAGCGGCTTTGGTCGGACGGCTTTGACGCGTATTATAGCCCCGCTCGACCCGGACGCGAAGCATACCGTGTCACAGCCTTGCTAGGGAGAAACTGCCCGCTACGGGCTCTGAGAAAAAGGGAGCGGGCCAGGCGTTGCGGCTCGCCCGGCCCGCGGAGCCCAAAAAGAGGGTACCTTCATTATTTAGACGAACGCAGAGGCAGGTAAATACCTGATTTCTAGTATTTTTGTGACTTGTTTAAAATTTGGGCCGCTGTGGATGACTAGACGAGAAGCGCTTCGCGAACGGCGCGCGCGCTCGCCTCACTGCGCGACGAAGCGCTCATCTTCGAGAGGATGTTCGCTACGTGCTTGCTCACGGTCAACGGGCTGATGCCGAGCTTGTCGGCCATCTCCCGGTCGGAGTTTCCCGCTGCTACCAGGTGCAGGACCGTCAGCTCGCGGAACGTAAGGCCGTAGGCGCGTCCACGCTGCATCTGCCGCTCCACCTTGCCCTCCAGCTCCTCCCTTGCCTTCCGCAGCTCTTCTTCCATCAGCCGGCGCTCCGTAATGTCTTCACAGACTATCAGTACGATCAACTCGCCGTTTGCGTCTAAAGTCGCACGGGCCGCCTCCTTGACCCAGATCACCTCCCCGTCCTTCCTCACTTTGCGGAATTCCCAGTGCGCCATCTTCCCCGGCGTCTCAATGCACAGCTGGAGTTGGCGGGCTACCTCCTCCTTGTCTTCTTCGTAGAACACCTCGAGCACGGGTGTGCCGGCCAGCTCTTCCGGCGTATAGCCCAGCTGCTCTGCGCCGAACTGGTTCACGGAGAGCACATTGCCGGTTGCATCCACGGTAAAGTACATGGACGGGTTGTCTTGGTACAGCACGCGGTAACGTTCCTCGCTGTCGCGCAGGGCCTCCTCTGCCTGCTTGCGTTCTGTCACGTCGTAAGCCGTACCCAGTACTGCCCTGCCGCCTTCCCACTCCACCAGGTCCGCGCTGTATTCGACCCAGCGCTCCTCACCGGCCTTCCTCACGATCTTCACCTCGAAACCGCTCGGCGGCGGCTGGTCAGGGTGCTCAAACGTGGCGCGCCACGCCTGTTGCAGCCTCTCGCGGAAGTCGGGATGCACCGTCTTCCATGGGTCAATAGCGAGAAGCTCTTCGACGGTGTATCCAGTCATCGCCCCGGCCGCAGAATTGGCGTACACGAGCCGGCCCTGCTTGAACACGAACGTGGCCGCGGCGTTCATCTCGGTCAGTGTGCGGAACTTCTGTTCGGACTGGCGCAGCGTGTCCTCCGCCTCTTTGCGCTCGGAGATATTGCGAACAACTGCGATGAACGCCCGCGGCTGCCCTTCCGGGTCCCGGATGAGCGAGGCGCTCAATTCTGCGGGGATGCGCGAGCCGTCTCGCCGGACCAATGTGTATTCAACGTTACGAACGCTCCCCGTCTCCAGGGTGCGCCGCGCATTCTCGACGGCGCGCTCCCGGTCCTGCGGGGCCACGAAGTCAAATCCGCTCAGTCCCAGCATGGCCTCGGGCCCTTCCGCGCCGTGGTGGGTCGCCGCCGGCTGGTTGCACATCAGCACCCTGCCATTCAGGTCCGTAACCATAATGGCGTCCGGCGACGTTTCCACAACGCTCCGGTAGAGCTCCGCCGCCTGCTGCGCCATCGATATCTCCCGGCTCCGCTCGAACGCACTACCTAGCTCCGTCCCGATGCTTACCATCGCCTCCATCAATTGCTCATCGGCCTCCATCACCTCCCGCGAGAAGAACTCGACCACCGCTCCGGTCCGTTCGCCGGCCTGAATTGGGAAGGCAACCGCGGACTTCAGGCCCGCTCTCTTGGCCGCTGCGGCTCTCGGGAAGCCCGGCTCCTGTCCTACGTCAACCACCCAGGCAGGGCTGCCCGACGACAGGATCCGGCCGGGTAATCCCACGTCTCCATTGAGGGGCGTCTGTTCCGTCGCCTTGCGGAATCGCTCGAGGGCCTTGGTGTCCTCGAGGTGCCAGATGCCCGCGCTCACGTACTCATCTTCAGAATCTGGCGCCGGCATGTAGACGTGCCCGACCGGCCAGCCGGTGTGGCGGCATATGCGGTCGACTACGAATCGCAGGGCGTCTTCAACGCCCTGAACTTCGGCCACGCCCGCGGTCGACGCCCGAAGCGCGATGATATCGATCAACTCCTGGAGCTGACCGTTCGCACCCTGCATCTTATGCGAGAGCGCCCGCCCTGGCTCTTTCATTTCGTCGCTCCGGTCTGCGACGTGACAATTACCAGCGAGCCGCTGGAAAGTCGCACCCTATTACTACCCTAGCGCCACTGCTCCGGCCGTGCGCGCAGGATTTGTTGGCAGCGCGGCAGTTACCTCACCGCGCCGTTAACTTATCTCTACCGGCTAAGAAAATCAACCCCTCGATGACGGCAGGGAAAGGGACGGAGACAATGAACCAAGGGCAATCGCGCGGGCTTGAAAAGAGTTGGGCGAGAACGATACCGGAACCGTTCTCGCCCGCTGCCATATTTGGGCGTACCCATACCGGAACGGGCCGCCCGCTGCCCAAGGGAGGGTGCGACGCTCCTATCGTCGGCTAGGTCTGCCTGCCAGTCAATACCTATTATTACGTACGGCCGGACTCCCCTAACCTACGATCCTCTCTCTTATCGCCCGCACTCCGACCTCCGTCCGCGACGACGCACCCATCTTATGCAGTATTCGCTGCACGTGCTTGTTCACCGTCTTCGGCCTAATCCCCAGCGTTGCCGCGATCTCCTTGTCCGCCCGTCCGCTTGACAGCAGGTGCAGGACCGTCAGCTCGCGGAAGGTCAGTCCGTAGGCTTCTCCCCCTCCCAGCCGCTGCTCGACTCTGCTCTCCAGCTCTTCCCTGGCCCGCTGAATCTCCTCTTCCGCTCGTTTGTGCTCCGTTAGATCTCGCACGTGACCCGTAAAGATAGTCGTCTCGCCCATCTCGATCGGCACGATCGCAAGTTCCACCGGAAACTCACTTTCATCCGCGCGCCTCCCTGTCATCTCCATCCGCTTTCCAAGCACCGGCCCCTCGCCGGTCGTGAGGTAGCGCTGCATACCGCGCCGGTGCTTGGCGCGCAGCGAGGGCGGTACGATGAGGTCGTCCAGCCGCTCGCCAATGGCTTCGTCGGCCCGGCGGCCAAACATCGCCTCGGCCGCCGGATTGAATTCGAGGATCTTGCTCTCATCGTCGATCGTGATGATCGCGTCCAATGCCGTCTCTAAGATCGCCGCCTTGCGCCGCTCGCTCGCCTCCAGCGCCCGTTCCGCCTCCATCCGGTCGGTTATGTCGCGCGAGTTGATCAACCCATACGCGCAGCCTTCCTCGGTGATCACCTTGCCGGAGCCTTCCAGGTAGCGCCAGCGGCCGTCCTTATGCTGCGCCTGGAAGACAAGCAATTTGTGCGGCATCGTCGATTCCGACGATTGTGTCTGGAGGAGACCCCGCGCGATCGCATCGCCTACGGTTCGCCTGTCGTCGGGGTGAATGATCCGCCAGATGTTTGTGCCTACAAGCTCGTCCGGCGTATAGCCTAACGTCCTTCGCACCGACGGACTCTGGTATCGGACCTCACCGCTGGGCTCAATGACGGTGATAAGGTCTGGTGCGTTCTCGATCAGGTGGCGGAAGTGCTCCTCGCTGCGCCGCAGCGCCTCCTCCACCGTCCGCCGCTCGCTGACGTCTCGAACGACACCGATAAGCGCTCGCGGGTTCCCGTCTCGGTCCGTGATGGCCGACGCACTTAACTCGACTGGCACTCGCCCCCCATCGGAACGCAATAGCGAGTACTCAACGTTCCTGATCGGGCCTTCGCTGAATATGCGTAGCAGGTCACGCGAGGCGCGGTCGATGTCTTCCGCCGCCACGAAGTCCCAGGCGGAGCGGCCGATCATCTCGTCCGCCCCCTGCAGGCCGTGCAGCGTCGCCGCCTGCTGGTTGCAAAGGATTATTTTGCCCTCGACCGTCGTGACGGTAATCGCGTCGGGCGACGTGTCGACGATGCTACGGTAGAGAGCCGCCGCCCATTCGAACGGCGATTCGCCCGGCAGAGCCGACGAGGGCGGCCCACGGTGTTCGATGGCGCCCGGCTGCGCGGACCCATCCACGCCCGGCGCACCGGTCTGCGAGCCGGCTCTTGTCGTCTCCGCTCCGGGCCGGCGCCCGGCACCTTCAACTACGCTCATTGGACAGCCCCGGTAAGGCAGAGGCGCATTGGGTGAGCAGAGTCGGCAAGGCTCCGCAAGCCGTCCAGACGCGCCCCGGATCGAACGGCGCACCCTCGTTTTGCAGGCGGATTATAGCACGTGCGCGACCAACACTAGCGGCCCAATTTAACTAGAAGCGCGCGACCCTTAGCGGGTGAGCGTTGTAGCGGCCGGTTGGAACTCGTCCACGACCGCGATAGCGTACGGCGCCTGCTCGCGGCAGGCGTCGCATTTTATGCACTTAAGCTGGTCGATTCGGTATGTTCCATTGTCGCGGACGACGGCGTTTGTGGGACAGATCGCCTCCGCCGCCGGAAGGCGGTCCGAATAATGAACTACCTCATAGCGCACCAGACCACGGCATACCTTGGCCGGGCAGCGCTTTCGCTCGACGTGTTCCAGCAGCTCGTCCTCGAAGAAGCGAAACATCGACATGACCGCCGTCGGCGCCCCCTGACCGTGGAAGCAGTTCGCGTTCTGCGCGATGCTACCTAAGAGCTTGATCAGCTCCAGGTCGGCCAGCCGCCCGCGCCCGCTGCTGATCCGGCGCAAGATCTCCAGCATCCGCCGCGTCCCGGCAAAGCAGGTAGTGCACCGCCCGCACGACTCGTCCTCCGCGAACCACTCGAAGTAGATGCAGAGATCGACGATGCAGTTGGTGTCGTCCAGTATGACGAGTCCGCCGGAGCCCATTAGCACCCCGCGCTCGCGATAGGGGTCCGGCTCCAGCGGGATGTCCACGTCGCTCGCGGGTACGACTCCCGAGAGCGGGCCCCCGGGCTGGACCGCCTTTAGCTTCCGGCCTTCCGGCGGGCCTCCGCCCATGCGCATGACGACGTCGCTCGTCGATGTGCCCAGCGGCACCTCGACGATGCCCACCCGCTGGACCTGGCCGGAAAGCGAGAACATCTTCGTGCCCTTGTGCTTCTCGGAGCCCATCTCCGCCCACCAGTCGGCTCCGTGGCGCATGATCAGCGGGACGTTCGTGTAAGATTCGACGTTATTGATGTTCGACGGCATCGCGAAGACGCCGGCCTGAGCGGGGAACGGCGGCTTGATCTTCGGCATCCCGCGCCGGTCCTCGAGCGATGACAGCAGCCCGGTCTCGTCCCCGCAGACATAGCTCCCCGCCCCGCGGACGACCTCCAGCTCGAAAGAGAAGTTGCTTCCCAGGATGTTTTCGCCCACTAGTCCCCGCTCGCGGGCTTGCTGGACGGCCAGCTCCATCCTCTCGACGGGCAGCGGGTACTCGTCCCGGATGTAGATGTAGCCCTGCTGCGCATCGGTTGCGTAACCGGCGATGACCATCCCTTCCACCAGCAACTGCGGGTCGCTCTCCATCAGGTTGCGGTTGACGAACGAGCCCGGGTCGCCCTCGTCTGCATTGCAGATCAGGTACTTCGGCTGCCGCTTGGCGTTGTACAGAAATTCCCACTTCAATCCGGTCGAGAACGCGGCGCCGCCGCGACCCCACAGCCCCGACTTCTTGACCTCGTCGATGACGTTCACGGGCTTCATCTGCAGCGCGCGGACCAACCCCTCGTAACCGCCCCGCGCGACGTAGTGATCGATGTTTTCGGGGTCGGTCACGCCGCAATTCGCCATCAACCGGCGCACCTGTCCAAGGACGAACTCAAGCGAGTTGAGAGCTGGTAGACCGCCCGATTCCCTGTCGCCAATCACAGCCAGCGCGTACTCCCGCGCGATGCCGCCCGCGGCTACGGCCTCTAGAAGGGAGGCCACTTTGTCAGCCGTTACGCTCTGATACAGCACGCCCGGCGCATTAGGCCGGACCACCTCGACAAGCGGTTCGGCGTAGCACAGACCCAGACAGCCGGTGACCATGAAGTCGGCATCGAGCCCGCGCGCCTCGACCTCCCTCCTGAGCGCCGAAAGCGTCTCCTCGGCCCCGACGACCCGAGAGCAAGTGGCCACCCCGACCTTTATCAGAGTGCGGGCCGGCCGCGCCGCGCGCGCCCAGGCGTCGTCCGCGCGGTGCCACATCTCCTCGTACCTCGGCAGCGTCATTCGGCCTCCACCGGTTCGGCCAGCTCGGGGGATGCCTCGTCGGCAGCCGGGCGCGCCCCATCCTCCGGTGGCGCTCGTCGGTCATCGCCTGTGAGCCGCCTCGCCCACTCTATCGACTCGCTCACGGTGAGGGGGCCAATGTAGCGTCCGTGGTGCCGGACAAGCGGGGCGAGGTGGCAGGTGCCGTCACACTGCACCAGCCGGAGGCCGAACCTACCGTCGGCGCTCGTCCGGTTCATCTCGCACTCAAAGGTCGCTTCGAGCGCGCGCCGGATGTTCAGCGACCCCTTCAGCAGACAGGCCGGCCCGCTGCACCAGTCGACCGTCGTCTCGGCGGCCGGCGCCATCCGCAGCTCGGAATAGAAATCGATGGTCCCGAAAATGATCGCCGGAGTGGTCCGGAACTTCCCGGCGAGGAGCGGCACGGCTTCGCGGGGCACATAGCCAAACTCGTGCTGAATGCGGTGAAACGCCTTCAAAAGGTCGACTCGGTCCGGCGACAGGTCCTCGATCAACTCACTGATGCGCGCAAGCAGCTCGGTGCTGCCCGCTGCCGGCTCGACCGGCGTCAACCGCGAGTTATGACTGGCCTGCGAGAACATTGTGCCAACCGTCACATAGCATACAGGAGGCACATCGTAACATCGAACGTCCGCGCTCTAGCGCAAAGCGAAGTCCGTGAACGGGAAGCGCCGGATGTGACCAGCCAGGCCATCGGTCACGTAGACGAATCCTTGCTTCGCATCGAACGCGACTCCTTCGGGCGAAAACAGCGGCACGTCCACCACCTTCTCGAGCCGCGCCGTCACGTGGCCGCCGCCGCTGATGAGCAGCAGCCGGGCATGCGGAGCATCGGTGCCGATCAGGCGGCCGTCGGGCAGCGCCTCAATGCGCGGCTTGTTGCGCAGGCTGCGCTCGCTCCAGTCCTCGATCGGCCAGGCCGCCAGGAACCTCCCCGAAGCATCAAATTTCTGGATGCGAGCATTCCCTGCTTCGGCCACATATATCGAGCCGTCTGGCCCGACTGCGATCCCCGTCGGGTCCTGAAATTCGCCCGTTTCCTTGCCGCGCCGCCCGAAATCGCCGATGTGTACCCCGTCAGGAGTATATCTGCGGATGCGGTTTGTACCTGTGTCGGCGACGAGGATATTGCCCTGGTGGTCAACCACGATCCCGCGCGGCGCCCAGAACCTGTCTGGCGCGGGGTTGATGAGGTCGCGCGTCGGCTGCCCCCACGCCAGGATTGGCGTCAGATCCGGCGCGAATTTTTGGATGCGGTGGTTCCAGGTGTCGGCAACGTATACATTGCCGGCCGCGTCCACCGCGACATCGGAAGGCTGGTTGAACTGCCCGGGTGCTGTACCCGCAGTGCCAACCGCCGCCAAAGGTCCGCCACGCGGATCGAATTTCTGGATCCGCGAGTTGCCGCTATCGACGACGTAGACATCGCCCGCTGCGTCCAGCGCCAGGCCAAGCGGCAAGTCCATCTGACCCGGCTGGGCGCCGAGCCGGCCGATGATATAGCGCCCCTCAATGTCCCCCGCCGGCCTTGTCGAGGCCTCGCCTCGTCCCACGGGCGTAGATGATGATGGCCCGGGATCAACCGCCTCGAATTCCAGCGGCACGAACAGCCGACCTTCCACTCCGCCCTGCGGCAATATGTCGCGATGAAACCAGAAGCCCCACCAGTGATCCCAGGTGTCGCTGTTTCCCAGGCTCGAAGCGAAATCGCCTATGCCTTCGGCCAGGTCTTTTTTCTCGCCGATGCCCCGGTAGTCTTCCGGGAACGCCCAGCGCAATGTGTACGGCTGCGCCGGTTGATAAGCGTCGATGTAAGCGCTGGAGTACGTCTCGTTCGGCGACGCGACGAGCAGTACAGAATCCGCTTCGGGCCGGAAGTCGGCCCCCATCTCGTCGAAGGTCACGTTGTAGTCCCGGAAGTACCAGCCCCATGGCCAAGGATCCGTTCGGTCCACCTGTACCCGCAGGCCATTTCCCCGGCCTGAGGCTTCGGCGATGCGGTCGACGCGCTCCACGACGTCCGGCGCGTCGGGCGATGTCTGGTTGTAAAACAGGAACTCGCGCGGGACATCGCCGTGGTCGTATGTTGCCAATATCGTCGTCCGCATGCTGAGCAGGGCGAGCAGAGCGATTGGGGCAGCCACCGCGCTTGCTGTCGTGCGCCCCAGCGTGAAGCGACGCTGTCGCGCGACGCCGTCTGTCCTTCGAGTCGCGACCAGCCGCGAGAAAAAGCGACCCCCGCTGTAAGCCGCCAGGATCACGAACGGCACGGTCGTATGCACCGTCAGCCAGGGCATCTTCTCGCCCACGAGCGAGTAGGCGACGAGGCTGGCGGCAGTCCAGAACACCAGGAAGCGCTCGAACACCTCGCCTCTGACCGCGAGAAAGAGCGTGAACGCCGCCACAACCAGCGCGAGGCACTCCGCGATAACAATTGCCGTGCCGCCGGTGAAGCTCTCGGCGCCGAACGCGAACAACAGAGCGCAAACTGTAATAATCGTCAGAAGCCACGAGCCTGGACCGCCTCGCAGGCAGTAGTGGAGAAGAGCCGGCCCCGCGAACACTAGCGCGAGGTATTCGTACGCCGGCCAGAACATCAAGTAGTAGAATTCGGGCTGGTCGCCCCGCTGGACTGCGTGCTGCCCGATCCAGTAGTCGAGAGACTGCCAGATGCCGCCGCCAAACCCGTTGATATCGGTGAGAAATGCCGTGAACAGCAGCGTGTACGGCGCCCAGAAACAAAGAGCCACCGTCAGCCACGCTCGCTGGTCCCAGACCAGTCCCACGATTGCGCTCGCTCCTACAAGCGCAATCACCACGGGGACCGCGAGCATTCGTTCGTCCGCGCCCGGATTGATTCCCAGTCCGGCGGCTTCCAGCGGGACCTTGACAGCGGCAGCGAACTGCGGCCCGGCCAGCGTGCCCATGATGACTAGGACATCCACTGCTGGATGCCGCTCGTCGAGGCCCAGCCGTCTGCGGATCCCACCGATGAACGGCCACAGAGCTGCGATCAACCACGCGAACGGAGCGTACCCCAGGAAGACTGCCCCGCGTGCGATTCCCCCTCTCCCGCGCGACTGATCCGCGAATTCGAATGCCACCCACAGGTTGAGGAAGATCAGCATAATGGCCGCGAAGACGAACGTCGTCTCTTTCGTGGCAAAGCTCAGTGCCAGCAGAACTGCCGAGATGTACAGGTAGTGCGGCTTCTTCTCGTCGATGTACCGCCAGATGCAGATGATGATGCCCAGCGAGAACACGGCCGCGTAGATGTCCTCGCGCGCGAAGCGACTGTAATACAGCAGCGCCGGCGAGAACGCGATTAGAGCCGACGCCAGCAACGCCCCCAGCCGGCCGAGGCGGCCGCGGAAGGCCAAAGGCAGCAGCGCGAGGACACCGCCGAACAGCGCCGGAAGAATGCGCGCGGAGGTATCCGAGGCGCCGCCGGTCAGGAAGAACGTCAGGGCCATCCCGAAGAACTGGAAGGGCCCGTGCAGCACGGGCGCGTAGTCGTAACCACGGCCTTGCAGAATCTGGTAGGCGTTGTAAGCGTGGAGGCTCTCGTCATGGTGCATCGCCCGCGATCCGAGGTCCCACAGCCGAAATCCGAAGGCGCACATGATTAGCACCCCATATGCCGCCGCTTCCCACGTCAACCGCAACCGCAGGCTTAGCGTGCCGGACGCATCACGCGTCCTTGCGCCCGTCGCTCCTAATGGGAGCGGCCGCGCGAGTTCACTCATCCTTCAACCCCATCGGCCTAGATTGACATGCCTGTTGGTTTGTCGGGTGGCCCGCTTGTCCCGGTTCTCCTAAATCGTCCTAACGAATATACGTACGTCCACAGCACTCACGTCCGAATACGGTTCCCGGTATAACAGCCAGCGCCACAGCCTGCGTGGCGCCAGCACTTCGCCCGGGTACCAACCTTCGGCCACTCGCCAGACCTCGTCTCTCGCTACGAACCCCGCCGGGTTTGCATCCGGCCTCGAGACCACCGCCGAAGCCCGGTCCGTCGGCCCGCCGAAGACTACCGGCGAGTCCCGCAGCGTCCACCCGAGCTCGTCGCTCAGGTCTGAGTCGACAACAATCGTTCCGCCGCGCTCGCGCGCCAGCTTGTCGACCGTCGCTCGCAGTTGGGCCGTGCGCGGCGTGAGCCGAAGATCGACCGCGAACTCCGCGCCGTCTGAGAACGCGACACCAAGCGTCGAATGGACGACGAACAGCGTCGCTCCCAGCGCCACGACGACGGCCAGCACTGGTATCGCCCCGGCCCGCGCCCTCGCAAGCACGATCACCACCAGCGCCAAGCCGATGGCCACCGACGCGATCAAGGTCAGCCGCTCGGCCCCATCCGCGCTGCCCGAGGACCACTCGGTCATTAGCACAGCAGCAGCGCCTGCCGCCGCAGCGATGGCCACGCCGGCCGGCCACGAGCGGCCCGCCGCGGCCCAGTCTGCCCGCCCAGTAAGCTCCTCCGCGAACCGTCCCGTCAGCAGAGCGAGCGGTAGCAGGAGTATCAGCAGCTGTCCTGCCTCTCGGCGAGTGGTGAGCGCTAAGACGAGCGATGCCGCCACTGTCCAGAGCAGAAGGAATCGCTGGAAGGCCGTACTTTCCCTGCGCTGCGGCAGGAACCGCATCGCAACGAAGACAAACCCGGCAGTTCCACCGAGCAAAACCGGCCAGTCATAGGCTAACAACAGCGCAAAGTGGTACTCGGGAGGCCGCGAGTCCCGCGGCGTGTCAAACATCTCCCAGAACAGTTTCAGCCCGGGAAGGTCCAGCCCCTCTAGCGAGGTACCGAATCGCGTAATTCCGAACTGAATCGCTGCTGCGAGGACGATCAGCGCTGTCACCCACTGCAACGGGCTTCGCCGGAACGCCCGCCACGCCTGCCTGACTTCAGCGTTCGAGAAGAACACGCCTTCGAACACGACGAACACGACCACGGCCAGCGCTACGAGCGTCGCTACCGCATCCGTAAGCGCTGCCAGCGCCAGCCCAACGATGAGCGGAAAGGCGATCGCCGATCGCGGGTTCTGCAGGTAGCCGAACAGCGATACGACGATCAGAATGGCTACAAATGACCCAAGGCTGAACGCCGTTGCTGAGCGCGAATACAGAACGAACAGCGGTGAGAAGGCGAGGAGCGCGCCGGCAACGAGCGCCCCAATTCGCCCCACGTACGGTCTCGCCAACCACAGCAATCCAACCAGGGCAACACCAGCCAGCGCCGGCAGGAGCCGCGCAAGCAGCTCGGTCTCACCGAAGACGCGGAACAGGTACGAGGTCGCCGCTTCGGCGAGATCGCCCCGCCATGTTTGCGGCACGTCACCTCCGGCCACGCGCGTGGCGTCGAAGGCGCGCTGCCCTTCGTCCACAGTAAGGGGCGGCGATCCGATGTGTACGAGCCGTAGCGCGCCCGACGCCGTGACAAGACCCGCCCAGAACAGAGCTTCTACGCTGACAGTAAGCCCGCGCGCAACCTCCGCTTTGGGCGCTTCGGCGTGCACAACCGTCGCCGCGGCCGTACTTCTTATGTCACGGCCGGGCGCGTCTTGCACGCTGTCTTGCACACTGTCAGTCTAGCGGAACCTCGGCCACGGGTCTTGCGCGGACGAGGTCCCGTTCGAGGAGGTCACCATTCGCGCGCAACCGCGCCATCTCACTGATAAATCGACGCCCGGAGCCTTTGGATCTGTCAGTTTTCTTCAGCCCAGCGCCCGCCGCAAGCGAGTGCTAATTCAAGGCGCCGCAGGCCCGGGATCTGGAGGTGTCCCGCAGTCTTCTTCACTTTCGGCGAGCGCAAGCGAGCCCGATTCATCTCTCCCCAAGAAGCGAGGAAAGCACGTCTACGAGGCGAACAGCACGTCTACGAGGCGAACAGCACGTCTACGAGGCGAACAGCACGTCTACGAGGCGAACAGCGCCTCTACGAACTCACGCGGCTCGAACGGCGCCAGGTCCTGCGGCCGCTCGCCCGTCCCTACGAAGCGCACAGGCACCTGGAGCTGGTCGCACACCGAGAAGATCACGCCGCCCTTCGCGGTGCCGTCGAGCTTCGCCAGCACGACGCCGGTCACGCCGACTGCATCGGTGAAGTATTTCGCCTGGTGCATAGCGTTCTGGCCTGTCGTCGCATCGAGCACCAGGAGGACCTCATGCGGCGCTTCCGGGTACTTGCGCTGGATGATGCGGTTCACCTTCATCAGCTCTTCCATCAGGTGCGCTTTCGTGTGCAGCCTCCCCGCGGTGTCGATGATCACAACGTCGGCACCGCGGCTCTCGGCCGCCGAGAGCGCGTCGAAGACCACCGCGCCCGGGTCCGCGCCCTGCTTATGCGCGACCACATCGACGCGGGTCCGCTGGCCCCACTCCTTAAGCTGGTCGATCGCCGCCGCTCGGAAAGTGTCGGCCGCAGCCAAGACGAGCTTCTTGCCCTGCGATCTATAAATGTGCGCCAGCTTCCCGATACTCGTCGTCTTCCCCGTACCGTTCACTCCGACTACCAGGATGATCGCCGGCTTCGGCAAGGTCTCGCGTTGTCCGTTCGAATGCCAGATTTGGCCCCGGCCCGTGTCCACCTCCAGCGTCTCGATCAGGTCTTCCTTGAGCACGCCCAAGGCTTGCTCCGGGTCCCGGATCGACTCTCGCTTGACTCGCTCGCGGAGGTCATCGATGACCTTCATGGTGGTCGTCACCCCCGTATCCGCAGCCACGAGCGTTTCTTCCAGTTCCTCCCAGAGCTCCTCGTTCAACCCACGCCGGAACATCCCGCCGATACGGCTGAACCACGTCCGCCGTGTGCGCTCGACCGCCTGGTCGACGGCTGCGGCGGCATCAAGCGTCTCTATTTCAGACACCGGCGCGATCTCGTCGATTTCGGCTTCCGGCTGGCCCGTTTCTCCGTCGGTACCGGCCGGCTCCTCGTCCTTCTTTCGCCTGAATAATCTAACCATTACGGTCGATGATATTGGCAGCGTGCCAAGCCCGGCAACTGCTTGCCTACCTCCTCTTCTCTAAACGCTCCAGCAGCAGGTTCGGCAAATCCCGCAAGAAACGGCTGCGCGGATATACTCGCTCGACCCCCGCGCGCTCGGCCGCGCGCCGCAGCTCCACGTTCACATGCGGATAGAACGCGATCAGCCAGGCGCCCGCCCCGCTTGCCTCTCGGACGAGGTCATCGAGATTGAGTTGCGGCGTCGCTAGATCGACGACCAAACCCTCCACCGTCGAGGAGCGCAGCCTTTGCCGGGCCTCGCCGCCCGAAGACACGGCCTCTGCATTCCGGCCGATTGCCCTCGCCGCCTCTTCAATGCGAAGGCCGACCATGAGATCATCGACGACCGCCAGGATCACAACACCTCACTCATCCGGTCGCCGAAGGCGGCTACAACGCGAACGTCGCGCCCTCAGTGCCGCCCACGAGCGTGAACGGCAGCTTCGCGGCCCTTCGCGCATCCTCGACCATGCGGTCCAATATCGCGTCGTCGTGCTGTGGGTCATGATGGAACGTCACCATCTTCTTCGCCGCCGCCTTCTGCGCGAACCCCACTGTATCCGGCAACGAACTGTGCCCCCAGCCGACGTGCTCCGCATACTCTTCAGGCGTGTACTGAGCGTCGTGGATCAGGATGTCCGCATCCTCTGCTAGTTCGAAGCCCGAGGTCCATTCAGCATCCTCTGGGAAGCGCCGCGCGCCGAGGGCCGGTTCGTGATCGGGAAGATAGACCACCGCCTTTCCGTTCTCGCTTATCCGATACCCGACTGTAGGACCCGGGTGGCAGACCAGGCTCGCCTTAACCGCCATCCCCTCGATTTCAAAATCGCTCAACGGGACGTCGTGCAACGTCAGCCGGCTGGGGAGGTCCCGCATCTGCACCGGGAACAGCGGGGGCGAAAGGTAGCGGGCGAGGCGGTCGCGTAGGTGCAGCGTGGTGGACGGCGGGCCCCATACATGCACTTCCAGGTCAGGCTTGTATAGCCCGGCGAAGAAGCCCAAGCCCTGTACATGGTCCATGTGCAGGTGCGTCAACAAAATGTCGACACGGCGTAAATCCGGGTACAGCGTCGCGCTTAGCGGCCGGATGCCCGTCCCCGCGTCGAGGATCAGCAACTGGCCATCCGCGCCGCGCACTTCCACGCAGGACGTGTTTCCCCCGTAGCGCGCGGTTTCGGGCCCCGGCGCAGCCAGCGATCCTCTTGTTCCCCACAGTGTAACGTCCATGCGTCGGCGACCCGCCCTTTCAGCCCAGCCCGCCCGGCTCGGCTTCCCAGAAGATAGCAACGGCGCCGAGATGCCGTCCTCCCTGACCTTCGATCGGAAACGCGCTCGCGTCTACAACCCGCCACTCGCCGTCGAGCCCGCGGATGCGGAGGCGCCGATGGGCCGGCCGCCGTTCCAGAAGCGCGATGTTGATCGGCAAGGACTCAGCATCTAGTCGGGAGCCATCCTCACTTGTCGTTTGAAAGATCGTTGCCAGCTCCTCGGCGGGCATTTCCCCGGCCTCATCGAAGCGCCGGCCGAGGACCGCTTCCGCGGGCTCGTTATAGTAGACCAGATGTCCGTTTTCGCCCATAACCCATACCGGCACTACGAGGTAGCTCGCCCACTGACGGGTGAGGATCAGTTCGATCGGTTGCTGGGGCATTCGTGCTCTCTCGCTATCCGGGACGCGTCCGGACGCTATTCTACCGGAATCGAGAGCAAGGACTCAGTTTGCCGCGACGGTATGGCCGGCCGGGAGGTCCGCCAGTCGCATCGAAAGCACTCGCGAAGCGCCGTCGGGCGCCATCGAGACGCCGTAAATGCTGTCCGCCACTTCGATCGTGCGCCGGTTGTGAGTGATCACGATGAATTGCGTCCGCTGCGCCAGATCGTGCAGCGCCGATGCGAACCGGCCCACGTTCGCTTCGTCGAGCATGGCGTCGACTTCGTCAAGCACGCAGAACGGCGATGGGTTCGCCTGGAGCAGCGCAAACAGCAACGAAACCGAGGTCAGCGCTTTCTCCCCGCCTGAGAGCTGTGCGAGCGTCTTGGTGCGTTTGCCCGGCGGCTGCGCCTCGACCTCCACTCCCGAGTTAGACGGGTCCTTCGGATCAGTCAGGCTCAGCTCCGCGTGCCCGCCGCCGAAGAAAGCCTTGAAATACTGCTCGAAGCCGCGCGCCACCTTCTCGAACGTCGTCTCGAACCGCTTTCGCATCAGCGTCGTGAGCTCCTCGATGGCGCGGTGCAGCGACTTCTCCGCGGTTGCGAGGTCCTCCAGCTGCCCCGCGAGGAAGCTGTGCCGCTCGCTGAGAGACTCGTAGTCTTCGCGCGCCTCGACGTTCACCGGACCGAGGTTCCGGATCTGGCCGCGCAGCCTGTCAATTCGGCCGCGCAGCCCTTCCTGGTCGATGTGTGCGCCGCCGGAAATCGGGCGCCCTTCCCAGGGCGGGCCCTCGCCCTCCTCCGTCCCCTCCTGACCTGCCGCCAGCCAGAACGGGACCGCCACTTCTTCCGCCTCCACCATGACGATATTTCCGTCCGGGCTCAGCGTCAGCCCGTCCTCTTCTATCCGCACTCGCAGCGTGTCCACTTCCGTCCGCCAGCGGCGGACCTCGGCCTCGGCCTCCAGCGCCTGGCGCTCGCTCTCAAACAGCCGGTTCTGCGAGCTCATAACCTGCGAGTGCAGGTCGCGCTGCCTCGCCTCGAGGTGATGCGAGCCTTCCTCCCCGGGGTGGACCGTCTGGACGAAGCTCTCCATCCGCTCTCTTGCCTCGGACAGGTTCGTGTCGTCCGCCTCGACGCTCGATGTAAGCGTGGTCAGTTCCATCTCCAATCCACGCAACTGCACCGCCTTCGCTGAGACCTGCGTCTCCAGCCGCGCCAGCGCCGCCTTGGCGGCCTCCCGCTGCGCCCCCAGCGAGCGGTAGCGCGCGTCCACGCCACCCAGCGCGTTCGCTGCCTCTTCGGCAGCCGCGGTCAGCGCCTTCCGCCGTTGTTTGATCACGCTGTTCGCCTGCCCCACGTACTTGGCCGTCTCAGCAGACTCCCTGGCCTGCTCCAACAGCAACGCCCGTTCGCCTTCCAATCGTTCCGCCTCTGCCGCCAGGGAGCGCTGCTGATCTCGCAGGCTTCCCTGCGAGCCGATGAGCCCCCGCATTTCGCCGCGGAGCTGTGCCAGCCTCTGCTGCCTCTGAGAGAGCGAGTCCTGCAGCTTGCGCCGCTTGTCCAGCGCACTCTCGGCGTCCTTCGTTAGCGCCGCCAGTTCTGACTCGGCTTTCCGTCGCCGCTCGCGCAGGGATTCAACCTCCCGCTCCGCGACGTTCAGAGACCGCCTGATCCGGTCCATCTCCTTCGGGATCACTTCCATGTCGCGTTCGTAGCCCAGGATGAACGGCCGGCTCGTCGGGGGCTGCCCGCCGCTGATGTAGCCGGACGGGTGGAACAGGATGCCATCGAGCGTCACGACTGTCCCCAGCCCCCGCCGCATTACGCGCGCAGCCGCCGTGACGTCCTGCACGACCACTGTGCGGCCAAGAAGGTTGTTCACCAGCTTCTCGTAGCGCGCGGGATACTTCACGAGCCTCGCCGCGACGCCGACGACGCCCTTCTCCTTCATGATGTTCAGCGGGTATACCGACTTGATCGTGTCCAACGGGAGAACGGCCGTGCGCGGCCCCCCTTCGGCGACGAGCGACTGAATCGCGGAGATCGCCTGAGCCTGTCTGTCGAAAATGAAGGCCTCGATTTGACCGATCAAAGCGGCGGCAATTGCATCCTCCAGCCCCCGCGGGACGCGGATGACCTCGTACACGGTCGACAGCGCGCCCTCGATTATCACGGCTGCGTCCGGCGACGTCGCCTGCGCCTGCTTCTGCGCCTCCTCCAGCACATCGAGCCGAGCTTCGAGCCCCTGTAGCTTGCCGCGCCGCTCGTTCTGCGACCGCCGGCGCGTGTCCAGCCGTGAAGCATCGCGTTCGAGGTCGCGCTGGCCGTCCGCTAGCTTGCGTACCCGCGCCTTCATCTCAGCCGCGGCCGCCTCCAGCCGCTTGCCCTTCGCTTCGGCGTCAGCTCCGTGCGTCAGTGCGTCGCGGAACTCTTGCTCCAGCGCTGTAAGGTCGGCCTGGCGCGCCGCCAGCGCCTCCTTCGCGTCTTGTAACTCGGCCTCGGTCTGGCCACGCGTTTCCTCTTCCGCCGCCAGCATGCCGCTCGTCCGGTCGCGCTCCTGTTCGAACACGCGCAGCTCGCCTGCCAGCTCGGCGGAACGAGCCTCGAGAATCGCGCGCCGCTCCCCGGCCACCGCCATGCGCCGTTCAAGGTCGCGGATGCGCTGATCGAGGCGTTCTCGCTCGGCCGCCGATGCCGCCGCTGCCTGGCGGTGCTGCTCGAGCTGCTTCGCTATCTCGGACAGCTCTCGCTGACAGGTCTCGAGCGCGACCTTCGCCTGCACAAACTCCGCCTGAGCCTGGTCGTGGTTCGCTCTCGCCACCGCCAGCGACTCCTGCGCCCGGTGCCACTGGTGCTCGTAGAACGCCTGCAGTGCCTGCCGCAACTCCTTCGATAGCAGTGCGTGCTCGCCAGCGCGCTTCGCCTGCCGCTCCAACTGCGCGAGCCGGGGCGCGATCTCTTTCATCAGCAGCCGGACGCGCTCGACGTTCTCATGCGTCGCCTTCAGCCGGTCCTGCGCCTCCTCAATCTTCAACCGGTAGCGCTGGATGTCCGCTGCCTCTTCGATGAGCAGCCGCCGTTCCTCTGGGCGAAGGTTCAGGACACTCTCGACGAGTCCCTGCCCGATGATCGCGTACGAGCTCTGGGTAGCGCTCGCCTTCGTTAGAAGCGACTGGATCTCGCGCAGCCGCACCTTCTTCTTGTTGATGATGTAATTGCTCTCGCCCGAACGGAAGCCGCGCCGCGCTGCCGCCACCTCTGGGACGTCGACGGGCAGCCAGCCGTCGCTGTTATCGAGCGTCAGCGTGACTTCGACACGGTCAGAGCGGGCGCGCGTGGCGGATCCCGCGAAGATTATGTCGTCCAGCTTCTTCGCGCGCAGAAGCCGGCCCGACTGTTCGCCCAGCACCCAGCGGAGGGCGTCAGCGATATTGGACTTGCCCGAGCCGTTGGGCCCGACGATTGCGGTGATGCCCTGACCGAACTCGAACGTCGTGCGGGTCGCGAAGCTCTTGAAGCCCTGGAGGTCGAGCCGCTTCAGGTACACTTCGGACCGCTATGTGCCGGTCGCGGCGAGTGTCTCCAACGCTTGCCGGGCGGCGTTCAGTTCAGCCTGCTTCTTGTTACGCCCTTGCCCGCGGCCCAGCACCTGCTCACCTACGCTCACGTCCACCGTGAACAGCTTCGCATGATCTGGCCCTTCTGATGAGACCATCCGGTACTCCGGTATCTCGTGCCAGCGGGTCTGCGCTACGTGCTGTAGTTCGCTCTTGCTGTCGGCGGTCACGCCGCGTGCCGCTATCTCGTCGAAGTCCGGCTTTAGCAGCCTCAGCAACAGCTTGCGCGCCTTCGCCATGCCCCCATCCATGAACGCCGCCCCGATGAGCGCCTCAAACGCGCCCGCCAGATTCGACGGCCGCTTGCGCCCACCCGAGAGCTCCTCGCCTTTACCGAGTACTAGGTAAGACCCGAGGTCGATGCGCTCCGCCGCC
>VBEJ01000306.1 GCA_005882985.1 Chloroflexota bacterium
CGCAACCGGATGCTGGTGCTCGTCAATTGGGCCTGGAATTATCTGACTTACGATCGTGGAGTCCGTCTTATCAGGCGAGCGCGCAGTCGCCAGCACGTCTCCAACGGCAACGAGGAGGGTCTATGAGAACAGGCATAGCCCGGCCTCTTGTTGACGGGAGGCTGGCCGAGCTTGTCCACAAGATACCGCCCCCGTCAGAGGGTCCGCGATTCCGCCAGAATAGGGTTCGGCCCCCGGGGAACGCGGATAATCGAAGACTGGCATCAGACGGCCACTTGCACGTCGTCGCCCGCGATCCGTACCTCATACTTGGGTTCCGCCTGGCGCGCCGGTGGACCTTTTACGGCACCTGACGTGACATCAAACTTACTCCCGTGCCAGGGGCAAGTGACGACCGTTCCGTCCAATTCACCCTCTCCCAACGGTCCGCCTTGGTGCGTGCACTCGCCGCCAATGGCGTAGAAAGTCCCGTCTACATTTGCGAGACAGATTGGCGTCCCATCGCCGAGCTCAAGCTGGCTAACCTGGCCAGGCGGCATGTCACCTACCTTTCCGACACTGACGAATCCGGCCATCTCGCGCACTCCTTCCCAACTGACTTCCGCTGACATTACTGGCTCCTGCTTAAGGACACCACTATTGTATTTGCCGTCATTTTCGTTTCCGGCTTGCTCGCGGGGACTCCGTGGCGAAGGGGTTCGAGGATCCGGTGCGCGTGTATGAGGTGAGGTGGCGGGACGACATCTGATCGCATTAAAGCCGGGCACCGTGGACGCCGGCGGCGGCGTGCCCGGCTGCGTTAGAAGAAACTCCTCGCCGGTCACCGTCGAATTGTCCTCGAGCGTCCTGACGAGACTGGCGTCGTTCGACGGCTCCATGCGAACGTTCAGACCGCTTCCCTGCGTGCACGCGAGCATCGGCCCCGGCAATTTCCACGCCTGATAGAACTGCTGTCCGCCGGCATAGTAGCCCCAGTCGCCGTTCCCTTGTCGCCCCACGAAAAGAGCAGAGGGACCTCCGGCAGGACCGCGTTCGCCAAGGGCGGCGATGCCACGCGAGGCCTGGGCACGGTGGTTAGGGTCCAATGACACGCAGTCTTTCTGCTGCGGGTTGTTAGTGGTGCAGTCGGCCTCGGCAACCCCGTCGACGAGCTTGATGGCGGCGGCAAGCGCGGCCTCTGCCGGGTCGGGCGACGGTGCGGCGGTCGGTGGGGCAGCAGTCGCTGGGACGGTCGTCGATGTGGGGGGCTTCGTAGAAGTGGCCGCAGACGCTGAGGATGAGGTCGTCGGCTGTTCATCTCCCCCGCTGCAGGCCAGTGTGGCGGTGGCAGCGATAGCGACGGTGGCTAGGCAGAGTAGTTTCCACATGCTGCATCTCGGAAAACGTTGGAGGACACCCTTGGTTACTAGGCCGTGGATCTAGTCGTCCAGCGGGTTGAAGGCGAGGCCTGTCGGGATCCTGGAGAACAACCCAAGGGCTTCCTCTTCTCCGACCGCGGCGAGCGCGTCCTCAAAGGTTTCGAGGATGGCATGCGGCTGTTCGAGGTGAAGTGGCGCGAGTGAAACTCAACCCTGACCCTGATAAAGAGGCCGTAATATTCTCTCCCTGAAGGTCGTGGTTCCTGCGACTTGTCATACGTCTTGGCCAGCCGCGTGCTAAGGCTTGAGAAGCGGCCCGCTGGGGTCCTTCTGCGTCTCCGCCGCTAAGTGTAGCGTGACCGGAGAGGCCAATTGGAAAATTCCCATCGCGGACGCCGTGACTAAGCTGTGGCGACTACCTCGAT
>VBEJ01000112.1 GCA_005882985.1 Chloroflexota bacterium
TGAGTAAGGAGCCTTCGGCTGTCTATTCGCTTCAAGCCCGAGCGTTGAACGCTCTGCGACGCCGGCTCCGTTAGTCCAAAGAATTCCGCTCGCATCCGACGAATTCTATCCCAACCAGCGATAAACAAATTGAAATGAGCAGTGATTTGATGAAGGCTGAGGCGAAATGAACAGAGCGATCTCGAAAGCGCTCGCCGATTGCATCGCGCAGATGGAGCGCGGCACCGGCGTGGAACAGTGCTTGAAGGCCCATCCTTCGTACTCTAATGAGCTACGTCCGCACCTCGAAGCCTGGCAAGAGATGGCGGCCGGCTCGTTAAAACAGCCTTCGGCCGCGGCGTTCGATCAGGGGCGTCGCGCAATGCTCAGCGCCTTGGAATCGGCGCCGATTAGGTTCAGCCCTCTGGCCGGAGCGCGTTTCGCACCGGCCTGGGCTACTGTAGCAGCGGCTGTCGCTGCATTCCTGGTCCTGATGGGCGGAGCTGCCGGCGCTTCCGCAGCTCTTGGCGGCCCGGACCCTGCGGGCGAGGTCCTGTCGGTCGTTGGCGTCAGCAGCGATGGCCCCCACAGCGGCATCAGCGACAGTTCCGCCTCGGATCGCGGGCTCGAATGCGCGAATCCGAACGCATTTGAGGGCAGCGCGAACAGCGAGGACAAGGCACAGAACGCCGACGACGCGCACCAAAAGCAGTCGTGCAGCAAGGGCACTGATGAGAGCAACACAACGAACCAGGCCGGCGCTGGTTGCGAGGACGCAAACAACGGCAACGGCAACGATGCCGACCACGACGACGCGGACAACCCGGGTCAGGGCCAAGGCAACAATGGCGCGACCTCAGAGAACGTCGAGGGCGACTGCACGGCCGGCGAAGAGACGCCGGATGCGGACCGCGGGCATGGCAACGATGCCGACCAGACCGACGAAGACAACCCCGGACAGGGTCAAGGGAATCACGGTACGAATGAGGACAACAATGCCGGAGGCAACGGGAACGGCAACGCCGACGGTCAGTCGAACAACAACGCTAACGGCAATGACAATCCGGGCGAGCCGCAGGGGCAAGGCAACGGCCTGAACAATAACTAGGCATTACTTAGTCGGACAACCGCATAGGGCATAACGCTTCCTCCTTGAAGTGGCCCGCGCTCCCAAGCGCGGGCCTGCTTCTTTTTGGAGGGCCGCCACGAGGGCAATTGGGCCAGGAAACGAGCAGGGCGGCCCGAAGGATCGGGCCGCCCTGCTGGCGGGTTTCGATCGCGCAACCGCTACTGGATCGCGTAAGTCACACTGATATTGGCGATCACCTGCACCTGGCGGGGCTGACCTTGCGCGTAAGCCAAGCCGGCCAGCGGATAGGGGCCCGGGTAGACGCCCGGATCGCAGGGGGTTCCTCCGAAGTATGAGTAGTTGGAGGCGCCGGCGACGGCGCCAACGCCGACGCCCAGTCGAACAACAACGCTAACGGCAATGACAATCCGGGCGAGCCGCAGGGGCAAGGCAACGGCCTGAACAATAACTAGGCATTACTTAGTCGGACAACCGCATAGGGCATAACGCTTCCTCCTTGAAGTGGCCCGCGCTCCCAAGCGCGGGCCTGCTTCTTTTTGGAGGGCCGCCACGAGGGCAATTGGGCCAGGAAACGAGCAGGGCGGCCCGAAGGATCGGGCCGCCCTGCTGGCGGGTTTCGATCGCGCAACCGCTACTGGATCGCGTAAGTCACACTGATATTGGCGATCACCTGCACCTGGCGGGGCTGACCTTGCGCGTAAGCCAAGCCGGCCAGCGGATAGGGGCCCGGGTAGACGCCCGGATCGCAGGGGGTTCCTCCGAAGTATGAGTAGTTGGAGGCGCCGGCGACGGCGCCAACGCCGACGCCCAGCGAGCGCGCGAACACCGCCGAGCGCTCCTTCGCGTCGTCCACGGCCGCGCGCATCGCTGCCTCCTCTAGCGCAGTGCAGTCCTTCACGGTGTAAGAGACGTTTGTGGAGTTGAGAACGACGCCCGACTGACCGGCGGAGGCGTCAGTGGCGGCTTTCACCACGCCGTCCACAGCATCCACGTTGCTGACCTTCGCGCGCAGCGTCGCGCTGCTGGAGAACTTGTCAAAGTACGACTGCCCGATGAACTCTACATCTTCGCGGGCGACTCCCGCGCTAACGATGGCATCGATGACCGGCTGGAGGTCCGCTTCAGTAATCGGCGCGACTTCCTGAATGTTCGGAGCAACTGGCTCGGCTATGCCGCCCGAACCACTTACGCCGGGCTCTATTTGGCGGGTGCCGGTATCGGTAACGGGCCCGTTTCGGCTGAAATAGAACTCAACAATCGCGCTATCAGCGTCCGCGTTGGCAGAGCCGAAGCCCTGCACCGTAATGCCATCATTGCTCTGCTGCAGAAGCGGCATGCGATCGTTGGGTCCAGCGATTCCGGCCGTTTTGCTGGCATCGTTGCCGGTTGCCGACTGGCCCGGCGCCCCGCCGGACTGCTTCTCCGCCGGAACGGCTGCTCCTCGTCCGGACGTATTGCTCTGACTCGCCGTTAGGCCCTCGGTGAGAGCTGCCACTGACAGGCCTTTTTGTGTGCGGACACCGGATAGCTTGCCGCCGTCGTCGCCATCGCCTCCGCAGGCGAGCGTCGTCCCGACCAGGGCCAGCACCCCGATTGTGACGATCCAAAAGCGAATGTTCATTGCTGCCTCCTGTTTGCCTTGGATTACCTGCAGCTAGAGACGCGAGTCCGGCCGATAAAGTTCCGCTACTCAGGCGATCCGTCGCCGCCTCATAGCGGCCTCAAGGACAATGGCGGCCACGATTGCCACGAGCACCCCCGCGAGCGCGATCTCCGCTATGCGTAGAGTTGAGATGCCGCCACCGTCGTTGTCAGCAGTTGCGCGCGGGGCCGCGTTCTCTGGTGTCTGAGGAGCAATCGGAACTGCAGCACCACCGGAGGCATTTCCGCAGATCGCGGCAACATTAGGTGATTCGGGGCTCGGAGTAGACGAAGGTGCCGGCTGCTGTGTCGCGGACGGGGCCGGAGTTTCACCGACACCACGACCGGCGGTTGTACCGGCACCGCCGGCTGCCCCGCCACCCGTGGCCGCGGGTGCCGCCGCGGGCGGACAGGGCGCCGCGGCACCTGCATTCGACTGCGTTGTTGAAGAATCGGCGTTGCCACTTGGCGGGGGATAGGCGCCGGACTCACTGCTCTTCGATGTCTCCGCATCGCTAAACATTTCGACGGCTCTCGACTCCTCAGCCGGCTGGCTGCCGGCTTGAGGCGAGGCGCCTCCGTTGTCGCCGAGCGTGAGATCGCCGACCACGACTATGGATAGTGCGAGCGCGACGCTCGCGCCCGCAAGACGCATGCCCAATCCCAGCGCGGGCAAGGGGCGGGCTGCAGCCGCGCTCTTGCGCTCGAGCATCCCCGGGGTAATCGCGAAGGACCGAGGAGCTTCTGCCTGTGGCTGCTCATGCAAGGCCGAGACGGTCGCGCGAAGCTCGTCCAGGCGGCGGCGGCAGGCGTCGCACGAGGCAAGATGCGCCTCGAGCGCCGCGGTCTCAGACGCGGTCAGCTGATCGTCGATATACGGCGAGAGCTTGTGGCGAAGGCGAGCGTGCTTATTGAGCCAATGCATGGGTCATCTGTCCCCACTAGTTTGACGCAAGCGGGACGGCAAAAGTTCCCCGTGGGCGAGAAGAAAGGCCCGGAGCCGGGAGCGCCCCCGATTAATACGCGACTTCACCGTGCCCAGCGAGACGCCCATGACCTGCGCGATTTCCGAGTAGTCGAGGCCCTGAACGTCACAGAGAACGATCGCCAGACGCTGGTCGGAGGGCAGGGCACGCAGCGCTTCCTGGAGCGCCCGGCCAAGCTCGGCGGTCTCGGCGATTTCAGCCAGCGCAGGGCCCCGGTTCTCAATATCCGTTACACGGCCGCTCGGCCCGCGCGGCTCATCCAGGGATGCCGCCGGGCGGGCGCGCCGCCGTCGCAGCTCGTCGTAGCAGGCGTTTGCGCCAATGCGGAACAACCACGCGCGGAAGCCAGCCGCGCCGCCACCCCGTTCACCACCTCCCCTGAAACGGCCGATCGCACGATAGGCGGCGATAAACGCCTCCTGGGTGGCATCTTCGGCCGCTTCGGGGGAAGCCAGCATGCGCAGGCAGAGGTTGTACAGAGGGCGCTGGTAATGCTCGACGAGCAGGTTGAAGGCTGCTAGGTCGCCCCGCCTGCTGAGGGCGATTAGTTCTGGTTCGTCGAAGTCGGCGCCCACCCCTAGCGCTATTCTACAAGCGAGCCATGCCGCGTTACAGTTGTACGGCTTCCCGCCTCGCCCGCCATCTCCAGCAAAACGAAACAGCGGTACGAACGTAACGTCTTATGTGAGTGGGCTATACGGCTATAATGAATAGGCACGAATGACGACATACGAAGAAGACGATGACGCGGGCGACGGCGTTGAGGAGGATTCTGGTTCTCAGCCCGATTTCGACCCGCTTCTAACGCCCTGGGACGAACCTCAATCTACAGCCCACGCCCAGACTGACGGTAGTGGCGACATTGGTGCCGTCTGGGCGCCATCTCCTTCGCCTGCGGGTCATCGAGACACCTGGGACGACGCCTCGTGGTGGGAGGCGCCGCCGGCAGCACCGTATTCGGCTCGGCCGCAACCGACCTGGTACCCGCAGCCTTACGCGCAGCCACAGCCGAGTCCCGCTGCCGAAGTACAGAGACCACTGGCGCAGGAAGCAATCGCTGTCCCGCGCCAGCAGAGGCGCTGGCTTGTCACGTTCCGAGAAGTAGCAGAGACCCTGTTACTCGCAGCGCTAATCTTCCTAGCCGTGCGCGCGTCGTTTCAGAACTTCAAGGTTGAAGGCCACAGCATGGACCCCAGCCTATCGGACGGCGAGTATCTTATCGTGAATAAGCTTACCTACGCCCAGCTTGACCTCAGCTTCCTCAATTTCCTGCCCTTCTTCGATGCGGGAGACGACCCGCTGCACTACCTGTGGGGCGCGCCCGACAGAGGCGATGTGATTGTCTTTCGCGCGCCGACAAGCCCGGACCGTGACTTCATCAAACGGATCATCGGGTTGCCGGGCGATACAGTTGAGATCAACGAGAGCAGTGGCGAGGTGAAGGTCAACGGCACGGCGCTAAAGGAGACATATATCCTGGGGACAACGGGCTGCACGCAGACCTGCACCTGGACGGTGCCAAAGGCCGGCACGGCCGAAGCCCGCCAGACGTGTGGCTCCCACGATTGCTATTTCGTGCTGGGCGACAACCGGCAAAACAGCAGTGACTCTCGGCAGGGCTGGTTGGTGCCGAAGGAGAATATCGTCGGCAAGGCATTGGTTACCTACTGGCATGACGGCGAGCCCGAGCTGGACCTCGCGCCGAACCATTCTGTCGGGATCGCGGATAAGGCCTCGGCCGAGCAATAGATGACGGCAGGCGGCGGGCCGAAGGACGCGGAACGGCTGCTGCGAGATGCCACCGCGATGCTGGACGGACACTTCCAGCTAACCTCCGGCAAGCACTCCTCTATATACGTCGAGAAGTTCAGGCTGCTGGAGCGGCCCGCGCAGACGGAAGCGCTCTGCCGCATGATCGCCGATTGGGCTCGGCCCCTGAGCCCGGAGCTAGTCGCTGGACCGACCACTGGGGGCATCATCATCAGCTATGAGGTGGCGCGGCTGCTCGGCGTGCGCAGCATTTTCGCTGAGCCGGTGAACGGCGGCGGACGCGCCTTCCAGCGCGGGTTCACGATCGCTTCCGGCGAGCGCGTGCTCGTTGTGGACGACGTGCTGACCACGGGCGGCAGCGTCCGTGAGGTCCTTGGAGCAGTGCGCAATATGGGGGGCGAGGTAGCCGCCGTCGCCGTATTAATCGACCGCACGGGAGGCACAGCCGATTTCGGCGTGCCGTTTTTCGCCTGCCTGACACTCGACTTGCCTTCCTATGAGCCAGTGCAGTGCCCGCTCTGTGCCAAGAACCTGCCGTTGAAGGTGACCTAGCGGCCCGCGCTC
>VBEJ01000309.1 GCA_005882985.1 Chloroflexota bacterium
GACTCCCCACCGACGTCGAGCGCGGCCTCTGGGACCTCGTCGCACGCGGCCTCATCACCGCCGATGGCTTCCAGGCCCTGCGCTCCCTGATGGCCTCCACCAAGCGCCGCAACTTCCAGCGCCCTCAGCGCGCCCGCCTCTTCCGCTCCCTCGCCGTTGGCCTCCCCTCCGGGCGCTGGTCGCTGCTTCCGCACGCGACCGCCGTCGAACAAACGCCCCTTCCCGCTCGTCCTGAGGCACTCGTAGGACGAGCGGAGCCACCACGCGTCGATCTCCCGAACATCCCCCACTCCGAGCAACTCGCCGAAACCTGGGCCGAACAACTCCTCTTCCGCTACGGCGTCGTCTTCCGCGACCTCGTCCCACGCGAGAACATCAGCGTCCCCTGGCGCGACATCCTCCGTGCCCTCCGCCGCATGGAAGCGCGCGGCTCCGTCCGCGGCGGCCGCTTCGTGGCCGGCTTCTACGGCGAGCAGTACGCCCGCCCCGAAGCCGTTGAGTCCCTCCGCAAGGTCCGCCGCATCGAAAAGAAAGGCGAACTCGTCCGCGTCAGCGCCGTCGACCCCCTCAACCTCACCGGCACCATCACGCCCGGTCAGCGCGTCACTTCCATCCACACCCGCTCCGTCCTCTACCGCGACGGCGTTCCGCTAACGGAAGCCGAAGCTGCCGAAGTGCTCGCCGAATCCCGGATCGCGAAGGCGGGCTAACGCTCCCGTGGCGTATCATTACCGAGGAGACGACGATGGCCACCGAGCAAAAGAAGCTCACTAAAGAGCAGCTGATGTCGTCCTTCGGCACGCTGCCCGACGACGCAACTGTCGAGGACTTCATCGATCACCTCGCGTTCATCCTCAGCGTTGAGCGGGGCGTGGCCGATATTGCTGCTGGACGGACGATTACCCACGCTGAGCTGTTAGAAGAAATCAAGACTTGGCGAGGCTGATCTGGAGCACCCACTCCAGAGATAACCCGCCTTGGTCGCGAAGGAGGCCGCGGTCGGGTCCTCGAGCAGTCCCTTACTGAGCGCCACGCTGTCGCTGCCGTACCACGCCATGGACTCGAGCTGGGGCGAACCAGCGGCCGCGTCAAACAGCTTGGTAACTTCGCCGAACGCCGTGAGGTAGATTCCCACCGGCCCGCCCTCCGCTGACGCCGCCGATACGCCTGCTACGAGGTCCCGCACCGTATCCGTGAAGTCTTCTGTGCCGGCCGGGTAGGTAATCAGGGGCGCGACCGTTCCGCCCAGACCTTCGAACGCCCGCTTCATCACCGATTGCAGTCCCTTGTTTCCTTCGTCGTCGCGCGTGATCGGTACGATGGTGCGGATGCCGTCCGCATAGGCGAGGTTCGCAACCGAAATGCCTTCCTGCTCATCGTCAGGCGTGAACCGCAAGACGTTGTCGTCTGGGACCGCGAGTGACGTCGCAGTGCTCAGCGGGCTCATTAGGATGATGCCGTTATCGTCCGCGAACTCCTTGACCTTCCGCACCTCCGAGCTGGCGTATGGGCCGATCACGAGCTTCACGCCTTGCTCCTTGAGGTTTGTCAGACCTTCCAGCGCCTTGGCCGGGTCAGTAGCGGTATCCTTTACCGAGAGCGACACCCTGTTCCCGTCGGCCTGAAGCGCCGCCACGGCTTCGTCCAGCGCAACCTGGCTCGTCTCGCCATAGGACGCGAGATCGCCGCTCAGCGGCAGCAGCGCCCCAACCGTGACCGACGCTCCTCCGCCCGTGGATGACGGGTGCAGCGATGCCTCGTACTACGTTGGTCATACAGATGACGTGGAAACGCGCGTATCCGACCACAACGCCGGCGGGCTGAGCGCGTACACCCGCAAACGGCGCGCGGTCAGGCTTGTCGTGGTCGAGGAGTTCCAGACCCGAAGAAGCCCTTGCCCGCGAGCGCCAACTCCAGGGTTGGTCGAGGGCGAAGAAGGAGGCGCTCATATCAGGCAACTGGGAGCGGGTCCGCTTGCTCAGCCGTAGCGCCGCCGAGATCAAGCGTGCTGCCGAGGAGGCGCGGGCTGCGCACGATACCGCGATGAACTGAGCACGAACGGGAAGCGGCCGGGCTCTACCCGCCTAACATTCAGTCGATGTCGGCGGCGGAAGCGGCTTCAGCTCCGCGCCGCTATCCTCGGCAATTGGAAACAAGTCTTGGGCCGCCTTTTCAAGCTCAACGCCGCTCTTCCACTCATTAACGAATACGGCGGACGCTCCCGTCCACAGGGAAATGGTCTTTGATCCATCTGCCTGAATTATGTACCCGTCCGCACCGCGAATTTCGATATTGGTAACTTCGTAATGAAGATCCAGATTCGGGTCATCCTCGAAATTCCGTAGACGCGACAGCAGTTGTTCCGGAGAGTTTTCGCAATACGGGTAGATGGTAATTTCGAGCGGCGCCATCCAGCTGGGGCTGTAAGGGTCACCGGTTAATGACAGTTCACCATAGGAGTAGCTGACATAGTCAGGTGTTGCCATTCCCCGCCCGGTGGGCGGCGGGGTGTAAGAGGTCGCCTGCCGGCGACGGATCAATGTCAACGGCATTCCCTCGTAATTCGCGCCGAGCCAGTACAACGGGAACTGATCGAAGGACCTTGCATCATCAAGCGTCCAGTTGCTCTCTGGCTTCGGGGGTTGCGGGGGAGGATCGTTTTCCCAGCAGCCTGACACAATTGCGGCAAACAAAGGGAGCGCGATCAAGCGAAAAGCTGCGTTGCGACAAGGAGCAGCTGCCATACTCCGATTGTACGGCCCTCGGCAGCCCTAACCCTCACGTAAAGGTTGCCTTCCCGCTCGCTCCCCTCTATCATCTGAACCACCGAAAATCGCCAAACAACTCTATAGGAGAGAAGCCATGCACAACCCCCTCCACACCCCCATCTGCGACCGCCTCGGCATCGAGTACCCCGTCTTCCTCGCCGGTATGGGCGGCGTCTCGCTCTCTCGCCTTGTCGCCGCCGTCTCCAACGCCGGCGGGCTTGGCATCATGGGCGCCGCAACCCTCGGCCCCGAGCAACTCCGCGAGGAGATCCAGAAGACCCGCGATCTCACCGACAAGCCCTTCGCCGTCGACCTCCTCGCCCCGCTCCCCGACCGCATCCGTCCGCAGATGGAGGTATTGTTCGAGGAAGACGTGCGCATCTTCGTCGCCG
>VBEJ01000310.1 GCA_005882985.1 Chloroflexota bacterium
GATAAGTTTACGGCGACGGGAAAGGATTTTCACCCTGGGCGGCAGCCGGAATTCGTAGAGGTGATGAGATTGGTGGAATTGGGCGCCAGACGGCGCTGAATGGTGCCGTGAAGCCGCCCTGCACGGGTCGCGAATCGATCTCGACGGCTGAGGCGCCGTCTATGCCCGCAATATAGAGTTTGAGGGAGTCCGAAGACGATGGATGCCCCGGATCGGGGCCGGAGAATTCAGTGTAGGCAATAGTCGTCGCGTCGGGCGACATTGCCGCCCCGAAGGAATCGACGTCAGCGACTCTTTGCAGCGCGGTGCCATCTATGTTGGCCCTGTAGATAGTCGTCCCGCGCTGGAAATCGAGCCAGTAGAGCTGAGCGCCCTTTCCGAAATACGAGACCGCTCCGGCTGGGATATGGTCGCTTCCGAATGAGATCAGGGAATCAGGAATCGGAGTGAACGAGCCCGTAACGACGTCGTACATGCCGAGGCCGGACAAACCGTCTGATCGAGTCGTCAAAACAACGATCAGGTCGTTTGGTCCGAGCCAGTATTGTTGGTTCCCCCTGATCGGCAGACCGTCGGCGCGATCAAGCGGCGGGCCAGCATCGAGAAACGGCACTCGCGTTAGATTGCCGTTCCACAAGTCGAGGCGGCTGACCTCCCAACTACGATATCCTCCCTCGTTCGCCGGTGACTGGTGGTTCGAAGTTACGAGAATCGACTCTTGTCTCGATAACCAAGCCAACGGACGATAGTCGCCTGCGACCGTCTGCTCGCTGAGCGACTCCAAGGAGAAGATGCGCAACTCAGCCGAATCCGCGGCCCAGTAGGCGATTCTGAGGCCGTCGGGAGACCACAGCGAATAGCGCTGGATGCCTGTCATCGCGGAGGAGACTGTCGGACCGAGCCGAGTGATCAGAGTTCCGTGACTGTCAACAACCGTGATGGTGTCGGCTGATTGGAGCAGGAGTGCCTCGCCCGTAGGTGACCAAGCGATTTCAATGACGCCGGATGCGGGCATGCTTCCGAGCACCTGTCCGGAGCCATCGAGGATCGCGAGTGATTGTTGAGTCCGGTCTGGGGTTGAGGCCATGCAGGCGAGGCGGTCGCCTTTGGGTGACCACTGGAGCGGCGGAAAGGATGCGGTTATGCATTCAGTCTTGTCTGTGAATTTCACCCGGCCGGTACCGTCGGCGTTGATGAGATAGAGAGCCGCATCCGACCCAGCGTAGGCGAGTTGGTGCGCAGAAGCAGGCGGCCCGACGGGCAGAGCCACCGAAGCCGATGGCTCATCAGCCGGACCAGCGCCTCTTGTGGTCGACGGAGCGGCTACGGCCTGTTGCTCCTCGTCGCGATCTCTCATCGACCACGCGAGAAAGCCGAGGGCAACGAGCGCGGCGAGCCCGACGGCTGCTCCGGCGAGCGGCCAGGCGCGGCGGGGGACCCAGGCCGTGGCGCGCTGCCACCAGCGAACAGGGACGGGTTCGGGCTGCCAGGCGGCGGCTTCTTCGCGGGTGGCGACGCCGAGCTTGGAGATGATCTCTGGGACGTGGTATTTGGCGGTGGCGAAGGAGAATAGGTGTTAGGTGTGAGGTGGTAGGGCCGAGTGCCGAGTCCCCGGTGCGTGGCGTGGTCGCTCCGCTCGGTCCTTCGAGAGCCTCAGGACGAGCGGGACGGGGTATGGTGCGATGGTGGAGGGTCGGCCGACCGCCCTTGGGCTTCGCTCAGGACAGGCTCCGGGTCGCCCGTACCGAGGTGTGTGTACGGTGTGCGCTCGCAAATTACACTAGCCTGGTGCGCGTAAATGTCAGGAGGGAACCGTGACGACTACGCTTTACCTCGTGGCCGCGATGCTCGTTGGCCTCTGCGCTTCTACGCAGGCAGCAATGCTGGCCGCGATGGGGCGCGAGAAGAGTCCGTACGAGGCGACGTGGATCAACATGGTGGCGGCGATTGCCGGGATTGCGCTGATCCTGGTACTGCGCGGGATCGGTGGCCGGTCGCCGCTGCTCGCAGCGCCATTCGACCGCTTCGCGGTGTTCGCCGGCATCGCCGTCATCGCGGCCGTCGCCCTCGCTGTGTCGGTGCGCGGGTTGGAGCCGTACTTCGCGATCACCGGGTTCTTTGCACTGGCCTATCTGCTGGGCATCGGATACGCCGCCCCGAAGATCGGAATCGCGCTGTTTCTCGCCGGGGTGACGGTGGGTCAGCTAGGGGGCGCGATGGCC
>VBEJ01000147.1 GCA_005882985.1 Chloroflexota bacterium
GAGCGGGCGAGCGACGGCGACCTCTTGAAGGCGTACGGCGATGGCGTCCGCTTCAGCAGGGCCAATCCAAATCGGGAGGTAGCGGTCTGACTCTTTCTCCTTCAAGATGACCACGCGCTGATAGTTCATCAGGCTCACGCGTATACTTTCGATGGTCAACTCGACCACACGGCCACCTCCCAGTGTCGATGCACTTTAACTCTAGACCGCCGCGCAGAGGGGTGTCAAACGAAATTCGGCCGCGCCGGAGGGCGGGCGTACGTTCGGAATAAGGCGTAGCGCGGCCTTTTCGAGGCAGGCGACGCAATCGATCAGGCCATCGTCGGAAAGCGCGCGATTCGGCGACCGAGTGGATCGCGCTATAGTTCGCCCGCCCTGGGATCCGGGCCGGACTCCGACTCAGTGAACCGCCCGCCCGCTCCGACTTCCTGACGTTCGCGGGGCGGACCCCGTGGGCGTCTCTCCTCCGCTTCTTGGTCCTCGCGCGCGGCCACCCTCGCGCTCAGGAAGGCAACACCGGCCACTACAGCGGCGATCATTACGAGCACCGCCGGGACTTTCCCGAGGTCGGTAGCGGCGCCAATGACAAGCAGCGGCAGGAGCGAAATAAAGTTCGCGGAGACGACCTGCGTGGCGAAGATGCGGCCGCGCATCTCGGGAGGCGCGCGCTCGTGCAAGACGGTCTGCGCGGGCGCGTTGAGCAGTGCATAGCAGAACCCCATGGGCCCAGCGATGAGCATGGTCAACCCCTGGAGGAGCGAGAATCGGAGCTGCCGCGCCAGCCAGTCTGTACCCGGCGCCTGCTCGGTCAACTGCGCGAGCGGCTCGACCAGCGCCAGCAACACCAGACAGACGGCGATGCCGGTGAGCCCGATGATGACGACGCGATTCTTGCCCATCTTCGTGAACCAAGGTAGAAAGCGCAGGCCAACGAGCGCGCCGATGCCTGTGGGCGCGAAGACGAAGGCCGCGCTCTCCGGAGGCACCCCGATGACGTCCTGCATGTAACGCGGGATGAGTATCGAAAAGAGAAGAACCAGCGTACTGCTGATGATAAGCTGCACGAGCGCGAGAACGGAGTAACGGTCCGAGAAGAGCATCTGCCAGCTTTCGCGGAAGTCCGTCGGTAGCCCGCCGAAGATCGGCCCTTGCGGAAGCCTGGGTTCGGGCCCCTCCTCGACTGTGTGTAAGCGAGAGGCCAGCGCCGCGGAGGAAAGGAACATCACCGCCGCGATGATGAACATGCCGTCGGCGCCGAGGGTCTTGATGATGGTCGGCGCGAGGAACACTATCCCTGCGAGCTGCGCCGCGGTAAGCGTGAAGTTGTAAAGGCTATTTGCCGGCACCAAGCGATCGCGCGAGACGAGCGTCGGGATGAGCGAAATTACCGCCGGATTAAAGAACAGCCCGGCCGTGGCGTGGCCGATAGTGATGAGGTAGATCGTCCATACCTCACCGTGAAAGAGGAGGAAGAGAATGCATCCTAGCGCGCGCACGAGGCTGGTTACAACGAGGACTGTCTCCTTCCTGGTGCGATCCAGGACGACGCCAACGATGAACCCCATTGGAATCGAGGGAAGAATGAAACAGAGTACCAGTACACTGGTCGTCAGCGAGTTGCCGGTGATCTTGAAGACCACCACGAGCAGCGTAAAAAGAAGGGCATTCTGGGCAGTAAGGGCGAGCCCGTGCGATAACCAGAGGCTGGCAAACCGCGGGTCCCTGAGCAGCGCCCGCGAGCGCATTACTTCGCGCACGTTCGGCTCGAAGCGGACGGGTTGATCTTGTGCTTCGTCGCGGAGTGACACTAGGCGTCCTCTTCAGGGCCGCGGGAGATGAATGTCTTCACCCGCTTCTCGAATGTACTGCGCTCAAGCAATACCCGGCGGGAGCAGGTGCGGCAGCGAATGCCGATATCGGCGCCGAGGCGAACGACCTCCCATTCGAAGCCGCCACAGGGGTGCTGCTTCCTAAGGCGCACGACATCGCCGAGGCGTATTTCCATTATCACGGGTCACCGCCGAGCCAGCGCCGCCTCGCGCATCAGGTTGATGCGACTCCGTAGTGTCTGAGCGGCCTTGCGCGACGATTTGGCGTAGCCGTCGTCGCGGGCGGCGTAGAGGACGGCGCGCGAGGCATTGAGGATGAAACCCGCGCCTTCCTCGTCCATGGCTGCCTGCACTGCGGCCTCGAGGTCGCCCTCCTGCGCGCCTACCCCGGGAACCAGGATCCACATGTCCGGGCAGATATCACGCACGCGCTCGATCTGCTCCGGCCAAGTGGCCCCAGCGACGACGCCAACGTTACCGCTCTTATTCCATTCCCGCGCCCGTTCGGCGATGGCCTCATACACGAAGCGGCCATCGTCCAGCTTCATGTCCTGGAGGTCGGCGGCGCCCGGGTTTGAGCTTCGGCACCAGACAAGGACACCGCGGTCGGCGTAGTCGATAAAGGGCTGCACCGCGTCGCGGCCACCGTATGCATTTACTGTCACTGCGTCGAACTTGTAAACGTCGAAGAGGGCGTGGGCGTAAAAACGGGCGGTGTTGCCAATGTCTCCGCGCTTGGCGTCGGCGATGATCGGGATGTGCTTGGGAATCGAGCGGAGCGACTCGAGCATGGTCTGCATCCCGCCCATTCCGAGGGCTTCAAAGAAGGCGAGGTTCGGCTTGTAGGCGCAAACGAGGTCGCTCGTGGCGTCGACGATTTCCTGAAGGAATGAGGGGACGTGGGGGTGCGCCATCAGATCCGGGTCAGGATCGAGGCCGATGCAGAGGAAGCTGTTGTTGGTCTCCGCGGCTGCCCGCAGCTTCTCGGAGAACACGGGGGCTAGACCCCCAGCTGTGTCGTGTCCGCCGGCCGGGATTTCGCGCGCCCTTCGGATCTTTGTTTCAAGTAGCTGCCTCACAGCATATTATGAGGAGCCGGGAGCAAGTGGCAAGGAGTAGGGAACCAAGAGCCAGGAACTACGAACGGGGAACTTCCCTAATTCGGGTTATATGCCTTCGTCCTGATGCGGATTGATGTGGCACTGCTGCCGGGCCAGGAGTTCGAGAACTCTGGTTCGGTCTGTATTGTCGTCGATGTGCTGCGGGCGTCATCCAGCATCGTCACCCTGCTTGAATGCGGCGCCCGGCCTGTAGTCGCGGCGGGCAGCATCGAAGAAGCGAGGTCACTTCATCAGCGGCTGCCCAGCTACTTGCTTTGCGGGGAACGGGGTGGACTTCCCCCAGTCGGATTCGACTACGGGAACTCGCCGGCGGAATTCTCTCGTCTTGAGCTCGAGGGCAAGAGCGCGATCCTCGCGACGTCAAACGGGACGCGATTGCTCGCGATGCTGGCCGGGGCGCCGGCCGTTCTCGTCGGTTGTTTGCTGAACCGCACGGCGGTAGCGGAGGTAGCGAAGCAGATTGCAAACGAGCGCGCGCTGAATATCACCGTCGTGTGTTCCGCCGCTTATGGCGGGTCAACATTCGTGCTCGAGGACGCGCTGGGAGCGGGCGCAATAGTCGATGCGGCGCTATTCCCAGACGCCTCGCTCGAAGCGTCGGATGCCGCCCGCTTCGCGAGGGATGCTTTCCTCACCGCCCGCTCCCACATGGACGGCGCAGTCGCTTCGTCTTATCACGCGAGGGAGCTGATAGAAGGGGGCTTTGGTGGCGACGTGACCCACTGTGCGCAGCTCGACGTCGCGCAGATCGTTGCGGTCCTGGAGCGCGGTGAAGACGGCGCGCTCGTGCTGCTGCCATACGAGCAGAGGGACCCAGACCCGTCCGGCCGTGGCCGCTGACGCCGAGGCAACTTTAACGCCGTGCCAGGCTGAGCGATAAGCGGGAAGGACAGCGATTTCTTGCGACAAAATTAGCGGCTGCTATACTACTGCGCGTGACGAAACCAGACGCAGAGAAGCGAGGAACGGGGAACTAGAACCACGCCCCGCCGCTCCACTTATTTGCCTTCCCTGACCAAGGAGATCGCTCGTGCCCCACATTATCTGCCTAGCCAAACAAGTGCCTGACCCGGAAACGCCGGCCTCGCAGTTTCGAGTAGACGAGGCGGCGAGGAAGGTACTGCCGGCTCCGGGCATTCAGCCGGTACCGAGCCAGTTCGACACGATAGGCGTGGAGGCGGCACTGCGGATCAAGGACAAGGAGCCGGATACGGTGATTACCGTCTTGAGGCTCGACGATCGCTGAGATCCTCGGCATTCCAGTAGTCACGATCGCGAAGGATATCCAGCACAACGACGGCAGGGTGACGGTCGAGCGGGTCCTCCTGGACGGGTTCGAGACCGTCGAAGCACCGACACCGGCAGTCGTCACGGTCAGTAACGAGCTAGGCGAGCCGCGATACCCGCAGCTGCGGCAGATCATGATGGCGGCGAAGAAGGAAGTGAAGCCGTGGACGCTGGGTGAGATCGGGATATCCGTTCCTGAGAAGCGGATAACGCTGGAAGCCTTGTTCGTGCCCGAGACTAAAGTCGAGACCGAGATCATCGAAGGAGACACGCCGCGGGAGAAGGGTGAGAAGCTAGCGGTGCGCCTGCGTGAGGCGAAACTGATCTAGGACAAGAGGAGCCACGAGTCAGATCCAGGAGTAAGGGATGGCAAGCGGAACACTTGTAATTGGGGAAGCCACTGAAGATGGCAAGCTGAACCCCGTCGTGCCGGAGTTAATCGGGATCGGTAGCCGTCTGGGGGGGCGCGTAACGGTTGCCCTGCTCGGCTCGGGTGTGGAAGGGCTGGCCCGGGAAGCGGCCGCGTTTGGCGCGAGCAAGGTAATCGTGGTTGATGACGCGATTCTCAAGGAGTACCAGGGCGATTCGTACGTGCCGATCGCCGAGCGGATCGCGAAAGAAGTCGACCCCGCTGTCATCGTGATGGGACAGACGATGATGGGGCGGGACATGGCGCCTCGCCTGGCGCAGCGGCTGGGTACGGCGGTCGCGATGGACTGCGTGAACTTCGAGATGCAAGGCGACAAGCTCGTAGCGGAGCGCCCGTGCTACGGAGGAAGTGCCCGAGCGCGGTACACAATCAACGGCACGCCACAGATCGCAACGGTTAGAGCGAAGGCCCAAGAGCCGGCGGAGAGGGACGATTCGCGTCAGGCGGAGGTGGTGAAGCAGCCGGCGGGCGTCGGCGAGGGCGACGTGCGGACACGCATCGTCGAGCGGCGGAAGGAGAAGGCGGAGGGGGTACGGCTGGAGGATGCAAAGGTCGTCGTGAGTGGGGGCCGCGGGCTCGGCGGTCCTGAGGGGTTCAAGCCTCTGGAAGAGCTGGCGGATGTACTCGGCGGAGCGGTGGGGGCGAGCCGGGCGGTGTGCGACCTTGGCTGGTATCCGGTAGCCAATCAGGTAGGGCTGACCGGAAAAGTGGTGACGCCGGACCTGTACATCGCGGTCGGCATTTCGGGAGCGAGTCAGCACATGGCGGGTATCTCGTCAGTAAAGAACATCGTGTCGATCAATAAGGACGCCGATGCCAGCATCTTCAAGTCGTCGCGCTGGGCGGTGGTGGGCGACTGGAAGGAGATCGTGCCGGCGTTCACGGAAAAGGTCCGACAGCTAAAGGCGTCGGGCTAGGGCTTCAGCGGTCACTCGTCAGCAGTCAGCGATCACCATACGCCTGGCGACGCCGGACGATGAAGCGCCGGCGCTGGCGCTGATCGAAGAACTGTTCGAGCCGCCGGGCGTGCGCGCACCTGGGTACACCGCCGAGCGCGGGCGGGCCGGGTTCAAGTACGCAGTACATGACCGCGACGCAGACGTTTTGCTCGCGGTTGAGGGCGAGCGGATCGTTGGACTGGCTTCGGTCTATGCAGACATTCTTTCGATTCGATATGGACCTCGCTGCTGGCTCCAGGACCTCGTGGTGACAGCTAGCCATCGTAGCCGGGGGATCGGCGCTCAGCTGATGGGGTCGGCTTCTGACTGGGCCCGCGAGCGGGGATGTACGCATCTAGAGCTGAGTTCAGGCGCCGGGCGAAACGACGCGCACCGTTTCTACTTATCGCAGGGGATGAGTCAGTCGTACAACTTTGGCAAGCAGGTCGAGTGAGCGGCTCATGTATGTAGTCGGCTTGACGGGTGGCATTGGCACAGGGAAGTCTGTAGTCACCGAGATTTTGCGCGAGCAGGGTGTGGTCATTCTGGATGCCGACCGCGTCGGCCACGAAGTCTATCTGCCGGGCCAGCCGGGGTATGAGGACATCGTCGCCGAGTTCGGGCAAGATGTTGTAGCTGAAGACGGCACGATCGACCGCAGGAAGCTCGGGCCAATCGTGTTCTCCTCGCCGGACAAGTTGGCGAGGCTGAATGCGATCACGCATCCGCGGATGAAGGAGATGATGCGCGACAGGCTGGCGGAGGCGGGGCGGGCCGGCAGAATGGTCGCGGTTCTGGAGGCAGCCCTGCTCTTCGATGCTGGGTGGGATGACCTTACCGACGAGGTCTGGGTGACGGTGGTCGACGCTGAGACGGCGGCGAGGAGGGCATCGGAGCGGAGCGGGATTCCGGTCGAACAGGTGCTGGAGAGGATACAGAAGGCGCAGATGGCGAGCGATGAACGTATTCGGCGTTCCGATGTAGCGATCGATACCTCGGGGACTGTGGAGGACACGCGGCGGCGGACGCTTGAGGCGTGGGGCGAGCTTGAGCAGAGGCTCGCCGCACGGCGTTAGGCCTGGGACACCCGTCACAGCTCAGCGGGTTGGCGACGTTGTAATGTAAGATGAGCGAGCAAGCACCGGAGAAGAACGCCCCATGACCACCGAACAGACTTATCGCCAGTACGCGATCGAGGAGTACATCGTCCACGCGGAGCCGTTCTACCTGCCCGTGAAGGACGAGATCGAGCTGTTCGTGGCGGCGTACAAAGAGAAGATCCCGGTCCTGCTGAAGGGGCCGACCGGCTGCGGGAAGACCCGCTTCATCGAGTACATGGCGTTCAAGCTGAGCCGCCCGGTTACGGTCATCCGCGACGATACGCCATCAGGCGACGGCGATCAGCAGGGCCGGCCACTGGTGACGGTGGCCTGTCACGAAGACCTCACGGCCTCGGACCTGGTCGGGCGTTATTTGCTGGAAGGCGACTCGACGCGCTGGATCGACGGCCCGATTACGCGAGCGGTGAAGACCGGGGCGATCTGCTATCTCGACGAGGTCGTTGAAGCGCGCAAGGACACAACGGTGCTGATCCACCCGCTTACAGACCACCGGCGGATCCTGCCCATCGAGAAGCTCGGGCAGATCGTCGAGGCGCAGGAAGGGTTCCTGCTGGTGATCTCGTACAACCCGGGATACCAGAGCGCGCTTAAGGACTTGAAGCACAGCACTCGCCAGCGCTTCATGGCCGTCGAGTTCGGGTACCCGCCGCGCGAACTGGAGTCACGGATCATCGGGCACGAGAGTCAGGTGTCCGAGACCGTAGCGACCGACCTGGCGAAGCTGGGCGAGAAGGTGCGCCATCTCAAGGAGCACGGCCTCGCGGAAGGAGTGAGCACGCGGCTGCTAATCTACGCGGGGCGGCTGATCCACGAAGGCATACCCGCGCGGCGAGCGTGCCAGGTGGCTGTGGTGTGGGCGCTAACCGACGACCGGGATGTACAGCGGAGTATCGAAGAGGTGGTGTCGTCGATCTTTGAATAGGCGCTCCTTATCAGCACTGCCCTCGCCCTCCGTGTTCCTCCAAATGTGGTGTTCCTCCGTTCAGTATTAGCAATGCAGTGCTTCCCACCCACCCGCCCGAGAGGGGGAAACTGGGGGACATCCCCAGACCCCCGGCCTAGCGGCGCCGACTTTCGACTGCGTGAACGCGGGGGGTTGTCGTGAATCCGATGCCCGACCGCCGCAAGCTGTATGCGCATTACGAGAAGCAGCTGACGCCGTTCTCGACGAGCCTTGTCGCCGAGTTCCTACGCTCTGCCGACGCTATCAGCGACGCGGTTTCCGACGAGGAGTTGGAGGCGTGGGCGGAGGACGGACTAGAGCTGGCGCGGCAGTCGTGGCGGTCGTGGGAGGCGGCGGGTGAGTACTTCCGAGTGGCGCCGCAGATGCTGCCGATGCTCGGGTGGGAGGGCTTCAGCCGCTGGGCCAAGTACGGGCGCGACCTGGCGGAAATGTCTTCGGCGCTTGCCGCGGCCTACTTCCGTGCGTCGCCGGCCACGCTTCCGTCGATCACGTTCGTCCGCCTCGGCGACTGGGTGAACCTGGGGCGGCTCCTGTACAAGGGGACCTGGCGCTCCGCTTCGCTGGCCGTCCAGTTCTTCGAGGGCAGCCCCACGTTCTTTGCACGCATGACGCTGGAAGAAGGCCGCGTCCTCGTCCGGTTCGTCGACGCGCTGTGTGACCGGTCATACGACCTTGCGTCCCACTGCCTGAGCATCGCGCCGCATGTCCTCGAGCCGCTCGGCGGCGAAGACCGGGGCGCTTTCCTTCAGTTCGCGGAGGCGCTGGCGTCGACCGGCTGGGCAGACGCGCGTTCGTACCTGGAGAAGGGGCCGGCGTTGCTGGCGCACGTTCATTCGCCGCAGCGTGGGCGCTTCCTCGCCCTTGCGCGGGAGCTGGCACGGCGGGAAGGCCGCCAGGCGTTCTCGTTCTTCGCAGAGGCCGCTAGAGCGCTGGGTCAAATCGACCCGGAATCCCACGGGCTGCTGCTCTCGCTTTCCGAAGAGCTTGTGAACCGATCGCCGCTTTCGGCGATGGAGTTCCTCAAGACGGCGGCCACGGTGCTGGAACGCATTCCGATTGAAGAGATCGGGCTCTGGCATAAAGAGGGCAGCAATCTGCTCGAGCTGAGTATCGAGGGCGGCGAGGCCTACTTCCGTCTGGAGTCTAGCAAGGGCGAGGAGGTCCTTGAGTCGCTTTCGTCGCGGGTCGACCTTAGCCGTGTCTCGGATATCTTGCGGATGTACTGTAAGGCGCTCACGGGATACGAGGTGGCTGTGCACTCGGCGGAGGCGCTCGCGGAGAAGGGGATCGGCTGGGTCGAGACGGAGGCGCCTTCGACGGAAGGGACGGCGATATTCTTGCCGCCGTGGGTCGAGGAGTTCCACGACAAGGACGCCAATTTTCACGTGTATAAGGTGTACGGCACTCACCAGGCCGGGCACCTCGAGTTCGGGACATTCGATTTTGAGTTCGAGCGCGCGGGGAGGGTCTTTGAGAACCGCCGGGCTGGGCTGGAGGCAGACGCGGTAGGGGCGCAGCACACGCCGCCTGCGAGCGAGCCTCCAAAGGCCGATGCAAACGGAGATTCGAACGACATCACCCAATCGCCGCGTGCTGCGCCCCTACGAGGCAGGGCGGAAGGCGAACCCGATCTCGATGTGCTCGAATCCGCCGAAGCGCCGATGGAGCGGGTGCCGCTGACGGATATGGAGCGGTTCTTCGATCTGTTTGCGGACCGGCGGCTGGCGTCGGACCTGTTCGCGATCGTGGAGGACGCGCGGATCGATGTGCTCATCTCGAAGGAGTATGCGGGCATCCGGCGGCCCTACGCCGAGCGGCAGCAGTGGGAGCTGGAGAGGCGGCGGCCGCCGGAGCAGATGCCGCTGCGGCAGGCGTTCGTCGAGAACCTCGTGCGCACGAGCCTGGACGGCATAGACCGCATCGTCTGGCCGTCATCGCTGCTGCCGCTGATGCAGGACGCAGTCGGCGTAATCGAGACACTGCGCCAGCCACAGGCGCTCGTGGAGGATGCCGCGGAGGCGACCGTCCGGTTGTACGAGCTCGCGCATCAGATACCGAA
>VBEJ01000148.1 GCA_005882985.1 Chloroflexota bacterium
TCCACCCTTCCGAGGGGCCCGCCATTGCTACGCCTTGGAGCGGGGAAGGCGCAAAATGGTCTGCGAAGGAGGTAATCGGTCACTTCCTGTTCAGCGACCGCAGCCTGAACCAGATGATCGCGGAAATGGCGGGCCTGCCCCCTTCCGTGCAGGTACCCATAGTGCGGGCGATGGGTGAGCAGTCCGCGGAAGACGAGAGACAATCCATCGATGAATTGCGCCGGCGCTTAGATGGCTTCTTCGATGACACGCGGGCTCTGTTGTCTTCGCTCGAGTCCAAGGGTGTGCCGAAGGGAGAGCTGTCGTTCCCTCATCCCGTGTTCGGGCCACTTACGGCGACGGAATGGATCGCGTTCCATTGGCTGCATACTATGGACCACGTTGGCCAGATCACCGCCGTGAAATCAGCGCCCGGGTACCCTGCCGCATAGACCTGCGGAGCTTTAGCGAGACGCCCTAGACCTGTGCGAACGACGGCGGTCGCATCTCGACGAAGGCCGCCACCCCCTCCCCGATGTAATGAAAATCCAGAACGCACTGGGTGTAGACCGAGACCCCAAAATGAGCACCAGCCCTCTTTGAGTGACACTCGTCCGTTATAGCAACGAGGGCATGACCGGTAAACTCAGAACACCGTGGACCGCTGCGCCTTCTGTCCTCGCCCCGCGCCCGGCAAGTGGGCCATGACCGCCCAGGCGGTCGACGGCTCGTGGCGCCGCGAAATCCTGCCGTTATGCGTCCGCTGCGACGGGCTCATAAGACAGGTGGGCAAAGAGGGGCGAGTGCTGAGAGCGACCGGTGAGAGGTGGTATGGCGGTCACACGGTGGGGCGGCCTCCGTCGAGGTGGACGCCGGGGCACCAAGAAGAGTAGCGCCGGGAAAAGATAACCCGGCTTGCGGGGGATGCCAGTCCTAGGGGTCAGGTTGCTTCGCTGGCACGCGGGGGCTCTACAGGATGAGGTGCAGGTCTCCGAACTCGTGCCAGAGATACCGGGCCTCAAGCGCCGCTGCGTAGGTCTTCCGCACGTGCGCTCTCCCCGCGAGAGCTTCCAGCATCGCTAGATGGCTGGCCTTCGGCTCGTGAAAGCCGGTAAGGAGACCGTCGACGAATCGAAGCCTGCGATCTGCCGTGATTACAAGGTCCGTCCACCCACTCGATGCGATAAGCTCGCCGCTCGCATTCACTGAGCTCTCGAGCGCCCGCACGACCGTCGTACCGATCGCGATCACCCTGCCTCCGCTTGCCCGTACATCCCTTATTGCGTCCACCGTGCCTTGTGAGACCTCGTACCACTCGGCGTATGGTGGCTCGTCTTTCTCTGGGCTCGATACCCCCGTGTGTAGGACGATCGGCGTCATCGCCACGCCCTTTCGCGAGAGCGCCCTGATCACGTCGGCGCTGAACGCCCGCCCGGCCGAAGGCATCTCCGCCGATCCGAGTCGGCCGGCGTACACCGTCTGGTACATCTCGAGCGGCCACTGCTGCCTCACGTACGGATAGGCGATTGGTTTTCCCCAGCGCTGCAGGTAAGCAAACACTGGTTCCGGAAGATCGACCCGCGCACGCCACAAACGCCACGAGCCACGATACGGCTCAAGGAATGTACACGTCCCGCCAGCTGGCAACGCGAGTCGCTCCCCGGCGGTCATCGCTGTCTTCCGCGCCTCAACCACCCACGACTCCTCCCCCAGCCGCGTCGACAGGTGGAGAGCAATCTCGCTGCCGTCTGCCCTCGTCGCAGGTAGCGCCGCCGGTAGCGTCGCTGAGACGTTCACCACGACAAGGTCGTTTGCACTCAGGACTGCGGCGAGCTCGTCGAACCGCGTGTGGATCATGCGGTCATCCGTCCGATAGCTAACGAGGAGGCGCACTTGGTCGCGAGCGAGTCCTCGGGCCTCGGGCGGCTCATGTGCTTCGAGTTCTTCGGGGAGGACGAAATCGAGGTTCTCCGTCCGCGTTACCATGCGCCCTTACCCGTAGTCTCGGCGAGCGCGGCAATCTCCTGGGCCTTGAACCGGCCGAATGGGCTTACCTCTTCCTCCACCAATCGTACGAAAGCCAGCGCCGAAACTTCCGGCCCAGGGAGGCCGGAAAGATCGATTCCGGGCTCGGCCTGGCGGTGCATCTCTGTATTCATATCCCCGGGGTCGACCACGTACACCCGGATGCCGCTTCCCGAGAGCTCCTCGGACAGGACGCGGGACATGTGCTCCAGGGCCGCCTTGCTTGCGCCGTACCCGCCCCAACCCGCATATGCCTCGACTCCGGCGTCCGACGTGACGTTGATAATCACCCCGGTCGATCGCGCCCGCATTTGCCGCAGCACGAGCTGTGTCAGGTGCAGTGGGGCGGTCACGTTTACGCGAAGGATGTGCTCCATGTCTTGCCACGAGAGCGATTCCAAACGCGGCATCGGGCTTGGCCCGAGTTCCGATGCGTTGTTCACGAGCACGTCGATCCTTCCGAACCGTTCGAGCCCCGCCTCGACGAATCGCTCCGCCTCCTGTGACACGTCCACCGTCACGCTGACCACTTCTGTCTTCTTTCGCAGCTCCGTCGCAGCGCGATCGAGTGCCTCAGGATGACGCGCAGCTATTACCAGCCGGGCGCCACACTCTGCGTATTCTCTTGCGATCTCTAGCCCCAATCCCTTCGATGCACCCGTTATGAGCGCTACGCTTTCTCGCAATCTCATGTCTTCTCCTCCAACTCCCACAGTAAGCAAGGCCGCCACCCGCAACATCGGGCGGCGGCCCAGTTCCCACCGCAATCAGTCTTAGGACTGGAGGCTTACTCGATCTCCACTAGCCTCTCTCTCACGGCGTAGAGCGCCGCCTGCGTCCGGTCCGCCAGCTGGAGCTTCGACAGAATGCTGCTTACGTGCGTCTTCACTGTCTTCTCGGCGATGCGCAAGTCCAGCGCGATCTCTTTGTTCGAGCGTCCTGTCGCGATTAGCCGCAGAACGTCCATCTCCCGCCCCGTAAGCGCGTCGGCCGCCGGTGTGCGGGCCTGGTGAGCGAACTCTTGCATCAGTGTTGCCGCGATCCTGGGGTTGAGCAGAGCCTCGTCCCGCATCACTGTACGAATTGCCTCGCCGAGCTCATCGGGACGGACATCCTTGAGAAGGTAGCCGGAGGCCCCCGCCCGCACCGCCGCGAACACCTTCTGGTCATCCGCGAAACTCGTCAGCACAATGACCTTCGCCGGCACGCCGGATGCTCGAATCCGCCGAATCGCCTCGATACCATCGAGCCGCGGCATTACAACGTCCATTACGAGCACGTCCGGCCGGAGATCATCGGCAAGCCTCACCGCCTCACTGCCGTCGCCCGCCTCGCCGACGACTTCGATGTCGCTCTGTGCCTCGAGAAATGCGCGGAGTCCCTGCCGCACGACACCGTGGTCATCAGCGATTAGGACACGGATCTTCTCACTCAACCGGGACCTCCAAGTGGACATGCGTGCCGGCCTCGCCCGACTCGATGCGAAGGCTACCGTGGATTGCCTCCGCACGCTCCTCCATCGAAGTGATCCCAAGTCTCGATGCCCGCAACTGGGGCGCCGCGGGTTCGAAGCCTTTTCCATTATCTGCGACTGATAGGCTGATTACCCCGTCCCTCGAACTGAGTTCGACATCGATCTTGTCCGCCTCCGAGTGCTTAATGGCGTTATTGAGCGCCTCCTGGGCGATCCGGTACACCTCGCGTTCGACGTCTCCGGGTGGCCGCTCTGCGACGTCCTCCTTGAATTCGATTTGCATCGGGTAGACGCGACGCAGGACGTCCACATGTTTTCCGAGCGTCGCTGCCAATCCGTCCGCGTCGAGGTCTGCGGGACGCAGTTCGAATATGAGCGACCGCATCTCCTTGCTCGCTGCCCGCGCCATTTCCCGCAACCCTTCGAGTTGCACCTTCGCCTTCTCCGGATCACGGTCGAGGACCGCGGCCGCTGCATCTGCAACGAGCGATATGCTGAATAGCGTCTGGCTAACCGAGTCGTGAAGCTCACGCGCCAGGCGCGTCCGTTCCTCAACGACGGATAGCTCGCGGCTGCGTTCGAATAACCTCGCGTTTTCGATAGCAATTGCGGCATGCGCCGCCAGCATCTCTACCGCGGCCTGCTCGTCGTCGCTGAACTCATCCGCGCCGATTTTGTCCGTCATGTAGAAGGCCGCGATCACGTTGCCCTTCGCCACGATGGGTACGCCCAGAAACGAGCTCATCCTTGGATGAGGTGGCGGCCACCACTGAAAGCGCGGGTCCTTCCGTATGTTGCTTGTCCGGTAAGCCGCCGTCTCATTAAGCATTGCGCCAAGCAGGCCATGTGTCCGTGGAAGAGGCCCGATCGCCTCGACCTGAGCGGCGCTCATCCCCGACGTAATGAACCGCACGAAGCCGCCCTCGCCGTCAGGAATGCCGAGAGCGGCGTATCGAGCCCTTACCAGCTCACGAGCGCTCTCGACCAGCCGCTGAAGGATCGGCTCGACGCGCAGGTCGGCAGCCATGGCCAGCACCGCATCATTGATTGCCCTAAGGAGAGGTGCACTCTGGCCGGCGTCTGCCAGGCCTGGCTCTGGCCTCATCGCATCTCAATACTAGCAGTGCGTGAGCCAAAGGGACGCAGAGGAATACCGTTGACGTTTACTCCCGCGCAGTCTCCTTCCCGACATCGTGGCCCAGCCACCACCGCTCATCGCTCCCTCTTCGTTTCTTCCCCGCGCCTCCGGCGTCCATTAGGATCTTCCAGCAGCTGTTACACATCGCCGCCAGTCCGCGCTGCCATGAGGCGTCGACGTTGGGATCACCAAGCAGCCGCGTGGCGGGGTGCAGGCCGCTCGCCAGTTTGAGGCAGAACTCACAACGAACCACACCAGAAGATTATGTCGGCGCACTGACGCATCGGCTACACCCTTGTGACACCCTGAGGAGACGGGGCCGTTCCTCTCAGCTAAGCTGATCCGGAGATGTGTGGCCGGTTCACGCTGTCCCACCGTGAAGCTAGAGTTCTTGCTGCCGAGCTCGGCGTCTCCGTCGAGGCCCTCATGGACTACAGGCCCCGCTACAACATCGCCCCCACCGACTCGCATTGGATCGTACGAAGCCGCTTCGAGGACCGCGAAGTCCTCCCTGCAAAGTGGGGCCTGGTGAACTTCTGGATGATTGATCGCAAGCAGGCATTTAAGAACATCAACGCTCGCGCTGAGACGATCCAGACGGCCCCCAGCTTTCGAGAGGCATTCAAGGAAAGGCGGTGCGTAGTCCCAGCCGATGGGTTCTTCGAATGGACCGGGCCGAAGGACGATCGCCAGCCGATCTGGTATCACCGCCCCGACGGGAAGCTCATCTACTTCGCCGGGCTGTACGAATCCTGGCTGCCGACCCCCGGAGAGAAGGAGCGGACGTTCACGATCATCACGACGACTCCGAACTCGCTGATCGAGCCGGTACACAATCGCATGCCCGCCATCCTCGAGGATGAGGCCGTTGATCACTGGCTCTACGTGCGATCGTCATCATCGTCGCTCACGGATCTGTTTCGACCGGCTCGCGAGGACCTACTTATCGCCACCCCGGTCTCGAACCGCGTGAACTCGGTGAGGAACGATGATCCTGATTGCCTGGCACCACTGGCAGCGCAACACGCACACTAACGCGTCGTAGTTGAGTGCGCAATCGGTGCCTGCATCGAACGGTTGACTTAGTTCAGCACCGACATATAATTCGAGCCACGATCAGGGGGCACTCAACTGACGATACGTCCGTCTCTATTCTGTCTGGCCGGTCTTGTT
>VBEJ01000149.1 GCA_005882985.1 Chloroflexota bacterium
AATACGGTATCCCCTGCGTCGCCGGTACTCAGGTCGGCACATCCCAGATCCCCGACGGGGCGATGGTAACCGTGGACGGAGCTGAAGGTACTGTCCGGATTGAGGGGTAACACAGACTCGTGCCGGTGCTCTGTATCCCACCGGCCAATGTAGGCTAGCCGGGATGGCCGGGCAGGTGCGTCATGCCCATCGCGCGCGGCGAATCGGGTTAGCGCGTTGTCTCCTGCCGTAAGAGGTAACCGAGAAGAAGTCCAGCGGCAATAACGGTTACGAAAACGACGCCCAGCCCTGCATCAAGAAGTAGTTTCAACGCGAAGAAGATGGGGGTTAAAACAAGCGCCGCCATGACGGCAGTCGCAACGAACAGCAGGACCTGTCGCCGTAATATTCTCACAGCTCTAGAACTCATCTACAATCGCGAACGTCAAGGCGGCCATCGCAGCGGAGGCCGGGATCGTTAGCACCCATGCGATCACGATATTGATCGCCACGCCCCAGCGGACCGCGGATAGCCGTTTGGTGGATCCGACTCCGATGATCCCACCGGCTATCGTCTGCGTGGTGCTGACGGGGATGCCTACTTGCGTGGCGAAGAGGATCGCCGCTGCCGACGAAGCCTCAGCGGCGAAGCCATCGCTGGGCTCAAGCTTGGTAATGCGCAGACCCATAGTCTTCACAATCCGCCATCCGCCCATGAGCGTCCCGGCGGCGATCGCTGCCTGCGCGGAAAGAATCACCCAGGTAGGGACGTGGAAATCGCCGTTCAGATGTCCTGTGGTGAAGAGAAGCACGGCGATGATTCCCATTGTCTTTTGCGCGTCGTTGGCGCCGTGACCGAGACTGTACGCCGCTGCAGACACGAGCTGTAACCGGCGAAAGACGCCCTGCGCCGTGCTCGGCGCGATCCGCGCGTACAGACGCATCACCGCCAGTGCCAGAAAGACCGCGGCGATGAAGCCGACCATCGGGGAGATTACAATGAATGCGCTCGTTCGCTGGACTCCCTCCCGGATCACCACATCCGGGCCCGCGCTGGCCACCGCAGCTCCGATCAGACCGCCGATCAGTGCGTGCGAGGAGCTTGAAGGCAGGCCTAAGCGCCAGGTAATGATGTTCCAAACGATAGCTCCGACTAGCGCAGCGAGAATTAGCTTCTCGTCCACCACCGATGTCTCAACTATGCCCTTGCCAATTGTATTCGCGACATGAACGCCCAGGCCGAACGCGGCAACGAAGTTGAAGAAGGCCGCCCAGATCACGGCCTGCGTCGGAGTCAGGACTCTGGTGGAGACGATTGTGGCGACCGAGTTAGCCGCGTCATGGAAGCCGTTGATGAAGTCGAATCCAAGGGCTAGAGCGACAATGAAGATGACGAGGAGCAGTTCCCAGTCCATCAGCAGCTCGCGTTTGCCACGGCAACAAAAAAGGGAAGCATCGCTTCCCTTTTGGAGCACGCGCCGGGATGTCTAGGCATTCTTGAGGACGATGGCTTCGAAGACGTGAGCAACCTGCTCCGCGCTATCAGTGGCACGCTCGAGCTGGTCGTAAATGTCGCGCCACTTGATGATGTCCACGGAACTCATTTCTCCTCGAAATAGCTCGGCCGTTGCACTAAGAAAAAGGGCGTCTGCCTCATTTTCCAGCCGGTTGATTTCCCTGCAATGTTCCAGGATCCGGGCCGCTTGTCCCTTGTGTCGCAGGTTCGAGACCGCACGTTCCACCTGGATGCATTGAAGGCGCACCAGGTCGGCCAGCGACCGCGCCGCCGGCGTCGGCTCGGTAATCCCATAGATTCGGATAGCCGTGGTTGAGCCCTCGATGAAGTCCATGACATCGTCGAGTTTCTGCGCAAGCGCCACGATGTCCTCGCGGTCGAGCGGAGTCAGAAATGTCTGATAGACCTGCTTGTAGACCTCGTGCGTGATGTCATCGGCCTCGTGTTCGAGGTCTTTGATCCGCGCCGTCTTCATATCGACGTTTTCGAAGTGGTCGAGCAAGTCCACCAGCATGTCCGCGCCGGCCACAAGCTTGCGGGCGCTCTCCTCGAAAAGGTCGAAGAATCGGTAGTTCCGGGGGATTAGCGAGAGACGCATGATTGTTCCGTCATAAGCGATCGCGTCCGGCGCCATCGCCTTTGTTTTGGGCTCAGCGAGCAACCCTTCATTAATTCGACCGTAGCATCGGGTAGTCAGTGGGTCAAGGAACGAACCGTATGGATTGCGCAAGATTCCACAGATATTCGGCTGGGGCGGTTCCTCGCTAAGTCGGCTGGAAATTGACGCGGCCGTGACGGCCTACTTATCGGGTGGCGGCAGACATTCCGAACGAAGAAGCAGTACACCGATGCGCGCGATGAGCTCACCCATGCTGAAGGGTTTCGTCACATAGTCGTCGGCACCGGCTTCGACACCGGCAGCCCGATCACGCTCGTCGCCGCGTGCACTGAGGATCACGATGGGTACATGCATCTCCCTGCGGAGGATGCGACAAACTTCAAGTCCGTTCAGTCTCGGCATCATGATGTCCAGCACGATGAGGTCGGGGTGCCTCTCACGAGCGGCGGCGACCGCGGCTTCACCGTCCGTGGCGATAACCACGGAGTAACCCTCTCGCTCAAGGTTGTACTGGAGCGTCGATACAAGAGTGGGCTCGTCGTCGGCGATCAGTATCTTCTTCACCGCGTTGTCAGGCACTTACAGCAACTATTCCCGAACGTATGATAGACGACATGGAACACCCTCGTGGATGCCGTAAAAAGATGCGCGCGTGGTTGAACGGGTAAGCGGTTCGGCTATCCGTGCCGCCGGAGGTGTGCTCTGGCGGACAGCAAATTCATCGACCGGTCCTCCCGGCGTTGAGATCGCCATCATTCACCGGCCGCGCTACGACGATTGGAGCATTCCCAAGGGCAAGCTTGTGCCCGGCGAGTCGGACATAGAAGGCGCCATTAGAGAGGTCACTGAGGAGACGGGATACCGCGTGCAGATTCGCCGGCCGTTGGGCGAGGTCTCGTATAACAAGGGCTCCGGCCCAGCGCAACGGATGAAGACTGTGCGCTATTGGTCAATGCACGCCGAGGGAGGCGTATTTTCCCCGAGCCGGGAGGTGGACCAGCTGCGTTGGGTGAGCATCGACGAGGCGTTCAGCTTGCTTTCACACAAGCGAGACCTGTCGATCCTGCGCACCTTTGCCGAGGGACCCCTCCTCACCCGGTCGATTCTCGTGGTACGCCACGGCTCCGCGGGCAACCGGTCGAGCTGGACCGGGGACGATGAAGAGCGACCCTTGGATGAGACAGGGGTCGCACAGGCGGAAGGCCTCGTCTGGTTGCTCACGAGATTCGATGTGCGCGAAATAATATCCGCCCCGCCCGTTCGGTGTCTGCAGACGGTGGAGCCCCTGGGAGGGGCGGTTGGCCTGACCATCACTGAGGATCCAGCATTCGCTGAGGCCCATTACTACGGGCACGAATCCGAGGCCGGCCGGCTGCTCCGAAACGCCGGCGGTGATGGCACTGGAACGGTCATCTGTAGCCAGGGCGGTGTCATCCCGGATCTTCTCGCGCGTCTCGCCGCCAAAGACCGCGTTGAGCTCGCGGAGCCCGTCGTGGCGAAGAAGGGAAGCGTTTGGTCACTCACCTTCGCGGGCGGCAAGCTCCTGGCGGCCGAATACTTCCCGCCGATGGCGTAGCGCCTCTTGAACACTGCCCGCTGCGCCCGAATCGTCGCCTGCCCGCCGAGATCATCGCCGCCTACGACGCACCTTTCCCCGACGACTCCTACAAGGAGGGCGCCCGCCAGTTCCTGCTCCTCGTGCCCATTTCTCCGCACGACCCAGACGGGACTCTGGGTGTGGCGGCCGATAGCGACTTCGCCATCGACGCTTGATCTGCACCCATAACCAAGCTCAACCCTTCCCCGACATTTGTGGATGCCGGCTAGTTGAACATGCTTGATTGGCCTGCGGTCCAGCAGACTTGAATTCTGAAGTTAAGATTCAGCAAGTCAACGGGAAGCTGTGTGCGGTTCTCCTCCCGCGCAGCTATTAGTCCAATGGGATAGGAGCCATAGCCAAAGCCCTGGGGAGCAGGCCACTGCATTCGCTCCTCTTTAGTAACTTCCCGTCAACAACCGCTAGAGAGGTGTTTACGGAGGACCCGCGAGCTGGCCAGAGCGAACCCCCTAAGGCTGGAAGTCAGGAAGAACGGCTTCGTTAAACCTCTCGTAGCTTATCTCGAAATACTGCGAAGGGCCGAGGCCGGACCTACCAGGCTCCGTTCGCATCTCTACGCGGTGAACATAGAACGTTTCGCCAGAAATCCAGAGTTCGATCTTCTCTCTCGGGGGTTCCACAACAGCACCATCGTCCACCCCCATCAACGGGCCGAGGACCGGCGTCACCTCGGCGAAGATCCCAGATAGGTGTACGAGAGCGTCCTCATCGGCCGGATTGGGCTTGTCAGATAGTTCTACGTTGAGCACACTTCCGAGGTCGAATCCATAAATAGGTGAGGTGAAATTATCCTCCTCTCGAGTCGCCTCACCTAAAACAGTGTCTAACCACCCGACTCCAGCCGTATCAGACGTTAGTTTGACCCATGGCTCGTGCTCAGAGTTGCGGACATATGTATTTCTCCCGTCGAAGAATGACTGCCCGAGTGCGACCTCTGAGGCACGGTATGCACTTCTTGGCATGGAATGGCGAACGAAAGTCGTGTTGCCCACTCTCGTGGTAACTATTTTGAATCGCGACATACGCTCCCGATCCTCTATCGATACCGTGGATATCGATTCAATACTCGTAATAGCTTTCGATACTTTGATGGCGTTCGTAAGCACGTCATCCGCGGACAATCGGTCCAATGAGGGTCCCTCCGACTCCTCATCCTCGCGCACGCAACCGCCAACACTCAATGCAAGCAGCGTTGTGACGAAGAGCCATACAAGTTGATTAGCCTTCACCGCCCTTGCGCTCTAGATAAGCCTCGGAACTATAGTATCGTGACAATGCCAAGGAAGCATTGGATGTCCTGGGGCTACGCTCATTACGTGCAAGGCCAAGGCGGCGGACCGAAGACGAGGGCCCGCAAAGCGGCTTCCAGCCGCAACGCCGTCACGCACGGGCTAACCGCGTCAGCGCCCGTCGTACGCCAGGTCGAGCTCATCGACGACCGCGAACATCACCTCCGGCAGGTCATCGCCAGCGTGGCGCCGCGATCACGTGTCATTGCGCAGCCTGGCCGCGCAATAATATACATGCTGTATGTATAAAAAAGATGCGAAATTACCAAACGAATTTAATCTGTCAAGTAGTGAGCCATATCTGGCGATGTCAATCCGCCGTTGCATTTTCTGCCCCTGCGTCTTTAACCTGATACCAATGGTCAGCAAGGGCCGAATACCCAGCGCGGCCAAAGCAGCGTCCCGCCGCAACGCAATCACGCACGGCCTGACCGCCTCCGCGCCCGTTATGCGCCGAGTCGAACTCCTCGAAGACTGGGACCATCATCTCGAGCGGGGTTCGTCGCCAGCACGAGCCCGAAGGCTACTTCGAGACCCAGCTCGCCGTGCTAACACTGATTGAACCGTGGTAGTCGAAGGACCCGCACTTGTAGGCCAAAATGCACCCCGGCACCGAATTCGCAGGAGTCATCGGCAAGACCGTTGCGGAGTCTCAGCCGTGGTGGCCGCCCCCGCCGGCGCCACCTCGCGCTTCCCCGAACATCATCGCGATCGTCCTCGATGACACCGGCTTCGCCCACCTCGGCTGCTACGGCTCGACCATCGAGACGCCGAACATCGACCGGCTGGCGGCGAAGGGCCTCCGCTACGCGAACTTTCACACCACAGCGCTCTGCTCCCCCTCTCGCGCTTGCCTGCTGACAGGACGCAACCACCACTCGGTGGGCAT
>VBEJ01000150.1 GCA_005882985.1 Chloroflexota bacterium
TGCGAGTTTTCGTCACGCCGACGTGCGGCTACTGCCCGCAGATGATACGGCTTGCGTATCAGCTCTCGCTCGGGAACCCGAAAGTGCAGGCGGAGGTGATCGAAGTCAACGAGTTCCCGGAGCTGGGCGAGCGTTATGGGGTAAGGGCTGTGCCTCTCACAGTCATCGCGGACAGGATAGCGATTCCGGGCGCGGTGCAAGAATCGGTGCTGGTGGAGCAGGTCCTGACGGCTGCGGAGGTGGATACGGGCACTTCGCAGAGCGAGGGCGGGCCGACATCGGCTGTTTCGCCGGAGGAGCCGCCGCCCGCGCAGCGTGGCGAGCAGAGGCCGAGCGGGCTGATCATCCCGTAGCGGCCAACTGTCAGAGCCGCTTCGCCACGGCCCAGCCGGCTAGGCTGACGGCGCCGGCCAGCACGATCAGGCCCGCCGCCAGGGCGATAAGCACAAAAGTGGAGGTTCGGCCGCCGTCATCCTTCTGTGCGTTGGTTTGAGAGCCGGAAGCCCCGGCCGTCGTTTGGGGTTGCTCTTGCTTTGGCTCCGTCGTAGCACGCGGCGGGAGGCCGTGTGCGACACGCCACTCGTTGTCGAGGCCGTCCTGGTCGAAGCCGTACGCCGCCTTAAGGGCGTCGTCGATCGTGTTGCCGCGCTTGATCTCGGCGAAGAGTTTGGCGAATTTTTCCGGGCCGTACGTGTCGTTCAGGTACTTGACAAGGCTCCACGACTCGCCGTAAAAGAGGTTTACCCCGGACGGGTCACCCGGCGAGGACGTGATCTGGCGCACCGAGAAGACGTTGCCGCGCTGGACGGCTTGATCGACAGCGGTCTCGAAGCCGCCGGGGTCCTTCTGGCCGTAGACAGCCGTCCCTTCGTCCAACCACGCCGGCAGATGGCCGAGGGCGCTCTCGCCGGCCGCATGAGTCACGACGTGAGTCAACTCGTGGCGGAGCGTGCCGAACGAGCCGTTGCCAAGAATTAGCACGGTGTCCGAGGCTACGCGCACTCCCTCCGTTATGACGGAGGCCTCAAACGTCGCGCTACGGCGCTGAAGGGCGGGGCGCATGTCGTTGTTGTTCTTGTAGAGCCAGACCTTGATCGGGTAGGCGATGTTCGCGCCGAGGAGCTGCGACATCGAGCCGATCGTCTCGGTGGCTGTCTGAAGCATCGCCTGGGCGTCGTCTTGCGAGCCGGAGTAGTAGTAGATCGTGATGCCGTTCGATTCCAGGGGCGTCCACTGGAATCGAACGTCGTCATAGAAAAAGCTGGCCGTCTCGGTGCGAGATTGGTCGCCGTCCGCGTCGGTGGCCTCCCAGTGGTACTCGATTACCGTGCCGGGTGGAAGGTATAGGTCGGCACCGCCGAGGTCGAAAGTCGCTGTTACCGAGGTCCCTGGCTGGAACTTGGGGCTGGCGATAGCGGAGGTGCCATCCGGGAGAACTTTGTAACGGATCTTCAGCTCGTTGATGGGCGAATCGCTGCTGGCACTGACGGCAAAGGTCATGCCGTTGGGGAAGCTGTCTGTGACTCCCGCGTCGGAGACGGTGGGAGCAGCGTTGGCGGAGACGTGAGCGGGAAAGAACGTCGTTACGGACATAACGATGACTAAGGCGAGAACTAGGCGAGGGAGAAATGAGAAAGCGGATGCGGGGCGGGAGGATTCGCTAATCACCAAGGGTGGATTTCTGGTAGGCGTGCAGCAGCGGGTCAAGGTCTCCGTCGAGGACCAGCTCGGCGTCGCTTGTCTCGAAGCCGGTGCGGTGGTCTTTCACCATCTTATACGGGTGCAGGACGTAGGAGCGGATCTGGTTGCCCCATTCGGCGGACACGTGCTCGCCTTTCAGGCGTGATTGCTCTGCTGCCTGGCGTTCCAGCTCCTTCTCGAGCAGGCGCGCTTCGAGTACTTTGAGCGCGGACTCTTTATTCCGGCCCTGTGAGCGCTCGTTCTGGCACGTAACAACGAGGCCGGTGGGGATATGGGTTATGCGGACGGCCGTCGCGTTCTTCTGGACGTTTTGGCCCCCGTGGCCGCTGGCGCGGAAGGTGTCGATGCGAAGCTCGTCCGGATTCAAACGTACTTCGGCCTCGCTTTCGACTTGGGGCATCACCTCTGCAAGCGCGAAGGACGTGTGGCGAGACTTCGAGGCGTCGTACGGGGAGATGCGCACGAGGCGGTGCACGCCGCGCTCGCCGCGGAGGTAGCCGTAAGCGTTGCGGCCGCGGACCTCGATGGTCGCGCTCTTGATGCCCGCCTCTTCGCCTGCCGTCATGTCCAGGACATCTGTCTTGTACCCGCGCTTGTCCGCCCAGCGGAGGTACATGCGGAGGAGCATCTCGGCCCAGTCCTGCGAGTCGGTACCGCCGGCGCCCGCGTGAATGGCGACGATGGCGTCCCGGCGATCGTATTCGCCGGAGAGGGCGAGCGCCAACTCCATCTCCTCGAACTCTCGCGCTAGCGATGCGACATCAGAGGCGACGTCTTGCGATAGCTCTGCGTCGGACTCATCGCGCGCGAGGCCGAGCAGTTGGTGGAGTTCGTTTGTGCGGGCCTCGAGGCCGCGCCAGGTGTCCACCTGCTCGCGGGCATCGGCGAGACGGCGCATGAAGCGCTGCGCAGACTGGGGATCGTCCCAGAAGCCGGAAGCGGACGACTCTTTTTCGAGAGCGGCTATCTCTTGTTCGCGCGCAGGGATGTCAAAGACGGCGGAGGACGTGCGCGATGCGCTCTTGGAGTTCGTCTAGTGTCTGTTCGCTTTCCTGCATCGAATGCCTCCGCTACGAACATTATACCGAAGCTGATGCCCGCGGCACGTAGCTGTTGGTTCTCAGTTGTCAGTCCCCAGTCTTATGCAGATGCGATACGCCACTTTGGTGTGACTTTACGGTTCTGCAACCCTTCTACGCGGATACTACAGGTGTTCCCACGATTTTGAGGAAAGGAAGGACATTGTCCAAATGGATGCTATTCAGATGATCCGAGACGACCATCGCAGGGTGCAGACGCTGTTCCGAGACTTCGAGGAAGCGCCGGACGCCCAGACGAAGAAGGCCATCTTCGACAACATCTACATAGAGCTGGATGTCCATACAACCCTCGAGGAGGAGATCTTTTACCCGTCCGTTCAGCGGCAAGGTGAGCGAGAGACCGTCCGCCATGCTGAGGAGGAGCACGGCCTGGTAAAGGAGCTTCTGAACGAGATGGTAAAGCTGGACGCGAAGGACTCGAGCTTCGAGTCGAAGTTCCACGTACTGAAGGACAACGTACAGGACCACGTGGCGGAGGAGGAAGCGGAGATGCTGCCGAAGGCGGCCGAAGCCGGGATGTCGCGGCTGATCCAGCTGGGCGAGCGGATGGAGCGCCGCAAAGAGCAGCTGATGTCGGCGACCAACGGCCAGCGGCGCAAAGCTGCGACTCCGCACCGGAGCGCGACCACGACGCGGCGGCGGACGACGACCGGCTCGACAACGGCGCGGAAGTCGGCCACATCCCGCGCAAGGGCAAGCACCGCGCGCAAGACGACGGCTACGCGAGCTAAATCCGGCGCGAAGGCGTCATCGCCACGCAAGACCACGGCGAGCGGCTCGCGCTCGACGTCCGGGCGCGCGAGGACGGCAACGAGCCGCACCGGGACCACGACCAGTCGACCGCGCGCAACCGCTGGCGGCTCGCGGTCGACCGCGCGAGCGCGAGCGACGACCCGCGGCGGAAGCACTCGGAACAAGCCGGCCGGCCGCCGCAGCGGAAGCCGCTTGGGCGGCGGCCGTTAGGGGCCGCGTACGCAAACGACAGAGAAAATCGGAATTGAGACCAGACGGCAAGCCTTTGAAGGAGGATTGAAAGAATGGGCAGACGGATAAATCGCTTTGTGAGCACCATGAACGAAAGCTCAGACGCCATGCTGGACATGGCGGACATGGGCAACGAACGCGCGCACAAGTGGGGAAAGATCGTGTTGGAAGAGGCCCGTAGGACTCAGCGCGAGCAGGCGGACCTCACGCGCATCTGGCTGGAAGCGCCGACGGACGCGATCGGGTTGACAAAGGCGGCTATTGAGACGTGGACGAGGCGGCAGCGGCGACGCTTTGAATTGGGACGCCAGGCGATAAGTGAGATGGCGGGCCTTGGCAGCGAGACGCGGGATACATTTCAGCGGGTCGTCGAGGCCAACCGGGAAGCGATGCAGGTGGGCGTCGAAGCAGGCCGAAACGCCGCAAACCAGGCGGGGCGTGAGGCGCGCGAGACCGTGAGCGAGGTGGCACGCGAGGTGAGTGAACGCGCGGAGGATGTGGCGGACGTCGCGGAGAAGGCGTCTCGCAACGCGCGGCGCCGCAACGGCGGATAGGCCTCGACCCGCGCGCCTCGCTTCGAATACAAATAAGCGCGAGAGCTAACAGACGGTGGGCTGACCCGTTATAGTCGTTTGCATCGACTACAACGGGGAGGCTCACACTATGGCTTTTGAGGCTATCGATTACACCGCAGAGGATGGCATCGCGCGCATCACCCTGAACCGGCCGGAACGGCTGAACGCCATCAATCGCAAGCTGATCTCTGACCTGCGGGAAGCGGTCATAGCTGCGAACGAGGATCGCGAAGTGCGCGTGATCGTTCTCAGCGGCGCGGGCCGGGCCTTTTGCGCGGGCTACGACCTCGACTGGGGCACGCGCGCGGAAGACGCGACGCAGCGAGAGATGGCCGGGCACTGGGACCCGGTGAGGGACTACGAGGGGATGTCGCGCAACGTCCGGGTTTTCATGTCGCTCTGGGAGAGCCCGAAGCCGGTGATCGCGCAGATCCATGGCTGGTGCGTCGGCGGCGGCACGGACATGGCGTTGTGTGCGGACCTCATCTACATGGCCGAGGACGCGCAGATCGGCTATCCGCCGGCGCGGGTGTGGGGCGAGCCGACATCGGTGCTGTGGGTCTACCGTCTAGGCCTTGAGCACGCCAAGCGGCTGATGCTCTCGGGAGAGTCACTTTCGGGCAGTGAGGCAGCGCGTCTCGGCCTCGCCTCGAAGGCGTTGCCAGCGGCGGAATTGCCTTCCGTCGTTGACAAGATGGCACGCAAGCTGGCGACGATTCCCGCGAACCAGCTGGCGATGAGCAAGCTGCTGGTCAACCAGGCTTACGAGAACATGGGCCTGCGTACGACGCAGCTTATCGGGACATTCTTTGACGGGATCGCGCGGCATACGCCGGAGGGAATCGCCTGGCGGGACCTCGCGATGAAGGAGGGGTTCCGGGAAGCGGTGAGGCGGCGGGACGCGCCGTTTGGCGATTACGGGGAGGCGGAGCGAGCATAGGCAGAAGAACCGGTGCTTGTCCTCAGCGGGTCGACGAGGGCGAGGTATTTCCGGCAAGCTGCATATCCCTGTAAAGGGAAATTCTCCGCGAAGATTACTCGTCCAGGTTATCGATGGATGCCTCGCCCCTACGAAATTTTCGTGATCTGGAAGACAGGGTGATCGGGTGCGATGCGCTGGAACTCCTCGATGGGGGCGTCCGGCTCGACGCCGAAGTGGGACTTGGTCGCCATCGCGTTCTGTCTGAGATAAGTCTTGAGGGTCGGCGCCCGCTGGTCCGGCGGAACCTCTTCGAGTTTCACTTCTTCCCTTTTGCCGCGATGTAACACCGCCCGCCCTCCGGACGCCCGCACGTTGCGGACCCATTCGGTGTTTCCTCTCGGCGCGACGAGGTAGCGCTGGCCATCGTGCTCGACGACGTTTACTACAGTGCTGCGGGTCTGCCCGCTGCGCCGTCCTTTTACCTCGAGGGTGACCATCTTGCGTGGCATAAGGCCGAGTGATGCGAAGAACCGCATGATGCTATTCATCACCTGGGTGAAGGCGGATGGTTTCTGGTACATCGTCATTTCGCTGCTCCTCGATTGGTCAGATAGGCGGAATTGGCTGCTAGATTACAGGCGGCGACGCGGAAAGGCTAGTCCGGGGCCTGGGTGGGCCGGAGGTCTCTCACACGCAGCTCGAGGCCGCCGTTGCCGCCGCGGTCCGGGCAGAAGCTGTACACGACATCGAACCGTCCGCCCTCTCGCACGCTGGTTCCGGAGAAGCCTCCAATGGAGGCGCCCGCGCTGGCGAACGCGATGGCGGGCCAAGTTACAGCGCCATCGCGGAGGCGAAGGCGCAGGTGTTCTCCGTCCTCACCGATCGACTTCACGCTGGCAATTTCGATGTTTCGGCTGAGAAAGACCGGCTCGGGATTGGCGCAACCGAACGGCGCGAGCTGCGAGAGCATACCGATGAGCTTGCCGTTCATATGGCGGAGGTCGAGGGCCGCGTCGATATCGATGGCGGGGGCGAGCTCGACGCCGGCGAGGCCCGCCGTCGCCTGTCGCAGCAATGCTTCCTTCAAGGCAGGGAGCTTCTCGTTTTCCACCGTGAAGCCGGCCGCCGCGGGATGGCCGCCGAAGCGCACCATCAGCTCCGGGCAAGTGCGCAACGCGCCGGTGATGTCGAATTCCGGGATGCTGCGGCAGCTTGCGCGGCTGGTCGCTTCCTCTCGCTGGTAGACGACAGCCGGGCGGTGGTACTCCTCCGCCAGCCGTCCGGCGACGAGGCCGACGATACCGGATGGAATGTCTGCGTGGCCGATGAAGATCAGCGGCGCGTCCGCGTCTTCTTTCGAGAGCAGCTCCCGCGCGAGTTCCATCGCGGCGGCGGTCGCTTGCTGGCGTTGGCCATTCAGAGAGCCCAGCGCCAGTGCCTGCTGCATCGCGCGCTCGGGGTCTGTCTCGAGCAGCAGGTCGAGGGCGAGACGCGCGTCGGCGAGGCGACCGGCAGCGTTCAGGCGGGGCCCGAGCGCGTACCCGATGGAGTCGGTGTCGAGGCAGGCGTCCTTCAGGCCGGAGACCTCGAGCAGCGCGCGCAGGCCGGGGCGCTGAGTGCGTTCGAGTGCGGCGACGCCTTGTCGGACGAGTGTGCGGTTCTCGTTCTGGAGCGGCGCGACATCGCAGACGGTGCTGAGCGCGACAAGGTCGATGTAGGGCCCGGGATCCCAGGGGCGGCCCATCGCATCGTGGAGAGCAGCCATCACTTTGA
>VBEJ01000311.1 GCA_005882985.1 Chloroflexota bacterium
CTTCGGCAGAACAGTAACCTCGCTCACCTTTGTGTACTGGCCATCATAGCTGAAGGTCTCCTCGGTCCAGGCCTTAAGCAACACCTCCATGCTCTCGTTGAAGCGAGCGCGGCTTTCGTCCATCGAGATGCCAAAGCCGGCGTACTCCGCCGCCTGGTAACCCCGGCCGACGCCGAAGTCCAGCCGCCCGCCGCTCATGACGTCGATGGTGGCGGCCTGCTCGGCGAGGCGGACGGGATTGTGGAACGGCAGGACAACGATGGCTGTGCCGATGCGGACGCGCTGGGTCCTCGCGGCGACCCAGCCGGCGATGACCATGAGGTCCGTCGCGATGCCGTACCACTGAAAGTGGTGCTCGGCCAGCCAGACGGCGTCAAAGCCTAAGTCTTCCGCTCTCTCGATCTGCTCGAGCTCGGCTCGGAAGACATCTTGGTCGCCCCAGCTCGGGGGCTTCTGGAAGAGGTGGAACGTGCCGAATTTCATGAGGTATTAGGTGTTAGGTGTCAGGTGTTAGGTTTAGGCTGGCGTGCTTGGTGGCGCCAGTATAGCTGTGCGCCGCGCGGCGGTTCAACCGCACACGAGTAATTAGGCGAGGCCCGGCGCGTTCTAGCTAGCATGGCACCTTTACTCGCGATCCTTGGGGCGATCATGGCGATCCTCCTGGCTGCTCTGGTGCTTCGCCGTAGAACGCGAAGGCACAAGAGCGGCGAGCGGAACTAAACAGCCGCAAACGCCCGCCGGGCAGCCGCCTTCATTCTCGGTTCATACGCCCTTCATCCAGGGGCCGTAAGTTGACAGAAGGCAGAGCACAGGAGAAAGGAACAGCATGAGCCTCGCATTGCGGTTCTACTGGGCAATTGCCCTTGCGGCCCTTCTCGCCGCCTACATCCATAACTGACCGACCCGCGCCCCGTCGCGCCTCGCAAATCACTCTTTCGTAGTCATCTCCCGCGTAGCCCCGCGTGCGGAGTTGATCAACTGATCCGCTCGTAACGTGTAACGCACTGTTGATCTCGGCGTCCGTAACTTGCCCGCGCAAGCAGGCAGTTGGACAGGTGGGCGAAACCGCACTGACACAGAGAAAGGAGGATCGAGGAAGGAGCAGAGCCCACGAAGAAGGAGGAGGCAATGACAGGCAGATCAGGCATCTACTTGACGCTCGCACTGGCAACAGCCGTGGCTCTCACCGTATCGGCTGTTGTCCTGGCGCCCGGAAGCAGCTCAGCGGGCGGGAACGGGACGGCTTCCGCGGCACTCAACCCGGCGGACTTCTCGACGAACATCACGAACCCTCTTTTCCCGCTTTCGAGCCTCGGCCCGAAGGTCTTCGAGGGCCAGGACACCGACCCCGACACTGGTGAAGTGATCGACACGCGGCTCGAATCGACTGTCCTCAGCAACACGCGCAAGGTCGCCGGAGTCCAAACGCTGGTGCTCGAGGAGAAAGTTTTCAACGACGACGAGCTGGTCGAGCGCGCGCTCGACTTCTTCGCCCAGCATCGGGACGGCACCGTTTACTACTTCGGCGATTCTGGCCCTCGACGAAAACGTGAAGACCCCTGCGGGCAAATTCAGGGGATGCGCGAAGTTCGAGGACACGAATCCACTCGAGTCGCAGTCAACAAGCGAGTTCAAGTGGTTCTGCCCGGGCGTAGGCCTCGTCCGCGATGTCGACGCTGAAGGCTTTATCGAGCTCGCGAGCTACACCACCCACGCGCCTGCCGCACGCGCCACCGCCGACCAAGCCGGCGGTGCTGACGCCGGCGAGGACGGCGACGACGAAGCTGTAGACGACTGACCCTTCGCACACCACGTAGAGCGAGGAAGGGGCCCGACTATTCGGGCCCCTCCATTCGCCCTGAGTGCCTGCCCGCCGGAGGAGGCCTGCCCGCCGTAGGAGGGGCCCTCGAAG
>VBEJ01000151.1 GCA_005882985.1 Chloroflexota bacterium
TGTGCCTTCGTCAGCCGGATGCGTTTCAACGAACGTGACGAGCGACATCCAGGCGTGGGTCCTGACCGCAGCCAACTTTGGCTGGCGGATAGCCGACACCAACGAGGCTACCGCGCCGCAGGTGGACTGGGCGACGCACGAGAACCCAACGACAGGGGACCGTCCGACGCTCAGTGTCACGTACACACCCTAGAATTACGGGCGCCCGAATTTCCCTCTCCTTTTTAGGCAAACGCTCGGTACACTACGGCGATTTACCAATTCCTTACCCAAGTAACGCAGGGACAATGATCCCGTCTTTCTAAGCGTGAGGAGCCGTTAGTTATCGAGCTCGCGCACGGAGGGTACGAACATGTGGAAATTGGTCCTTATTGTCGCGTCATTCCTCGCGATCGCGTTCTTCGTAGCTTTCGTCTGGCAGCAATCTGAGAAGAGCTCCCGCGAAGACGAGGCCAGCAAGCACGCTGAAATCGCAACCATGCTAGAGGCGGCGGTGGGAGACGGCTTGGGCGCGGGAACGATCCTCACTGAGTATGTGCAGACTGGCAACCCCGAGCTCCTACCGGCCATGCAGACAAAGAGCGATGGGGGAGTGCGTAACCTCACGGCCGCGATTACAGCCGCAGGCAGCGACCCGAACGGTTTCGTCAAGACGGGTTCGGTCATCGTGCAGCGATCCGGTGAGGTCATCGCACTGCGGCAAGCCGGCGATGTCGCGGGTGCCGGAGCTGCACTGCAGGCGTTAGCTGCCGACTTCGCCACCTTTGTCCAGCAACAGCGCGACCTCATCGCTCAAGAGCGGCAAGCCGCGGCGGCATCGACGGCCAGCGCTGATGACGCTAACCAGCTTTCGACCTGGTTCATCATCGCGGGGGTGGTTACAAGCCTTGCTGCCGCCGGAGGCGTGGTCGTTTCGGTATTCCGCCGGAAACCGGCGGTCCCATTGGCTGCGTAAGGATCGCCGCCGGCGATGAGCGAACCAGCGACCGCACCGGCCCCTGCCGGCGTTCTCGGCCAACGCCAGGCTATGGCTCGTCGCGGCGGCTGGTTACCGTGGTCGTCGGTCCGCAATCTCATCATTTTCGGGTTCGCGCTGCTTGCCCTGGCGCTGGCGTTCGTCACCATCGCAGGGGCCTACCAGACTACAAGACACAGGGCAGAACTCGAGCAACTGGAGTTTCACTCCACGCGGGCCTCGCTGATCCAGAACGTGGAAACGCAGGCGAGTATCGCGGGGCTGCTTCTGCAGCGCTATGTGGAGGCAGGCGGGGACACCTACCCGGCCGAGATCAACCAACACGCTGCTGCCGCCCAAGTCAGCCTCGAGCAAGTGCTCAACATGGGCAACGCGCCCCCGGGCTTCGCAGACGTCACCAGCACCAGACTCCAACTCATGCGGGATGCGGCACGGGCGGCAGAGCTGCGGAGGATTGGCAATCTTGATCTCGCACGCCAGGTACTTGAGGAAATCGTTCCGATTTTTCGAGGGTACCGGCTCACGCTCGAGGATCTGACTGCCAGGGACCTGGCCGAGGTCTCAAATCTCCGGGCACGCGCTAACGATGCTGGACAGCTCACGCTTTGGGTGCTCGTCGCTTCGGGCGGCTTCGGACTCGTGTTCGCCTTTGCCGTTGCGCTCTTCATCACACGATCGATCGCCGGCCCGCTGGGTGCCCTCGAGAATGCCGCCCTCGCAGTGTCCTACGGCGACCTCAATGCGCGATCAAACGTGACGCAGCCACGAGAGCTCGCGCACCTGAGTCAGTTGATCAATGCGATGGTGGCCGCAGTGCAAGAGCGCACCCAGGAGCTCGAGGACCGCAACCGGCAGCTTCTGGACGCACGTGCACTCGCCTCGACCGACGGGCTAACGGGCGTTCTCAATCACCGCGCATTCCAGGAACGCATCAGAGCGCTGGTGGCGGCGGCCTCGAAAACTGCGCCCGTTTCGCTGATCATGCTGGACCTCGACGGCTTCAAGCAGATAAATGATCGTCTCGGCCATCAGAAGGGTGACGAAATCCTGCGTTTGTGCACCGAGGCCTGTGTACGCATCGTGGGGAGCGATGCGGTATACCGTTACGGCGGAGACGAAATCGCCGTCGTGGCGGAAGCGGCCGATCTCGACGAGGCGGGGCGCATCGCCGAAAAACATTCGCAGCGCGATTGTCGAAGAAGGCACCGAAGCGGCAAATGTGACCGTGAGCCTAGGCGTGGCGTCTTATCCACTCACTGCGTCATCCGCCGACGAGCTGACATACCAGGCGGATGCGGCAATGTATACCGCCAAGTCAACGGGAAAGAACCGGGTCTGCCGCTGGGGCGAGATCGCGGCTGCTCCGCCGCCCGTGCCGGACTTCCTGCGCCACGAAGGGCGGTCACTCACGCTCGCCGCACTCGCCGATGCGTTTGGCGTCTCGGAAGAAAACGTTCTCTCGGAGATCCACCGCGTCCTGCGTGACAGGGCGGCCGGCATCCAGCCCAAGACGTTCGGCGCACGGAGCCAGGCAGATGATTCGGACGAGCCGGCGAGGCACCAGCGAGCTAACAAGTAACCCAGCGCGCGACGCCTCACCGGGGGGTCAAGTCAAAGAAATTCATCCTCGGGGTCGAGGTTTGCGACCAATCTTAAGCGCGACCGACAACGCCCAGCGTTCCATCCCGTGTCTCCATCGCCCCTCGCCCGCCCTTCGAGCCGGATATACTTCTTAGCGACGCCCTTCTATTCGTCTGGAGGATGCATGTCCGTAAACTCCGAGGTGAGTGAACTGTCTGGTGGCCTGCGCGTTGTTACGACGCCGATGCCCTCGGCGCAATCCGTCAGCATCAACGTCTTTGTCGGCGCAGGGTCACGCGGTGAGGAAGAGCGGACGAAGGGGCTCGCGCATTTCCTGGAACACATGATGTTCAAGGGCACGCCAAAGCGCCCTTCCGCTATCGAGGTGGCTGAAGCGATCGAGGGCGCCGGCGGGGTGCTGAACGCCTACACCGCGAAGGAGATGACCTGCTACTGGAACCAGGTCCCGGACGACCGGCTGGAGACCGGTATCGAGGTGCTGGCGGACATGCTGCACAACGCGCTGCTGGCGCCTGAAGAAATCGACCGCGAGCGCTCGGTCGTCCAGCAAGAGATTAAGCGGACGAAGGACCAACCGGGCGCGTGGGCGGGTGAGCTTCTCGGTCAAGCGATGTACGGCGACCATCCGATGGGCTGGTCGACAGCCGGGACGGAAGATACCGTGGGCGCACTTTCTCAGGCCGACTTTCGCGACTGGATCCGCGCTTGGTACGGAGTGCCCAACGTCGTGGTGAGCGTCGCCGGAAACACCTCCGCGGATGTCGTCAATTCAGTGGTGCGGCGTTATTTTCCGAACGGCCACTCGGCGACGCCACCGGCCGTCGCTCCCGTTGACTCAGACGTCCCAGCGCGGCGGTCGATCGGGGAGGCAAGGCCGATCGCGCAGGCGAACGTAGCGCTCGGCATGCCGGCACTGCCGCGGGGCGATCCTGACCGCTACGCGTTGATGATCCTTAATTCGTCGCTGGGGCGAGGTATGAGCTCACGACTCTTTAGAGAGGTACGCGAGCGTCGGGGTTTGGCCTACTCAATCGGTTCCGCGGTCAGCCGTCATTCCGATACCGGCATGCTGGCGATTTCCGCCGGCGTTTCGCCTGAGAACGTGCGGGAAGCCGTACAGGTGATCACAACAGAGCTTGAAAAGCTGGCACAGGAACGAGTGGGAGACGAAGAGTTGACCAAGGCGCGCGATTATACGGTCGGGAGCTTTCGCCTCAGCCTGGAAACTCCGATGGCGCTTGGGCAGCGAGCGGGAGAGAACTTGCTGACGCTCGGCGAAATCGAGCCGATTGAGAGCGTCGTTGAGAAGCTTCGTGCCGTTGAGACAGATGATATTTCGCGAGTCGCCCGGCGGATACTACGACGTGAGCGAGTGGCGCTATCCGTCGTGGGTCCCGACATCGAAGAAGAAGAACTGGAGGAGATGGTAGGCGCGGGTTAGAAGGCGGAAGCCTTTGTTGGAGAATGGAAAGAGGCCCTTCGCAAGAGAAGGGCCTCTTTCACCGCACCCCTTTTGGGCTCCCGCCACACCCCGCGAGTCAGTAGTCGTAATCGCGGAGGAGGCGCTGCACGCACCCCGGTCGCCTAGCGGCGACCATCACCAGCCCCGCAACTGGTGAATGAGAACTGCACCTCCTCCGAACTGAATAACAACACGGAACTCGACGTATTACGGCGTTTACCATTCGTTAACCTTTCTTGCATATACGCCCGGTAGCGAGGCCAGTATCGAGCCGCCAAGGTGTTCCAGTTATACTTGGCTGCACGCGATAACCGAGCTTAGGAGAGAAGGTCATGCCCGAGTACGCGAACATCACATACGAGACCAAGGGACGCCTCGCTTACGTGACGATAAGCAGGCCTGACCGTCGCAACGCTATCGACCCGAACACGAGCCGTGAGTTGCGAGACGCGTTCGAGGCGTTCAAGTCGGAGGATAACGTGTGGGTGGCGATACTCACTGGGACGGGCGAGCAGGCGTTCTCGGCAGGCGCCGACCTAGTGGCGATGGCTGAGGCGTTCGCCGGCGGAGGGCAAGGGCCCCGCTACGACGTGCCGTTCGGTGGCATCACGCGCGGGTTCGAGTGCTGGAAGCCAATCATCGCCGCGATTAACGGCTACTGCCTCGCGGGCGGACTCGAGCTGGCTCTCGCCTGCGATATCCGCGTGGCGGCGGAGCACGCGAGCTTCGGGCTTCCGGAGCCCAAGCGCGCGATCATTCCGGCCGCAGGCGGAACCCAGCGCCTGCCGCGTGCGGTGCCCCTTGCTTTCGCGATGGAGTTGCTCCTCACGGGCAACCGTTTCGACGCCCAGACGGCGCTGCGTTCCGGCCTTGTGTCTCGTGTCGTACCAGCAAACCGGCTCATGGCTACGGCCGAGGAGATCGCGGCGGGTGTACTCGAATGCGGACCGCTCGCCGTTCGGGCGATCAAGCAAGCGGCGATGCAGGGACGAGAGATGTCCCTGGAGGACGGCTTGAAGCTCGAATCGCAGATGGCAGGACGGGTCTTTCAATCCGAGGACGCGCGAGAGGGGCCGACTGCATTCGCTCAGAAGAGGAAGCCGGAGTACAAGGGGCGTTAGCTATGCCTCTACTCGAGAACCTCCACCACGGGGCGCACGTCGAGAGCAGCGACGGGAAGGACGTTGGGCGGCTGCATTCCATAGTGATTGACCCGCGGGACAACGAAGTGACGCACATTGTCGTCAACGCCGGTCCCCATTTCCCGGAGCCTGGGTTCGGCTCGCCGGAACTGAGGGAAGTGCCGATTGACGTTGTGAAGGATGCTGGAGACGAGAAAGTGATCCTCGGTTGCACTCGCGACGAATTCGGCCGCCTGCCGGCTCACGTCGAGACGGATTTTACGCCTGCTACGGACACGTCGGTTGAGCCGGAGAAGGCAGACCTGGCGCAAAGGCTGTGGAACATTGGCGTCGCGCTGGTTGCCTCGTTCGCCAACAGTGCCACAGGCATCGCGATGCCAGCCCAGACCGTGCGAAAAGCAAGCTTTGGGCGGGAGATCCTCAACGATGCCCCGGTCTGGCGTGTGGAGCCACACACGCACATCGGAGATGTCGAGCGCGTGCTGGTCAATGAAGACACGGATGAAATCCGAGACCTGGTGATTCGCCGCGGCGTCGTTTTCCACGAAGATGTCGTGCTGCCGATGGATTATGTCACAGAGGTTCTAGACGGGGTAATCCACGTCCAGATCAGCGATGACGAGCTGCGGCGCCTGCAAGCGTACTGAGGCTCATCCAGCGGAGTCCCGCTGCTTCACGAAACGCGCCCATTCGCGTCTTACCGAGGACTGGCCCCACGCATAGCCGAGAGAGTCCCCGAGGCTGTTGGCGAGATTGGCTGATAGCAGATAGAACAGCACGAGCAATCCGAAG
>VBEJ01000121.1 GCA_005882985.1 Chloroflexota bacterium
GTCATCCTCGCCGTAACGGGCGATCTTCTCGAAGTCGAAGCCGTCGAAGGCGCGGCGGTAGTTCTCACGCTTGTTGAGGATCGTCGTCCAGCTCAGCCCTGCCTGAGCGCCTTCGAGAATGAGCATCTCGAAGAGATGGCGGTCGTCGTGGGAGGGGACACCCCACTCCTCGTCGTGGTAGCGGAGCATGAGGACGCTGTAGGGGTCCCAGGTGCAGCGGGTGGGTTCGGTCATGCCTGTGTATTGAAGGCTGGCAACTCAATGCCAATGGATGCCAGTGCCCGGCGTACGGTGCCGTCATGATCGCCCTGCTGGAACACCCGAGACCAGTGCTCGTCGAGGTACTTCCGCTGGCGTCGGTTGGCCCACAAAACGTAGAGGTAACTACCCGCTATAAATGCGAAGAACACCACCAGCCCGGTCAGCGACCCTAGTCCTAGCGCGGCCCCAATTACCGAGCCGACGATGATCGCCGGGACTCCCGCGACGATAAAGCAGAGGACTAGACTGAAGAGGAACCGCCAGAGCGCTTGGATGCAACTGTACCGCTGAGGCTCGTTGGCACTTTCGAGATTGCCCCTAGCACGAGCTAGATGGTCATCCAAATGCACAGATCTAGCTGGCAAACCCCGGGAAACAGCGAGAATCTCGTAGAGGTGCTTTCCAAGAGCAAACGCGCGGATCTCGAATTTTAGCTCAGCCGCATTCCAGCGGAAGACCCGTGCCTGGGACCTGCCGTCATCAATTATTTCTACTCCAAGGTCCGAATGCTCAGCGAGAATGTCCATGCTCGGCTTCGATGCATTGAAGATCAAATTAGCGTCCGCGCTACAATGCCACGAGTCCACCTCGGAAGTGATAAGCACCGGTTCCCCCTCCGCCGTCGCCGTTTCATCCACCCAAGCCCTTCGGTATGAAGCTCGATGGCCCCAATACACTTTTCTAGCTACGCGCTGCCAGTAGGACAGCGCCGGGAACCCGGCCGGCGAATACTCCTTAAGAGGCAAGTCGGGAATGGGGCTTTCCGGGTTCATCCCGTGAGATTATATGGGACGCAGGTAACCCCGGCGGTTCGCCAGCCCGATAGATCGGGCCTAGTGAGCCGCCATCGGCTGGCGGCCGCGCGAGCGGCACCAGTCCTCGTACGACGGCACCTCTTCGCCGACGACGTAGAGGAAGTAGAAGCAGCCCATCTCGCCCAGGAACTTGAACCGCTTGCGAAGATCGGCCACCGTGGCCTCGAAGTCGCTGTGCGAGCGGAGGTAGTTCTGAAAGCTGCCGTGCTGCTCCTCGAGGTCGAGCATTGTGCGCGCGTTGTCGACGATGGCCACGATTTTGCGACGGTTGCGGATGACGCGCGGGTCGGCGCCGAGATCCGCCATCTCGGCCTCCGTAAGCGAAGCGACCCGTCGGTGGTCGAAGCCGCGAAAGGCGTCGTGGATGCCCGGCCACTTGTTCTCGACAACCTTCCAGGAGATGCCCGTCTGGAAGATCGCCTTGCTCATCACCTCGAGGTAATCGCCGGTTCGCTGGGGCACGATCTGCTGGGGCGCTTGGTGGTCTTGGCGTTGGTGCGTCGTCTGGGTCGCTTCCACTACTTCGCTCCTTCCTGCTGGTGGCGCTTTCCTTGGGCGTCAGGCTGTGCGCTGAGTATTATCCGGCAACGAACAGCGGTTGCGGGTTTTGGGGTCGCGCGCGAAGTCATGACGGCTCAGCATGACGCTCATTTCCCCTGAGTGGCATCGCTCATGGTAGCGTACTCCGGCACAGTAGAGCGCAGGAAAGAATCGACCTCGGTCCGCAGTTCGGGTTCGTTCGCGAATAGGTGCTCGAATCCCCAGCTGCCGATCGCGAATAGCACCGGGAAGAGCGAGCGACCCTTCGCCGTCAGCCGGTACTCAGCCCGTGGCGGATAGCCGGCGAGAAGCTCGCGCTCGACGAGCCCCTGCTCCTCGAGGCGCTTGAGCCGCTCCGAGAGCAATCTGGGCGATATACGAGGCGTTGATTGCCGGAACTCGTTGAACCGGCTGCGACCGAGGAAGAGGTCGCGGATGATGAGCAGCGTCCAGCGGTCGCCAATAATATCGAGCGTCCGCGCGATCGGACAAGCTTGAGCGTAAGGTTGGGTCCGGGCCATTTCGTTTTTCGTTTTTCAGTTTTCCGGCGAGGGTTGACACACTGAAGGTACTAGGTATACTGAGTGAAGTCAAGGAGGAGCTTGCGCTTGACCGCCCCACTAGGCCCCCGCATCCGCATCGTCCAGGAGTCCGAGGCGACCGGCGACACCGCCGCTCTCTACGACGAAATCCGCGCCGTCTTCGGCTTCCCGATGGTCCCCGACATCATGAAGCTCGCCAGCACCCGCCCCGACTTCCTGCGTGTCCTTCTCGAAGGCTACAAGGCGATGTTCTCCGGCGGCCACCTGCCCCGGCAAGTGAAGGAGATGATCGCGACCGTCGTCTCGCAGGCGAACTCATGCGCTTACTGAACGAAAGCACATTCATTTCTCCTGCGGTCCGTAGGAGGCAGCCAGGAAGCGGCGGAGGCCGCCGAAGCAGCGGACATCGCCGCGCTGCCGATAGAGGAGAAGCACAAAGCCCTCCTTCGCCTCTGCTTGAAGCTCACCGAGCACGCCTACAAGGTCACGGATGAGGACATCGATGCCCTACGAACAGCCGGCCTCTCCGACGACGAGATACTCGAAGGCGTGTTCGTGGCCTGCCAGTTCAACGCCATCGACCGCCTGGCGGACACCTTCGGGCTATACGAGCTCATGCAACTCCGCGAGCAGTGAAACGGAAGCGCCTCAGAGCGTGGCCTGAGAGGGTGACGTCGTCGAGGGTGCAGGAGCGACGGATCGGGCATATGGCAGGGTCGGATCCTCGCAGCCTCATCGGGCGCAGCGAGCCATAACTTCGGCGCCGCAGGCCGGGGGTGTGGGGGTGTCCCCCACCTTCCCCTGATGGCGACTTCAGAAGCCACAAGAAAGGAGGAACAGCATGGTATCCGGCCCCGGACTTCAGCAGCAGCTAGACCAAAAGGTACGCGAGATCAAGCAGGCCGTCTCCGGCCTCAGCGAGGAAGAGGCGTCGAAGCCGCCGGCGCAAGGCGAGTGGAGCGCAAAAGAGGTGCTGTCACATCTCAGCGGCTCCGACTCGACCGAGTTCGTCGCCCGCCTCAAGCGCATCCTCGATGAGGACACGCCACGCATAGACGTCACGCCCGGCGTCTCGTACTACGAGCAGCGCAAGGGCGAGTCGACCAGCCAACTTCTCTCGGAAGTAGAATCCGCTTACGGCGAGGCGGGCAAGTTTCTCGGTGGTCTCAGCGAGCAGCAGCTTAGCCGCACGGCGAACGTACCTATGTTGAAGGAGACACCGTTCGGGGAGAACGTAACGCTCGGCCAGCTTGCCGGACTCCTGATCAACTTCCACCTGAACGACCACGTAAACCAGCTTCGGAATCTTAGTCAGCAGTAGTTAGAAGGAGGTAGCACCATGGTTTCAGGCCCATCACTCCAGCAGCAGTTGGACCAGAAGGTCCAGGAGATCAAGCAGGCCGTCTCCGGGCTCAGCGAGGAACAGGCGTCGAAGGAGCCGGCTCAAGGCGAGTGGAGCGCCAAGCAGGTACTCTCGCACCTATGTGGGGCGGACGACGCCCTCAGCATGTACGAGTTCAAGCGCTTTCTGAGCGAGGACACACCGCCGCTTGGCATTACGCCCGGCCAGTACAGCGACATCCGCAAAGACGCACCGGTCCCCGAACTGCTATCGAAGGTCTAATCGGATTACTCCGCGATCGGCAACTTCTTCGCCGGACTTGACGACCAGCAGTTGAATCGCAAGGCACACATCCCGTTCCTGAAGGAGACGCCGCTCGGCGAATACCCGACGCTGGGACAGTGGGCCATCGGTGTCATCCAGTTTCACCTGAACGACCACATCCAGCAGCTGAAAAACCTCACGCAGTAGTTATACCTTCGTCGTGAGGAGCACGCGCTCGAGCAAAATTGTCACGCATTCTCAAGACCGCTGACAGCCTGTTGTCAGCCTCGACTGATACGTTCTAATTGAGTCTTGAGAATCGCACAGCAGTACGAAGGAGGAGGAAGACGAAATGGCAAACCCGGTCACTTGGTTCGAGATCACAGGCAAAGATGGCAAGAAGCTCCAGAACTTCTACTCCGGCGTATTCGGCTGGAAGGTCGACGCCAACAACCCGATGAACTACGGCATGGTCGATAACGCCGGCGAGGGTATCGGCGGCGGCATTAGCGGCGGCGATGGCAGCCGCAATCAGGTCACCTTCTACATCGAGGTCGATGACCCGCAGGCCTTCCTCAACAAGGTCGAGGCCCAGGGCGGCAAGACAGTGATGCCCGTCACCGAGGTCCCGGATATGGTCATCTTCGCTCAATTCGCCGACCCGGAAGGCAATGTCGTTGGCATTACGAAGGCAAACTACCCGCCACAGTCGTAGTCGAGCATAAGAAGGCACGCGGCCGGTCCGAGTGTGGGGATGATTTCCCCACGCTCCTCGGCGTGGTGACTTCGGGAGCCATCAGCAACGAAGGAAGTCCGACTAATCCAACCGCGAACTGAACAGCACATCCAGCGTCACCAGGCCGGGGTGCGGGGGTGTCCCACCTCCCTCGGGGTGGCGACTTTTAGGAGCCGTTAGAAGGAGGAGCACATCATGGCAAATCCGGTCGTGCATTTCGAGGTGATAGGTAAGGATGGGAAGAAGCTGCAAGACTTCTACTCCGGCGTGTTCGGCTGGAAGATCAACGCCGATAACCCGATGCAGTACGGCATTGTCGACGCAGGCGACACCGGGGGAATCGGCGGGGGCATCTCCGCCGGCGATGGCGGGACCAGGCAGGTCACCTTCTACATCGCCGTCGATAATCCGCAGGCCTATCTCGATAAGGTCGAGAGCCAGGGCGGGAAGACCGTCATGCCCGTGACCGAGATCCCCGGGATGGTGATCCTCGCTCAGTTCGCCGACCCGGAAGGCAACATCGTCGGCCTGGTCGACGCGAACTACGGGCCGCAGCAGTCCTGATCGATGCCGTCGACATAACGCCGAGTCGCCAATCCCCGAGCAGCCCGGCGTCCCGACTGGCTAGGCCACCTCGAGAGCCGTCTTAACGGCGGTGATAAGGTCCCGGTCCTCCTCCGGCTGCACGGTGCGCGGGTCCAGCAGCAGCGAATCGCGCTCGATGCGGGCGATGACCGGAGGATCGCCCATCCGCAGCCGCAGCGCCAGCTCGGCGATGTAGCCGCCCTCGCCCGGGATCGCGAGGAGCCTCGTCGGCAGGCTCTCCTCCGGCAGGCTGCCGCCCCCAATCATCGAGCGACCGTCGAGAACACGGCCGCCCTGGCCGATTGCCCGTGCCCAGCGACGCGCCCTCCGCTCGATTTCCGAAAGCGGCGTCGCGATCATGCGCCAGACGGGCACTTTTGTGAGCGCCTCGCCGCGCAGGTAGTGGTGGAGCGTTGCGGTCAGCCCGGCGATGCTCGCCTTGTCCATGCGCACCGCCCGGGCCAGCGGGTGCCGTCGTAGCTGCGCGACAAGGTCCGCCCGGCCAACGATCACGCCCGCCTGCGGCCCTCCCAGCAGCTTATCGCCCGAGAAGAGCACGAGGTGCGCGCCCGTCTCAAGGCTCTCTCTCACCGTCGGCTCGGGTGCAAGGCGGAACTCCGTCGTATCGAGTAGACATCCCGAGCCGATATCGTCGATGAGCAACACTCCCCGCTTTCGTGAGAGGCTGCCCAGCTCGTTGATCGAAGGCGCAACCGTGAACCCGACGATGCGGAAGTTGCTCGCGTGGACGCGCATGATCGCCGCCGTTTGCTCTGTGATCGCCGCTTCGTAATCGCGGAGGTACGTGCGGTTCGTCGTTCCGACCTCGACCAGCCGCGCGCCCGACTGCGCCATCACGTCTGGTATGCGGAAGCCCCCGCCGATCTCCACGGCCTGCCCCCGCGAGATGATGATCTCCCCATCGTGCCCAAGGGTGGAGAGGGTCAGCAGCAGCGCGGACGCGTTGTTGTTGACCGCTATCGCCGCTTCCGCCCCCGTAAGCCGCGTGAGCACTGACTCCAGGTGTGCGTAACGCGATCCGCGCTCGCCTGCCTCCAGCTCAAACTCGAGGTTCGAGTAGCCGCGCGAGACGGCTGCCATCGCCTCGATGGCGTCGTCGGACAGCGGCGCGCGGCCGAGGTTCGTGTGGATGATCACGCCGGTCGCATTGATCACCGGCCGCAGCGAGGGCTCGAACGCGGCCCCTGCGAGACCTAGCACGCTCTCGACAAGCTGGTCCTCAGTCGGCGCCTCACTCCCGCCCGCAATCGCCAGTCGGGCGCTTTCAATCGCTTGGCGGACGATGATCGTTGCGATGCCTGGCTCGCCCCCGTTCGCAAGCGCGCGCACCCGTTCATCCGAGAGGATGCGGTCCACCGAGGGAAGCAACCGGTAGCGGTTTCTCGCAGCCATGGCGGCTCGATTTTAGCAGCTATCGCCTGTCACCTATCACCAGGCACTTGTAGAATCGGGGCAGGAGGTGCTCATGGGCGAAAAGCGGCAGGAGCGACCGAGCGAAGGCAAGGGCCGTCCCCCGAGCGTATTCGACCAGACGTTCCTCACCGGCGTCTCGGGCGTAACCGAGGTCCTGCTGATCCGCCACGGCCAGCAAAAGATCGACGTGGATGCCGCCACGATCGGCGACTGGATCGACCCGCCGCTCAGCGAGCAGGGCCGCCTGCAGGCCCGCCTCCTCGGTGAGGCGCTTTCGCTCAAGCCGATCGACGCCGTTTTCGCCAGCACGCTTCGACGAGCGGCCGAGACCGCCGCGGAGGTTGCCCGCCATCAGGACATCGCTGTGGAGCATGTGGAGGACCTGCGCGAGGTCGAGGTCTTTCGCGATATTCCGCCCGAAAAGACCGCGCTGGAGTTCCTCGGCAAGGAGCTGCTCGACGCCGTCCGCGAACGCATGCTCAACGAGCGCAACTGGGACGTCTACCCACACTCCGAGTCGAGCCACGAGTTCAAGAAGCGAGCGATCAACGCAATCGAAACAGCGATCGCGCGCAACGCCGGCGAGCGCATCGCCGTTGTCTGCCACGGCGGCGTCATCAACGCCTACGTCGGGCACATAATCGGCTCGCGTTACGACATGTTCTTTCGCCCGGCTCACGCCTCCGTCAGCATCGTCGCCTCGGGCGAGGGCCGCCGCATCCTGCGCCTTCTCAACGACACCCACCACCTGACGACGGCCGAGGGGGATTTCGCGACGTATTAGGGAAGCGGGAAGAGATCGGCTTCGCCTTAGGCCTCGCCCGAGGGCCGCCCGATCCGCTCGCTCAACGCGCGTTCCGCTTCCGCCCTCTCGTAACGCTGCTGCTGCGCCACTCGCTCCCTCTTGTCCAGCAGCCAGATCGCGCAGCCAATCGATGTGACGACCCCAGTCCCACCCAGCACTAAGAGCAATACTTCCATGCTTGGGTAGACGCGCGCCACTGCGCAAGGATTACACTTGCTCCCTGCTCTCCCCGATCGGGGACTCGTCTTCAGCCCGCAGATCTCTCTCCACATCTGGCCCTTCACGCCCTGAGTTTTCCACCTTCCGGGCGCTTCCTGTGGACAATAAGACAAACGTTTACTCCCGCCTAAACCATTGTCTAGGCGGAAATAGATCTCTAAGCAGATGACCGCGCTTCATCCGCGTGTTGTCATAAGCGTGAGCAGTGAATTCGGCGCCGCCGGACGGAGCGGATGGGGACCCTGGCGGTGCCGCGAAGAGGCGGCGAACCGGGACTTCCCCGGTCGCCGCCTTTCGTTCCTTCTCTACTGAACCTCCGCGCTCGAGTATTGACGGCTTATCCGGGTGGGAGCATAATTCGAGCCACTTCCGGGGGTGCATCATGGGCTATCCCTCGGACGGACGGTTCTGAGCGGACCCCCCGACGGGTACGCTGGCCTCTGCCTCCCGGGACGACCGGCGTGTTTTGCATCCGGCTCATAGGGAGGTGCGATATGAGGCTCTTCGTTCCACTGTCTTCCGCGCGAGTCACGGCGATTGCCGTAGCCCGACAACACCCAGTGATAGGGGGCTCAGCGCTTGTCGCGTTGCTCTTGGCCGCCGCGTTGATAACGTTTCTGCTCAGGCCCTTCGATTCCGGCGCCGTCCAGAACCCCACGGTAAGTTTGGACATGGTGCCCGGCGACAACACCTACGATGAGACGACGAACACAATGACTGTCGTCTTCAACCCCGACACCGATTTCTGTCTCGCGTCGTCGACCGCGAATCCTGCTACGCATCTGCACCAGAGCCACCTCATCATCCAGAACGTCGAGGACCTGGTCGGCTGGCAGATCCGGCTGAACTACGACGGTGGCAAGATGCGGCCTCTCAATCAGAACGTGATTCCTTTCGACGACAACACTAAGACTCAGGGCGTCGGTTTCACCAATCTGCCCATCGATCAAGTCTCTTCACTCCACCGCGATATCACGGCGGCCGCCGCGATCCCGCCACAGGCGTCGGGGCCGCAGACCGCACTTCTCGGTGCCGTCTATAACGCGGACGCGAACGCGGCTGTATCCCCTGATACACCCCCCAAGTCGACGCCGGACGACACATCGTATAGCGCACCGAACGGAGGAGTCCTGTCGCAGATCAATCTTCAGGTCGTGGGCGACCAGACCGGACAGACGCTGTATGTGGACCTCTCCGATGACCAGCCCAACCCACCGGGCAGCGTTGCAGTCACCTTCACCGGCGCGGGTACGACGGACACGATCGCGCTGGCAGAGACGGCCCTAGGCGATGGTCTGCACGTCGAGGGTGGAACCTGCCCCCCGCCGACAGAGCCGCCTACCCCGTCGCCCACACCAACGCAGGGACCCGGCGCAACGCCCACGCCAACGCCCTCGGGAGGCGGCGGCCCACCAAGCTGCAAGTGCTTCAAACCGGAGTTCAACGCCACGTATTGTAGGAGCGGTAGCGGTGATATCGATAACCAACAAATGACTGTTCGCTGTGACCCGGATGCAAGCGCTGGCGCGCATCCGGATGTCGTCGGCAGATTCGGGCTAGGTTTGGGACCGGACGGCCAGGCGGGCACGCCCGACGACACGAACGATTACGGCGTCGGCGGCGCGGTTGCGCTTTCTCCTTCGGCGCCTCCTGATGACACCGCGATACCCGTCGGCGCCATCCTCGGCAGGCTTGGTACACAACCAAATCAGGGGCTCGTAGATAACCCCTGCAGCAACAGCCAGTTGCGGGTGCCATTCACATTGATGAAGGGCACAACCGACATCAACGATACCGTTCAGCCGCAGCCTTTCGGGACGAGTAACGACCTGGCGATAATGGCCGGCGACAACCCGCCCTACAACGGGGCCCAGGACGTAAAGCCGGCTCCGGCCGTCACCAAATATCCGTCCTTCCTCAATGCCATCTTCGATCCCGACTGGGTTGACTTCGGCCCGGATAGGATCGCAGGGAACGGTGACGATAACAATGGGCCACAGCCGCCAATCAAGCCGCTCTTTCGCGCGGTTGGCGTCACTGCAATCGCCCCGGCCGGGAACCTCTGGACGATCTTCCAAGTCCTGGTGTTCGACAAAGGCACGCAACTGCCCGGTCTGCCGGCTTTCGATCCCGCCTACGGTTACCCCGAGGTGAGCGTACTTCAGCAGTCGTCCGCCGCGCGTTCGGCCACACCGCGCGCTCCGAGCGCAATCACCGACACTTGCTCGCCGCAGAAGGAAGTGAGCGTGTCGTATGGAGTGACGCACGATAACCCCGATACTCCGGGCAACGAGGGCGGCATACCGTTGCGCACTATGCTAGGTGCCGGCACGTCGACCACTAGCATCGCCCACTACACTAGCCAGCGGGATGCCGACGGCGACGGCTACGAGAACGCGCTTGACCCGTGTCCACTTACGCCCGATACCGTCTGGAACCCGCGTGGCCCTGCAGATGTCGGCGACAGCGACCAATTTGGCGGAACTCCTGCGCCTGATGGGATACCGGACAGCTGCGACCCTACGCCCAACGAAGCAACTGCGGGGCCGCCGGCCAACCAGCCGACAGACCACGACGGCGACGGCTTCCTGAACCGCGGCGACAACTGCCCGATCGTCGCCAACTCGGACCAGAGGGACACCGATTACGATGACATCGGCGATGCCTGCGACCCGAACCCGAACACGCCCGATGGCGCGGAAATTGTGTGCATCAAGGCGGGCACGGTCACAAGCGGCGGGGACCCAAACGTTGCGTACAGCCCCTGCCAGACCGAGCTACCACCGATCATCGGTGGAACGCCCACGCCACCGCCTACGCCCAATTACGGGCCCGGCAGCTACCATCCGCTAGCCGCCGCCCGCATTCTCGACACCCGTTCGGGTCCGTCGACTGATCCTATCGGCAAGATCGGACCCGAGCGGACGCTTGCAGTTCATGTAACCGGTGCAGGTGGTGTGCCGGCATCAGGCGTCTCCGCTGTTGTCTTGAATGTTACGGTCACGGAGCCAACAGAGGTCAGCTTTCTCACGGTGTTCCCGTCGCCCGGCAGTCTGCCTTTGACGACGGTGCCGTTCCCTTCGACCTCGAACCTGAACTTCGCAGCGGGTCAGACGATAGCTAACCTCGTGATCGTTCCGGTGGGCTCGGACGGCAACGTTGTGGTATACAACAGAGCCGGCTCGGTTCATGTGATCTTCGACGTCGCCGGCTGGTTCACGGGAACTTAGCGGGCCGCAGGAAGCGGAACCGGACGCAGGTCATCGAATCCCGGGCGGCGCGCCAACCGTGCGCCGTCCGGGCGCGTTTATAAGCTAAACGCGATCTCAAAGGAGGATGCGATGACTCAAGCAATCGCGCTCGCGGTCGTTCTAGGCGTGGTCGGGGGTCTTACCGGCGCGTGGCTTCTCCAGCGCTACGACCAGGGCCGTCCAACGCCATCTTGACTGCGGCTCTGCGCTAGCTTTTCCGTCCAGCCTGAGGACAAGGTATCTACGCGCCATTGCCTCGCGTTCTAGCTAGCAGAACGAAGGCTAAAATGAAACGCAGTTACAGTCGCCGCGTCCTTATCCTGAGGCAAGCGAAACAGCAGGAGCTATGGCTATGAAGATCTTCCTTCTTCCCTTGGTCGCCGCGTTCATTTGTCTGGCGGCCTCCTACCACCAGAACGCAGCGGCCACCGGCCCTGCCCAGACCTCGAACGTTTGCGCGTCTAATCCGGCTCCGGCGACGCCCGACCAAACGCAGGTTGACACTCCGACCGCAGGCGACACTGTCTCCAGTCCTGTCCGCGTTACGGGGCGTATTCTCGCGTTCGAGGCCACCTTCCGGATCACTATCTTCGGTCCTGGTGGCCATTATTCGGCTTCAGGGGCTACGGGTAACACCGTTATCGACGTTACGGCAATGTCCGCTGATGGGACCATGCTCTCACCATTTGACGCGCAGGTCCCATTCTCAGTGTCAGCGGATACGCCGGCCTGTCTTTGGGTATATGAGATTACCGGGCGCGGAGACATCTCTGGCGTCGTCCAGATTCCTCTGACATTGCGAGCGACAGCAGGCGGTCTGCCTCAAACCGGCGAATGGCCCGCGCCCGATCCAGTGTCGTGGCAGGCCGTGTCGCTGGCAGGCGCGTTACTTGCACTCTCTGGCGCGACGATCGTCATGGCGGTGGTTAGACGTCGTTAGGTGAAGAGCCTCCTTCTCCTGACAATCCCCGCGCTCGCCATCCTCGCCGGATGCGGCGGCGGCGACGACGAAGCGGCGACGACAGCCAGCCCGACCCGGACCACCCTCACATCTCCCACGGCGACCGCCAGCGCTGAGCCCTCCGAAACGCCGGATGTGCTCGAAACAGTCTGCCGCGACAACCCCGACCCGGCGACAAACGACGTCAACCAGGTCGACATCCCCAACGCCGGCGACGTCGTAGCTAGCCCGGTAACCGTCCAGGGACGCGTGGCCGCCTTCGAGGCCACTTTCCGCATCACCATCTTCGACGCCGCCGGAAACACGATCGTCGACGAAACGGCGATGTCCTCTGAAGGGCAGACTCTGGCGCCGTTTCAGAAAGACGTTGCGTTCTCGGTCGCAGAAGAGACGCCGGTCTGCCTTTGGGTCTACGAAAACAGCGCCCGCGACGGCAGCCCGATTCACGTCCGACAGATCCCGCTCGTCCTCCTCCCCTGATCCATTTGTCCGAAGCCGGCACGGGCCAGTGATGGCTGCGAGCTTCCCAATGCTATACTCAGCGCCGGTATGATCCGCAGCGACGGCCGCCGGCCCAACGAATTGCGCCCAACGACGATCGTCCCCGGCTACCTCCCCCACGCTGAGGGCTCGGCTCTCATCGACATGGGTGAGACGCGTGTCCTCTGTGCGGTCACCGTCGAGGACCGCTTGCCCCGCTTCGCCATCGGCAGCGGTTCCGGCTGGATCACCGCCGAATACGGAATGCTTCCCCGCTCCACTCACACCCGCACCGCCCGCGAGACCAGCGGCCGCTCCGGGCGCACGGCCGAGATCCAGCGCCTCATCGGTCGCTCGCTTCGCTCCGTCACCAAGCTCGATCTCCTCGGCGAGCGCACCTTCACCGTCGACTGCGATGTCCTCAAGGCGGACGGCGGCACTCGCACGGCGTCGATCACCGGCGCCTACGTTGCCTTCGGGCAGGCCGTGCACAAACTCATGCAGGCCGAAAAGCTACGCGCCTCGCCGCTGCGCTACGCGGTCGCCGCGATCAGCGCCGGCATCGTTGACGGCATGGCCCTTCTCGATCTCAACTACGACGAAGATTTCCGCGCCGCCGCCGACTTCAACATGGTCATGACCGAAGCCGGCGAGTTCCCTGAGGTCCAGGGCACCGGCGAGAGCCACCCCTTTACCCGCGCCGAAATGAATCAGCTCCTCGATCTCTCGGAAGCCGGTATCGGCCGGCTCTTCCACATCCAGAAGTCCGCCTTGGCGGAAGCCGGCATCGCCCTCCCCTCCCCCGTCGCCGCCAAGACCTAGACTGCCTTCCCGCTCTGCATCGCCCCCGCCATTGTCATCCTGGCGAGCGAGGGACCTGTTCGAGCCCAGATCTGCCACCGTCGAAGCATCCCGGGGATACTGCGCAACAAGCCGCACATCCGCTGTTCTTTGTTCCCTGTTCCATGTTCCTCGTCACGCGTACTCCCCCAAGAACGTCCCGCCGATCACATGCACGTGCCCGTGCTCCTGGCTCTGCATGGCCTCGTACCCAAAATTCGAAAGCAACCGGAACCCCCGCGGGCAATGCTGCTGCCCCATCCTCACCGCGATCTCGCCGACATGCCCCATGTTCGCCCAAAGCTCCGCCTGCGTCATGTGCTTCTTCGGTATGGTGAGCAGCATCACCGGCACCCAGCGCAGACGGTTGCGGAACACCATCACCTCGTCGTCTTCGTACAGGATGTCCGCTGGCTCGCGGCCCTCGACAATCTCGCAGAACGTGCAGGCGTAGGGGCTCAGTTGGGTAGCGCCCCTTGGTCGGTACCGGAATCAATGAGAGTGTCCTTAACGCTGCGGAGTAGCCAATACGACATTGGCAAAAACGCAAAGACCGAAAGGGTTCTGCCGATTAACGAGAGAATGACGCTGCCAGTCAAGAGACGCAAATATGATGCGCCTAGAATCATCAAGGGGCCGATCAACCAAAGAAAAAGACCCATTGTCCTCGACATCCGTCGAGGTCCGATCCAGCCAACCGCCCGTTCTCTAATACCGACAGCCAGTGCCAGCAGCATCCCCAGCGCGAACCACAGGGCGGGTAATATTGTCCGGGCGGTTGGTAATTCCACCACCAAGCTAATCCAGAACATGCCCCCGGTAAGCAAGGAATAATGGCACCCATCGCGGCATTCTTGATCGCTTCGGCCGCCCGTTCGAGCGATCCGTCCGCTCCATCGCCGTCATTGCGATGCCATTCTATCGCAGCCCCGCTCGCCGCCCGCAAACGGCCGGTGCTATCCTCACCCCATGGCCGACGTCCGCCCCTTTCGCGCCCTCCGCTACGCGCCGGGTCTCGACCTCTCGAAAGCCATCTGCCCGCCCTTCGACATCATCTCGCCCGAACAGCAGCGCACTCTCCACGAGCGCTCGCCCTACAACGCCGTCCATATCGAGCTTGCTTACGACAGCAACGGCGATCGCTACCAGCGGGCCGCCGAAGCGCTCAAGCATTGGCGCGAGGACGGCACGCTCCTCCGAGACGAGCAGCCCGCGTTCTACCTCTACGACCAGCAATTCGAGCGGGAGGGCATATCATATCGCCGCCGCTTGATCTTTGCGCGCCTGCGCCTCGAGCCCTGGGACAGAGTCATCGTCCTTCCCCACGAGCAGACATTCGGCGCCCCCAAGGAAGACCGCCTGCGCCTGCTCCGCGCCATCCGCACCAACACAAGCCCCGTCTTTCTCATCTACCGCGATCAGCTTGCCCGCATTGCCCCCCTGCTCGAGGACCCTGCGTCCGACCCGCCCGTCACCGGCTTCACCGGCGACGGCCAGAAGCACACACTCCGCAGCATCGATGACCCGCGAGCGATTGAAACGCTGACGAGCGCCTTCGAGCGCGAGATCCTCTACGTCGCTGACGGCCATCACCGTTATGAGACGGCTCTCGCTTACCGCGACGAGCGCCGCGCCGCGGTTTCGGCCTGGACGGGCGAGGAGCCCGAGAACTTCGCTCTCGTCGCCCTAGCATCGTCGGGCGACCGCGGTCTTCTTGTCCTGCCGATCCATCGCGTTACGGCGGCCGATGTGCCGTTGTCGGAGGCGCTCGACCGGATGCAAGGTCTGTTCAGCGTCGAGAAGCTGCCGTCGCTGGACCTAATCGAGGCCCGCCTCGCCGAGGCTCGCGGGACGCCCGCCTTTGGCCTCGCGTCTGCAGAGTCGGACGACCTTTATCTCCTGACAGTGGCAGAAGCGAAAACAGCCGACAGACTGCTGCCACAAGACCGATCGGCCGCCTGGCGCAACCTCGATTACGCGATCGCGAATCACGTGATCCTCCAGCACATTCTCGGCCTAGAGGAATCGCAGATGTCGGATTACAACACCCTCTGGTTCACGGAAGACGCCGCCGAGGCCGTTCGCGACGTACGCGGCGGCCGCGCGCGCTTCGCTCTGCTCATGAACCCCGTCCCTGTCACCCGCGTCCTCGACGTCGCGGACGCCGGCGAGCGCATGCCCCAAAAGTCCACCTTCTTCTACCCGAAAGTTCCCACAGGCCTCGTCTTCAACCCACTCGAAGACTGAAGCACGCGTTCACTCTCTGTCATCCTGGAACGAAGGATCTGTCCCAGCCACCAGCGCGAAAGAGGACGCCACCGGCGGGACACCACCCCGACCCCGTTCTTCATTTTCCTTGTTTCAATTTCTTGCTCCTGGGTCCTTGCTCATGGTTCTTAGAGCCAGGTATCGGCGCGCCCCGCGCAGCGTTTTAAGATAGAACAATGCGAAAGCTCTTTCTTCTAGGCGCCCTCGCCTTCGTCGGCGCCGCGACGATCGCCTGCGGCGGCGGCGGCGACGATGCGCAGCCGTCGAGCACATCCTCCGGACCTGCCGGTGCGATCATCACAAGCGGCGCTTCATCCTCCGCCTCCCCATCGGAGGACCCGGCTGAGGCGGCGCTGGCCGCGGCCATGGAGCTGCTCGAGGGGGTTTCAGAAGCCGACTGCACGACCAATAACCCGGAGGAGAAAGAGTGCGTGTCGATAGACCCCAACAGCCGTGAAGTCGCCTCCCGCGGCATCGGCGTCCTTGGGGTCCAAGCTCCGCGCGGCAGCGGCGGCGCTCTGCTGATGGGACGCGAGCCTGACGGCAACTGGGCCTACTACGCCGGTGGCCAGCAGTACTACCAGGCTTCGAAGTTGCCGGGCGATATGACGGTCTGCACGCAGGGCACCGGACTGAACGTCCGTGCCAACCCATCGGCCGATGCCGAACTTGTCAGAACGGTCGAGGACAACTCGACGGTGACCGGCGAGGAGTTCGTGCTTACACAGCCGGGCACGCCGCCGACTGCGTCTCCGGTCCCCGGCTACGGTTGGTACAGGATCAGCGCCCCTGTCGAGGGCTGGGTCTACTCGAAATACGTCTCCGGCCTCGCCGACTGCTCCCTCCACGACGGCCTCGAAACCCCCTAGTCGAAAATGGCCGGTAGGGGCCGGCCTGCGTGCCCGCCCGTTTTGAGCGCGAAGACTCCGCGCTTCCCGCTGGTCCTGCCTGCCCGCCACGGGACGGAGGGTCACGAAGGACCGAGCGGAGCAACCACGCGCCGCGAATCCGGCTCAGCATCCTCCCACGATCTGTCATTCTGAGCTCAACGAAGAATCTGGCGCGGCCGGGCGTCTGCGTCCCGAACGTCATACGCGCCCCAACCATTCCGCCGGGACAGACCCTTCGTTCGCTCAGGGTGACACCCGGCAGAGATGCCCGGCCTATATCAAGGCCGCCGGAGAGCCTCTCTGGCCTCGACACTGCCTGGCTCCTGGCTCCCGGCTCCTTCCCCCTACAACCGCGCCAGCTTCACCCCGAGTATGTCTGGTATCTCCTTCACCCGCGCGATCTGCTCCGGCGTCAGCGTCTCGTCCAGCGCGAGCACCATCAGTGCCGTCCCCCGCTTCTCGTGCCGGCCGACATTCATGAAGCTGATGTTCACGCGGTACTCGCCCATCAGTGTGCCCACGGCGCCCACCATTCCCGGGCGGTCCTTATTCTCGACCAGCAGGAGGTAGCCCTCGCTCGGCGGGACATCCACCCAGAAGCCGTCGATCGAGACGATGTGCGGTCCATCTTGCGCCAGCGTCCCCGCGATTTCGGCGCCGCCCGCTTTCGACCCGATACGAACCTTGACGAGGTTCGCGTAGAGCTCGTGCGATGGCCCTCGCTTCTCCGTGATCTGTAGCCCCCGCCGCTGCGCGATGATGTCTACGTTGACGACGTTCACATGGTCTTCGCTGATCGGCGCCAGCAAACCGCTGACGACCGCCGCCTTCAGCGGCGTCAGGTCGTGCTGCGCGATCTCGCCCGAGTAGTCGATCTCAATGCGCCCCATCTGGCCCTCGTGAAGCTGCACCGCCAGCTCGCCGGCCTTGAACGCCACCGGCACGTACGGCGCCAGGTAGCTGTACGCCTCGGCCGGCATCAGCGGCGCCTTCACCGCATAGCGCGCCGGCTCGCCCCGCAGCACCGCCATGATCTGCTCGGCCACGTCCACCGCTACCCGTTCCTGCGCCTCTGCAGTCGATGCCCCGAGGTGCGGCGTCACGACGACCTTGTCCGACTCGAACAGCGGGTGGTCGGTGATCGGCTCCTTCGCGAAGACATCGATTGCAGCCCCCGCAATCCACCCCTCGTCGAGCGCCTTCTTTAGCGCAGCCTCATCGACGATGCCCCCACGCGCGGTGTTGATCACCCGCGCCGAGGGCTTCATCGAACGCAGCTCCGCTTCGCCGATGAGACTCTTCGTACCCTCCGTCAGCGTCGTGTGCACCGTGATGTAGTCCGACTCCCGCACCAGCGTCTCCATCGGAACGACATCCACGCCGAGGACCCGTGCCCGCTCCTCCGGCACGAACGGGTCGTGCGCCACCACCCGCATCTCGAGCCCCTTCGCCCGCCGCGCCACCTCCGACCCGACCTGCCCGAGGCCGACGATGCCCAGCGTCTTGCCGCGCACCTCCGTCCCCTGAAAGCGCCCGCGCTCCCACTTGCCCGATCGCAGGGAAGCGTTCGCTTGAGGGATGTGCCTCGAAAGCGACAGCATAAGCGCGATCGCGTGCTCAGCGGCCGAAATCACGTTCCCCGTCGGCGCGTTGACGACGACGATACCTCTCTCTGTCGCTGCATCGAGATCGATGTTATCGACGCCGATACCCGCGCGCCCGACCACCTGCAGGCTTCCCGCCGCCGCGATGATCTCCCTCGTGATCTTCGTCTCGCTGCGCACCACG